>DASSGZ010000642.1:0-15660 GCA_035693165.1 Chloroflexia bacterium | reverse complement strand
CTTGACCTGGCCCGCCAATAAAGATCGATGTGATTGGCCGCGCGCCTACTTGCTTGCGGGCGCCCGGTGCAGGAGACCAGCCAACCACCCGAGACGAGGCTGGGCGGCTTCCTGGTGCCAGCGCTCCTGGAGCACCTGGCTGGCCTGGATGCTAACGTAAATATCGGTAAACATACTCTGCTTCTACTATCCTTTCCACGGAATGCGCGCACCCCGTACTGCTTCCGCATCTTGCGAACAATGTGATTATAACCGGATCGCGCAGATACGGTATCGGAAATGGGGAGTATGCAGACCCACCATTTAGGCCCGGCAGAACCTAGGTCCATTGACGGATAGGGGCTGGACCGTTTGGCGTGAGGCGGTTAGAAGAGCATGGTGATATTGGCCTCGCCGCGCACGTCGTAGAGCACGTCGATGCCCTGTTCCAGCGGCAGATCGAAGCGGCCGTCGTAGGTCCGCACGTGCAACTGGCCCTGACGGGCGTAGGCCAGCAGTTCGGGCCCGGCCACCAGGTTCAACGGCTGGCCCGCGTCGAGCGGCAGTTGCAAGATCACGGCAGGCGCCCGCCCGGTGCCGGTGGGCGGGGTCGGGGTGATCCGCAGCACCGAGAGGCCGGCAGATCCGCCCTGCGGCACGGCGATCGGGTAGAACAGCGCGCCCTGGCGGGGCCAGGCATAGCCGATGCCGTAGCGGGTGATCGCCGGTAGATCGAAGGTCGTTTCCTGCCCGGCGCTGTCGTGTAGCACGCACCGGCCGATGTATGTATTCAGCGAGTCCAGCGTGATCGATACGTTGTTCACCCGGCCACACAGCAGCAGCCCCCCGTCGTCCAGGCGCGTGACCATCAGCGGCGCGAGCGACAGCAAGCTGCTCGCGACCGGCTGCACCAACTGGGGCGCCCCTGTCAGGTCGAGGATCTTGACCAGGATTTGCCCGTCGCCATACTGCATGACGGCGACTTTCCCGGACCCGGCGCCCGCCAACAGCACGAAGTCCATGCCCGCCGCGGTGTCGTCGTTCGGATAGTTCGCCATGTCGATGATCTGCGGCCCGACATCGCCCGCAGGATCTAGCAGGACGGCTTTGTAGGTCGTTTCCTGCGCGCCGCCGGTGCTGGCAAGGGTCGCCAGCACATAGCGGCCGTCCGGGCTGAAAGCGGCGCGCTCGATCCAGCTCGCGCCCTCGTAGAGCAGTTGCGGATCGCTACCGTCCGCCGCGGCGACATAGAGGGCGGCGTGCGCGGCGCCGCCGGGGCCGGTGCTGACGTCGGCAACCAGCATCTTGCTGCCGGCGGGTGCCAGGTCGACCACGATCCAGTTGGGACCGGGCAGCTTGACGGGCGTGGTAACGGTGCTGTCAGCGGCACTATAGATCATGCCGTCCACACAATAGTAGCTGCGCGACTGGGGCGGGATCGACTCCCGGCAGCCCGACGCATAGCTCCAACCCCCCACCGCGCCCCAGAAAACCCGCGCCGCCGGCCTGAGGGCAATCGGCGCAAAGGACAGTGAGCCGCCTTCGACGTGAGCCGCCATCAGCCGCCGGGCCGCGCTCTTGCCCGCGGCATCAGGCACGTCGTAGACAATGTAGCTGCTGTCGCCGTCGTTATGGAGCGAACTGGCCGCATCGCTCCCCGTGAGCCAGACCCAGTCGTCGGCGGTGCGGTAGTAGAGGCCGGGCGGGCTGGCCTGGCGGCGTAGCGCGACCATGCCCTCCAGCGCGCTGCGGTAAAGCAGGGCTTCGGCCTCGGAGCGCAGCAGGGCCGTACCGCCATACTCGGGCTCGATCTTGTCGAGGGCGTCCAGCGCGCGGACGGCTGCCACCCCGTCGTCCTTGGCGAGGGCGGCCAGGGCAAGACCATATTGCCGATCGCGCTCGGCGATCTGGGCGGCGGCCTGGGCGGCGCGCGCTCGCGCATCGGAATAGCCGCCCGCCGCCAGGAACTGGTCGCGCGCATCCTCCCACTGCTGCGCCGTCGCCGCCCGGTCGCCCGCCCGGTAGGCCACGTGCTGGGTTTCCCCCTGCCACCAGTTCGCGCCGCCGACGGCGGCCACGATCAGCAGCAGCGCCAGGCCGATCAGCACCTCGCCCCAGCGGGCGGTCTTGCCGGGCGCGCGCGGCGCCTCGTCTAGTTCCTCGATCCCATATCGGCCCGGATCCGGCCCTGTCTCGCTCACCGCGTTGTCCTTACCTTGCCGGGCGCCCCATCGGTAGCGGGGTCAGCGCCCGGCGACCAGGCCACCTCACGCATAGGAGTCAAACAAGCTGCGCATGCGCAGCGCCGCGCGCGCCTGTTGCTGGGTCCAGCCTTGCGGCAGGGGCGTGGTCACGACGCGCGTGCGACCCGCCGGCAGATCAAAGTAGTTGTCGCTGAACACGGTATCGACCCCCGCCAGCGCCAGTTCGACGAAGCGGGCCAGCGACTGGGCGGTGATCTCGATATGCAGTTGATCGCCCTGGGCGTGCGCCTCAGCGTGTAGTTGGGGATCCTGCAGGCTCAAATGCTTGCTGGGCACGAACGGCGCCACGCACCCGGCGGCGGGAGCCTCCGCCGCCGCGGGATAGAGTTCCGCCACCAGGACCACGTCGCGGCTGTTGGCGTCGCTGAGATATTCGGAGAGGTCGAGCGCCGGCAGGCGCACGGCGGCGAAGGCATCCACCGCCACCGGCACCTCTCCGGCCTGCACCCGCGCCCCTTGCAACGTCTCCAGCGCCCAGCGCACGCTGCCCGCGCACGGGGCCGGGCGGTCGTTGTGCACCGCAAACCCGACCGCGAATCCCTCGACCTCGGCGCTGAGCAGCAGGGGCGCGTAGAAGCGGCGCGCGGCATAGTGCGCGGCCTTCCAGCGCCCGAAGTAGTCGATGCTCGACCACGAGGCCACCGGCCAGCAGTCGTCAAGCTGCCAGTAGAGCGTGCCCGCGGTGTGCGGCCAGAGCGTGCGCCAGTGCTCCACCCCCACGCGCAGCGCCTCGGCCTCCAGCACCTGCGAGACATAGACCAGCGAGGCGAAGTCCTTCGGCAGTTGGAAATGGGCAGTCAGGTAGCTCATGATGCGCCCGTTGCCGCCGACATTCTTCTGGTGATGCTCCATGATATAGGAGGTCATGTTCCACTGCGCCGGCTCGGCATACGTGGCGACCGTGGCGAGGGCGGGCAGCGCCTGGAAGCCGAACTCGCTGACGAAGCGGGAGTGCCGGGTCCGGTAGTGCTCGAACGGCTTGAGCGCGTGCCAGACCTGCCACAGGTGCGTGTCGCCCACCGCGTCGCTGTCAGGATCGGTTCCCGGCTGCCCCGACGACGGCGAACTGGGCCAGTAGGCGCGGTCGGGATCTTCGGCGGCCACCCAGCCGGCCAGGGTGCGGTAAAAGAACTGCTGGTCCGCCGCCTTCACGTCGGCGTACTCCGGCGTATCCCAGCCCCAGCCGAACCAGGCCACTTCGATCTCGTTGTTCCCGCACCAGAGCGCCAGGCACGCCCGGTGGCGCAGCCGCCGCACCTGCTCGACCACTTCGGGCCGGATCCCCGCCACGAAAGCCTCTTCGTGCAGCGGGTAGGCGGCGCAGGCGAACATGAAATCCTGCCAGACCAGCAGGCCATAGCGGTCGCAGAGATCGTAGAACGCTTCGCTCTCGTAGTAGCCGCCGCCCCAGCAGCGCAGCATGTTCTGGTGGGCAGCGGCAGCCGCCGCGATCAACTGCCCCAGTCGCGCCGGGGTGACGCGGGATGCGAACGAGTCGGCGGGGATCCAGTTGGCGCCTTTGCAGAAGATCGGCTGCCCGTTCACGACAAAGGTAAACGAACTGCCCTCCGTATCGGGCTGCCGGCGCAACTCCAGCGTGCGCAGCCCCACCTGGTAAGAACGCGAATCCAGTTCCGTTTCTCCGCCCTGAAGGCGCACGGTTACTTGATACAGCGGCTGGGCGCCATGGCCGTTCGGCCACCAGAGTTGCGGGTCGGGGATGGTAATCGCTACTGTGTCTTGTTTATCTGTTATGTCAACCCGCTCGCGCAAGATCTCGCCGCCGGGCGTGGTTATCGCCATGTCCAGGGCCAGCGGTCCCCCACCCTGCGCGTCCAGCGCGACCTGGGCGGACACCGTGACCCGCCCGGCGGCGTGTTGCTGGCGCAGGTGGACATTGGCGAAGCGCGCGGTGCTCCAGCCCTCCAGGTAGATGTCCTGCCAGATGCCGACGGTCGTGAGCTGCGGCCCCCAGTCCCAGCCGAAATGGTACGGCGCTTTGCGCAGGTATTGCCCGCCGGGGATCACCATCTCGGCGACGCCGGGCAGCGGGTGCTGCTCGTACCGCGACCGGGTGTAGCGCAGCGGCGACCGGAACTGGACGCGCACCTCGTTCTCGCCCTGGCGCAACAAGTCGCGCACGGGCCAGCGGTAGGCGCGGAACATATTGTCCGTCTCGCCCAGCAATTGGCCGTTGAGCCACACGGCGGCCAGCGTGTCGAGGCCGTCGCACACAAGGTCTACGTTGTCCTCGGCCTGCATCTCGGGTGCTACCGTGAAGGTGCGGCGGTACTCCCAGTCGCGCTCGCCCACCCACTGCACGCGCTTCTCGTTGTCGCCGATAAACGGGTCGGGGATGGACCCGGCGGCCAGCAGGTCGGTGTGGACACCGCCCGGCACCGTGGCCGGCAGCCAGGAATCGGCGCCCGCTTCGCGAAAGGTCCACGCTCCGGTCAGGAGTTCACGTCGCATGAGTCAGTCTCCCTGTACCTCGAAATCGCCTTCCAGCCCCTCGACGGCGTTCGGCCCGGCCCAGACCTTGAAGGCACCCGGCTCGACCGTGTAGCGCATATCGAGGCCATGGAAGCCCAGGTCGCGCACGGGCACGGCGAAGCGCACGGTTTGCTCCTCGCCCGGCTGCAGGCTCACGCGCTGGAACGCCTTCAATTCCTTAACCGGGCGGCTCACGCTGCCTACCAGGTCGCGCACATAGAGTTGCACCACCTCATCCCCGGCGTGTTTGCCGCTGTTCTTGACGACGACGCTGACCTCCAGCGTGCCGTCCAGCCCCAGCCGGCGCTGCGCGACGGCGAGATCGCGGTATGCGAACGTGGTGTAGCTGAGGCCGTAGCCGAAGGGGAAGAGCGGCGCGTTCGGCACGTCGAGATAGGTGGACTTGAACGCCTCCTCGAACTGCGTTGTGCCGCTGCCGCTGACCGGGCGCCCGGTGTTTTTGTGCGCGTAATAGACGGGGATCTGCCCCTCCGTGCGCGGCCAGCTTGCGGTCAGCTTGCCCGACGGGTTCACCGCGCCGAAGAGGATGTCGGCGATGGCCCGCCCGGCGCGGATGCCGCCATGCCAGGCAGCGAGCAGCGCCGTCGCCTGCTCGGCCACGCGGGGGATGACCAGGGGCCGCCCGCTCATCAGCACGACGACGAGCGGCTTGCCGGTGGCGGCCAGGGCGTCGAGCAATTCCTGCTGGCGCCACGGCAGGCCCAGGTGCGCCCGCGAGTGGGCCTCCCCGCTCATGTCGGCGCTCTCGCCCGCGACCAGCACCACCACATCGGCCTCGCGGGCCGCGGCCACGGCGGCGGGAATATCAAGGGTCGCCTTGCCGTCCGCGCCGTCTGCCTCGCCGGGCACCGGGAAGCCGGCCGGCTTCGTGGGCAGCGTGTAACCCGGCACGAACACCGGCGCCCTGTCGCCTTCCAGGTAGGCGCCCAGCCCTTCGAGCACGGTTTCCACGTCTTCCGGCTGCCCGTGGAACGCCCAGCACCCGAGCAGTTCGCGCCGGTTATCGGCCAGCGCGCCAATGACGGCGACCCGCCCAGCGTCCGCCGCCAGGGGCAGCAAGCCGCCCTCGTTCTTGAGCAGCACCATCGACTCCTGGGCCACCCGTAGCGCCACCTCGCGGAAGTCGTCGCGCAGGATCACCTTCCCGGCGATTTCCTCGTCGGTGTAAGGGTGCTCGAAGAGGCCGAGCCGGATCTTCAGCCGCAGCACGCGGCGCACCGCCTCGTCAACGGCTGCTATCGGCACCTGGCCCGCGTCCACCAGCGCGGCCAGGTGATCGGCGTAGGCGTTGCTGACCATGTCCATATCCAGCCCGGCCAGGATGCTGCGCCGCGCAGCGTCCGCCAGGTCCGCGGCCACCCCGTGGGCCAGCAGTTCGCGCACGGCCTCGTAGTCGCTGACCACCATGCCGGCCCACTGCCATTCGTCGCGCAGCACCGTAGTCAGGATGAAGGCGTTGCAGGTCGCGGGCACGCCGCCGATCTCGTTGAACGAACTCATCACCGTGCCGGCCCCGGCGTCGAAGGCGGCCTTGAAGGGCGGCAGGTACACGTCGCGCAGGGTGCGCTCGGAAATGTCCACGGTGTTGTAATCGCGGCCCGCCTCCGCGCCGCCGTAGGCCACGTAGTGCTTAGGACAGGCGGCGACGCGCTGCCCGCTCGCCAGCCCGGCGGCCTGGAAGCCGCGCACCCGCGCCTGGGCCATCACGCCGCCCAGGTAGGAGTCTTCGCCGGCGCCCTCGGCGATGCGGCCCCAGCGCGGGTCGCGCGCCACATCCACCATCGGCGCGAAGATCCAGTCGGTGCCGGTGGCCGACGCCTCTTCGGCGGCGACGCGGGCGGCCTGCTCCAGCAGCGGCGGATCCCAGGTCGATGCCTCGGCCAGCGGGATGGGGAAGACGGTGCGCAGGCCGTGGATCACATCGTTGCCAACGACCAGCGGGATGCCCAGGCGCGACCCCTCCACGGCGGCGCGCCGGCAGCGATTGATCAGGGCCACATCGGCGGTGCCGAAAATCGAGCCGGCCCGGCCCGCGCGGATCAATTCTTCGAGATCGGCGCGCACCTCCGGCTCAAACACGAAGGGCCGGCCCTCGGCCTCGGCCAGCCGCGCCTGCTCCTCCATTTTCGCGACATCAAACGGCGCGAAGGGCGTGATCTGCACCAACTGGCCTACCTTCTCGGCCAGCGTCATGCGCCCGAGCAGGTCGTCGACACGGGCCTCGACGGTGGGATCGATCTGGTCGTAACGCGCCACCGGCTCTTCCATCATGCTCCTCCCCGCCCGCGCTCCGGATCAGTCCCCATCGGGGATGAGGCTGCCGGGTGCTGCGGCGGCGCGATGAAACGCGTCCTGCAGGCGCGGCGTCACGTCGTCGGCCTTGATCGCGCGGACGGCGCGGGCTATCGCGTCGGCCATAGTCTCCAGCAGTTGCTCGCCGGCGTCCCGCGTCGCCAGACGGGCGTCCCCCTGGTAGTGCGTCGGGTGGTCGGCGTACCACCAGATGCCCGTTTGCACGCCTGCCTCGCGCAGCGCCTGCAACCGGTTGCGCGCCTGCCCTTCGTCATCCGCCGGGATCCGGCCCATATCCACGAGATCGGGGCGCAGGGCCAGGATCATGCTCGTTTCGCCGGGGCCGGCGTGGCCGTCGCTGGTGGGCTCCCAGGGCGTCTCCAGCGTGCCGCCGAACATCATCTCGACGGGCTGCACCAGGTAGACGACATAGTCGCGCGGGCCGGCCAGTTGCAGCATGTTGAACAGCGACAGCAGGCCGTGGTTGCCGCCGTGGGCGTTCACCAGCACGATCTTCTTCAAGCCGTTGCGGGCGATCTCGCGGCAGATATTATCGAGCAGGCGCAGCATCACGTCGCCGTCGATGCTGATCGTGCCGGCCAGGTGGCGCGCTTCCGGGATCTGGGTGAAGATATAGTCGGGAAACTCCATCGCCGGTTCGCGGGTCGCCGCCCGCCGGCACAACTCGCGGGCGATATACATGTCGGTCGCCAGCGGCAGGTGGTGGCCGTGGCGCTCCAGCACCGATAGAGGCACCAGGCAGACGCCCCCGCTCTGCGCGACGGCTTCGGCAAACTGATCGCCGGTCAATTCGGCCCATTGCATGGCGGCGCGCTCCTTTTCCCTCAGTAAGTCAGGCCGTAGCCGAACGGGAACAGCGGGTTCGCCGAGTCGCGGGGCACGTCCGGGTTTTGCCGGCGCACCGCGTCCATCGACGACGGCAATTCAAACGGCAGCCGGCCCGACGGCGCGCTCCGCCCGAAGATCACGTCGAGCACGGCGGCATCGCTCGCGCCGAAGTCGGCCAGCAACGCCGCCGCGGCCGCCGCGATTTCGGGGATCACCGCCGCGCGGTCCAGGTAGATATCGACCACGGTGGGCACCTGCGCCGGCAGGCCCAGGATGCGGCTCTTTTCCGGCTCCTTGAAATCGAGGTCGCCTGCGTGGAACAGGCGCTCCAGGAAATTGCCCTCGCGCTGCTCATAGGGCGCCTTCAAGCGCAGGATCGCCAGTTCAGCGTCGCCGGGCGTGGGCACCACCTCGCCGTAGGTGGCGGCGACCGCCGGGTCGAGGTTTTCGACGTAGATGCGGGGCCGCCCGGCCAGCGGCAAGGTCGGACCGTTGGGCGTGTTGCCGTTTTTCAGCAGCACGATCGACCGGCGCTGGGCCTGCTCGCCCGCTGCGCGGAAATCGGCCTTGCCGGCCACGCGCTCCGCCACGCCGGGGTCCACGTAGGGATTGTCGAACAGGCCAAGCCGGAACTTGTCGCGCAGCAGCCGGCGCACCGACCGGTCGAGGCGGCTTTCAGGGATCTGCCCACTGCGCACGAGTTCGACTACCACCTCCGGGCAGGATTCGCCGCCGAACTGGTCGCAGCCGGCGTCGAGGATCTTCTTCGCCCGCGCCGGGCGGCTGAGGTGCTCGACACCCCAGGCGCGCGCCGGGAACGGTGCGCCGCCGATCTCGGAGTCGGTCAACAGGCCCCAGTCGGTGCAAACCACGCCGTCGAAGCCGAACTTGTCGCGCAGCAGGCCGGTGATCACGTCCTTGTTGAAGCCGAAGCCCACCGCTTCGAGCGGCGTGCCCACCGGCATGCCGTAGTAGGGCATGATCTGGGCGGTGCCTGCCGCAAAGGCGGCCTCGAAGGGGATCAGGTGATAGTCGAAGTTGTCGCCGGGATAGATCTGCTCGCGGCCATAGGGGAAATGCGGGTCCTCGCCGTCCTTCTGCGGGCCGCCACCGGGGAAATGCTTGGTCATGCAGGCCACGCTCTGCGGGCCGAGCGTGGCGCCCTGGAAGCCGCGGATGTAGGCGGCGGTCATGCGCGCGGCCAGGTCGGCGTCCTCGCCGAACGTGCCGTTGCTGCGCGCCCAGCGCGGCTCCGTGGCGAGGTCGGCCATCGGGTGCAGGGCGACGCGGATGCCGACGGCCGTGTACTCCTGCCGGGCGATGTCCCCGAACTGCTCCACGAGCGCCGCGTCGCCGGTGGCGGCCAGGCCCAGCGGCTCGGGCCATTGCGAGAAGGCGCCGGACAGGAAGCTGGTTGCCGGGTTGTCGCTGAAGGCGTGGCGCGGGTCGGACGAGATGGTGATCGGGATGCCGAGCCGGGTCTCCCCGGCCAGTTCTTGCAGCCGGTTGTACCATTCGGCCATTTGCCGGGGGCCGGTGCCGCGCAGAATGTTGAAGTGGTTCATGCGCCGCCCGACCACCATGTCCCTGGTCGAGAACGGGCCGAACATGCCCGCGCCTTCTACCAGGCTGCCGTCCTCGCCCATCATAATCATGGTATGGAACAGCATGCCCGCCTTCTCTTCCAGCGTCATCTGGGCGAGCAGGTCGTCCACGCGCTCCTCGATGGGGCGCCGCGGGTCCTCGTAGGGGTCCAGGCGGCCGTTCTTGTTGAGATCGCGCACCGGGCGATCATCGACGGTCAGCAGGGGGGCGCGGGGCATGGGGACCTCCTGGATAGGCGGGTCGCGGCAAGCACGCCACAGCCGGCCATGCTAGGCGACTGATGCACCGGGGTGCGGGCGTGTGGACCCGCACCCCGGTGGCCGGTCGCCGGCTCTCTGTCAGGCGCGCCGGCTAGCCCGCCGGGTCCAGCCCGTTGGCGGCGATCACCTGCGCGTACCACAGCGCGCTGTCTTTCGGGGTGCGCTGCTGGGTCCCGTAGTCCACCCACACGATGCCAAAGCGCTGGGTATAGCCCTTGGCCCACTCGAAGTTGTCCATGAGCGACCAGACGAAATACCCGGCGAGCGGCACTCCGGCGTCGATGGCCTGCTTGGCGGCGGCGAAGTGGTCGCGCAGGTAGCGGCGGCGGCGCTCGTCGGGCACGCGCCCGTTGGCGCCGGGACCGTCGGAGTAGCTGGCGCCGTTCTCGGTCACATAGAGCTTGCCGGGGTGGTAGTCGGTTTCCAGGCGGACCAGCAGATCGCGCAGTCCGGCGGGATAGACCACCCAGCCCATCTCGGTATGCTCGGCGTTGGCGGCCTCCGTCTGCGCCGGGGTGGGCGCGGCGGCGGCTTCGCCCGGATTGCCGATCACACCGCGGGTGTAGTAGTTGACGCCCAGGAAGTCGATCGGCGTGGCAATCGCCTTCAGGTCGCCGGAGTGGACAAAGGCCGGGCCGCCCGCGGGCAGATGGCCCTCGGCGGTGTAGGCGGCAACCATGTCCTCCGGGTAAGCCCCCCGGTAGATCGGATCGGCAAACCAGCGGTTGAAGAAGCCGTCGAACCAGCGCGCGGCGGCCACGTCGGACGGACTGTCGGATGCGGGCGTGGCGGGCGTGAAATTCAGGGTGATGCCGACCTCGGCGTCCGGGCTGTTTTGCCGCAGCACCGGCACGGCCCAGCCGTGCGACAGCAGCACATGGTGGGCGGCGGCCAGGGCAGCGGGCCAGTCGTGCCAGCCGGGCGCGTGTTCGCCGATCTGGTGGCTGAGGATGCTCACACACCAGGGTTCGTTATGGGTGATCCAGTGCTTGACGCGATCGCCCAGCGCCCGGCTGGTCACGTCGGCGTATTCGACGAACGCCTCAGCGGTGGCGCGATCCGGCCAGCCGCCCGCGTCCTGCAGCGTCTGCGGCAGGTCCCAGTGGTAGAGCGTGGCGAACGGCGTGATGCCGGCGGCCAGCAGCCCATCGACCAGGCGGCTGTAGAAATCCAACCCGGCCTGGTTGACTGGGCCGCGCCCGTGGGGCAAGATGCGCGGCCAGGCGATGGAGAAGCGGTAGGCGCGCAGGCCCAGTTCCTTCATCAGCCCGATGTCCTCGCGCCAGCGGTGATAGTGATCGCAGGCTACGTCGCCCGTGCTGCCGTCCAGGATCGTGCCGGGCGTGTGCGAGAACCGATCCCAGATCGACTCGCCCCGCCCATCTTCATGCACGGCGCCCTCGATCTGGTAGGACGCCGTGGCCGTGCCCCACAGGAAACCCGCGGGAAATTCCAGCTTGGTCATGTTGGTCATATAGGTAGCTTATTCCTCACGCTTTAATGACCCGTTCGCCGGGATAAGGCGCCGGGTCGGGGCCCGGCCCATACAGATGGCAGCGCACCCAGTGATTCGGCGCGGGCCACTCTTTGCCCGGCATCAACTGGCGGCATACGTCCATGACATGCGGGCAGCGCGGCGCAAAAGGGCAGCCCGGCGGCGGATCGACCAGCGACGGGATTTCGCCGCGCGTCTCGACTTTGCGCGTTTGCAGCCCGGCGTGCGGGTTGGGCACCGCCGCCAGCAGCAGGCGCGTGTACGGATGGGCCGGGTTGTGCATCAACTCATCGCTCTCGGCGCCCTCAACAATGTGCCCGGCATACATGACCATAGTGTCGTCGCCGATATAGCGGGCGCTGGAGAGGTCATGGGTGATATACAGGAAGCCCAGTCCCATCTCTTCCTTGAGCCGCTCCATCAGATTCAGCACGCCCATGCGGATGGATACGTCCAGCATGGAGATCGGCTCGTCGGCCAGGATAATTTCGGGGTTCACGGCGAGCGCGCGGGCGATTGCCACGCGCTGCCGCTGCCCCCCGGAGAGCTGGTAGGGGAACCGGTTGGCAACCTCGGCCGGCGGGGTGAGGCCCACCGTGTTCAGCAGGTCATGCACCCGCTCGGCCACCTCCCGCCCTGTCGCGACCTTGTGGATCAGCAGCGGGCGCTCGATATGGTAGCCAATCGTCTTGACCGGATTGAGCGAACCGAACGGATCTTGAAAGATCATTTGCACGTCGCTACGGTAGGCCAGAGACGCGCTGCCGGACTCGGTCTTCAACACGTCCTTGCCCTTGAAGAGGATCTCGCCCCTGGTGGGGGGCATTAGCCGTGCGATCAGCCGGGCCGTGGTTGATTTGCCGCTACCCGATTCGCCGACGAGCGAGACCACCTTGCCGCGCTGGATGGGGAACGACACATCGTTCAATGCGTGGACCTGTTTGGGCTTCAACGCGTTGCCGATGGGGAAGCGCTTGGTCAGATGGCGGACCTCCAGCACCACGCCGCCATCCTGCCCTGGCGCCTGTTGCGCCTGCATTAGAGACTCAGCCATAATCTCCTCCAACAAAACGGAGGACGCCGTTCCACGGAGAGCGCTGGTTACCCCATCCACGGGGCCGCGCGGCTACAGATTCTCCGGTTGGAACGGCATCCCCACATGATAGGCGACCCAGTGCCCCGGCTTCACCTCTTGCAGCTTCGGCTCCACCTTGGTGTCGATCGGGTTGCACGCCTTACAGCGCGGGTGGAAGCGGCAGCCGGTTGGCGGGGCCACCAGATTCGGCGGAGAACCCGGAATACCGGTCAATTTCCGCTTCGGGCCCGTCAGCGAGGGGAAGGAGTTCATCAGGCCCTGGGTATAGGGGTGCAGCGGGTTGTTGAACAGCTCGCCCGACGGGGCCAGTTCCACGATCTGGCCCGCATACATGATGGCAATGCGGTCTGAAAACTCGACCATGAGCGAGAGGTCGTGGGTGATGAACAGGATCGAGAAACCCAGTTGTTCCTTGAGTTGCTCGATCTGTTGCATGATATCCTTCTGGACCACCACGTCGAGCGCGGTGGTCGGTTCGTCCATGATCATCAACGGCGGCCGCAACGCCAGCGCAATGGCGATGACGGCGCGCTGGCGCATGCCGCCGGAAAGCTGGTGCGGGTACGAGTCGAGCCGGCTCTTTTCGATGCCGACGACGTTGAGCAGTTCGGCGGCGCGGGCACGGGCATCGCCCGCCGACAGTTTGTGCTTCAGCAGCACATCGGTGATCTGGTCGCCGATCTTCATGACCGGGTTGAGCGAGTTCATGGCGCTTTGGAAGACCATGGAGACATCGCGCCAGCGAAAGTCTTCCAACTGGTCGCCGTCCATTGCCAGCACGTCCTTGCCGTTGAACAGCACCTGGCCGCCCGAAATGACGGCGGGCGGGTGCAGCACGCGCAGGATGGCATGGGCGATGGTCGATTTGCCGCTGCCCGACTCGCCGGCCAGCCCGAACACCTCGCCCGGCGCCAGCGAGAACGACACGCCGTCCACGGCGCGCGCCGGACCGCGCGGCGTGATGTACTCGACATGCAAATCGCGGATGTCGAGCAGCGGCGCGCTCGCGAAGCCGCTACGACGTGCGGCGGACGACAGGGGTTGCGCCGATGTTGTTTCGGGCGATTTTGATCGTGCTGTGCTTGAGGACATCGTTCACATCCCTTTCAGCGCGCAGGCGCGGGTTGGTGATTTCATCCATCCCGTAGTTGATCATCGACAGGCCGAACGCGACCAGGGCAATGCACATACCGGAGGGAATGAAGGTCCACCAGGCGCCGGTCAGCAAGCCCGCGTTGTTTTGTGCCCAGTAGAGATTGGTGCCCCAACTGACGTTGCCCACGTTGGTCAGACCGATCAGGCTGAGGGCTGCTTCGGCGCCGATGGCATACGTCACCGAGCCGATCATGCCACCCAGGATAATCGAGGCCATGTTGGGCAGGATCTCGCGGAAGATGATCCGCGCGTTGCTGTCGCCGCTGACGATCGAGGCCGAGACAAAGTCTTTCTCGCGCAACGACAGCGTTTGCGAGCGCAACACGCGGGCGCCCCAGGCCCAGCCGGTAAAGGACAGGGCCAGGATGATGGTGCCGGTGCCCGGCCGCAGATAGGCGGCGATGACCACCAGCAGCGGCAGGCCGGGGATAACCAGGAACAGGTTCATCAGCAGCGACAACAGATCGTCGATTTTACCCCGGAAGTAGCCGGCCGACATGCCGATGATGATCCCGATGATCGTCGTCAGGATGCCGGTGGCGAAGCCGACCGTCAGCGAGATGCGCGCGCCCCAGACGGTCTGGGCGAACACGTCTTTGCCCTGGCCCTCGGTGCCGAAGAGGTGTGCGGTGGAGGGCGCCAGGTGCGGCAGATCCACGAACTCGGTCGGGTCGCCCGGCGCGATGATCGGGGCGAAGATGGCGACGAGGACGAAGAACACGACGATGCCGACGCCGATGCGGGCCTTCGGATTGCGCAGCAATTCGCGCCCGAAGGTGAACCGTTGCGGCTTGGGCGGCGCCGTGGTCGGCAGCACCACCATCTGGCCCGCCGGGCTGACCTCCATGTCTTCCAAGCGGTTGCCTTTTTCGCGTATATCTTCCGTCATCAACCGGTCGGCTAGATCGGGTTGGTTGAGTTCGACCGGGTCCTCGTCCCGCTGAACCTTATTCTCAGTTTGCATTCTCCCACCTCCGTGATGGACCCGCGCCGGAGTCGGCCCGGCGCCTGATCCGCGGCTCCGTCTAGCTCACACGCACGCGTGGATCGAGTCGGGTGTACAACACGTCGACGATAAAATTGGCCGCGAGCACGGCAAATGTGAGTATCAGGAACAGGCCCTCCATAAGTGGATAGTCCAGGTTAGACACGGCTTTGATCAGCAAGTAGCCCAGGCCGGGATAGCCGAAGATCGTTTCGACCAGAATCTGCCCGCTCACGACAAAACCCAGCGCCATGCCAAACGAGGTGACGCTTGGTAGCAGCGCATTGCGGGCGGCGTAGTTAAACATGATCTGGCGCTGCGACAAGCCCTTGGCTTCGGCCATCGTCACATAGTCCTCGGCCAGCACACCGACCATCGTATTGCGCATGCCGAGCGCCCACCCGCCCAGCGAGACCAGGATAATCGTCAACGCCGGCAGGAGCAGGTGCGTAATGACGCTGCCGACAAATTCGAGAGTAAACGCAGGGACGAGTGCGTCGTCGTAGGCATGGCGCAGGGGGAACCAGCCCATCTGGAAACCCAGGAAATAGAGGCCCATGAGCGCGAGGAAGAACGGAGGAAAGGCGCCGATAAAAATCAGCAGCGGCGGCAGAACGGTGTCGATCAGCCCGCCGCGCTTCCAGGAACCGATGACGCCGATAATGTTGCCGATGATGAAGCTGATGAACAGGGCCGTGAGGCCCAGGAGCATGGTCCAGACAAAGCCGGTCCCAATCACGCTCGTGACCGGCGCGGGGAACGAGGAAAACGAGATCCCGAAGTCGAAGCGCAAGACATGGCCGAGGTACGTGAAGTATTGAATAATCATCGGGTCGTCGCTCAACCCGAGAGCCTGCTTGATCTGCTGGAGTTGCTCGGGCCGCATCTGCCCGCGGGACGCGGCGAAGATGGTCGACGCGGGATCGCCGGGGATCAGGCGCGGCAGGAAGAAGTTGATGGTCAGCGAGGCCCACGCGGCCAGCAGATAGAAGCCCAATCGCCGAAGGATGAATCGCATCGTTGCCCTCCTTTGCGCGTATCCCCCCGCCGGTGCCGTTGCATGTTACAGCGATGCATGGCGCCGAGTGTTATGGGGCAGGGGCGATCTCCCGGCGGGAGATCGCCCCTTGGTATCAACTTACTTGGGCTTGATAGTCGTCATCACG
>DASSGZ010000641.1:0-13136 GCA_035693165.1 Chloroflexia bacterium | reverse complement strand
CAGCGCCTGGACGGTGATCCCGCGCCAGGACCCCGCGGCCTATGAGTCGGCGCTGGCCGCGATCCGGGCCGCCGTGGCGCCGGGCGGCGCCGTGCTGGGCACTACCGCCTACTGGTTCGCCGTGCCCGATCACCCGTACTATAACTGGGAACAGCCCGGCTACTATCGCTTGAACCATCCCGGCGCCGATTTTCTCGACAGCCTCGCGGCCATGCACCCCGACGTGGTGGTGATGGACGGCGTGCTGGCCCCGTCGATCGTTGACGATGTCCAGGCGCTGTCGTCCGACATCCGCTTCCTGTATATTCCTCGCGCCGAGCTAACGAACTTTTTAGCTACCCAGGGCCAACTCGTCGCCGCCCGGCCCATCGGCGCGCTGGGCACCGTGCGTATCTACAAGATCCAGTGGCCCTGAGTGTTGTCCGCGCGCTACCCGGTCCCTCGTCGCCAACGGCCTGCCCAATCATTGGCGCGGCATCGCCGCCGCGCCATCCACAGGGTAAACCCGCTGTGAAATACCACAGGCGCAGCCGCACGTTCACGGCTGCGCCTGTGTCTTGTCCAGCTCCGGCCGGTGGCTTAGTTCTCCGCGCTGGTCAGCGCGCGGCTGGCGATTTCCGCTTGCAGGCGGGCGATCAGCGCGTCCACCGGGATCGCGCCCAGGTCGGCGCCGCTGCGCAGGCGGACGCTGACGGTGCCCGCCTCGCGTTCCTTGTCACCCACCACCAGCATGTAGGGCACCTTCTGCAACTGCGCCTGGCGGATCTTGGCGCCCATGCGCTCGCTGCTGTCGTCGAGTTCCACGCGCAGGCGGACCGCCTTCAGTTGGGCGCGCACGGACTCGGCGTACTCGCCGTGCTTGACGTTGGAGATCGGGATGACCACTGCTTGCACCGGGCTGAGCCACAGCGGGAACGCCCCCGCCAGGTGCTCGATCAGGATGCCCAGGAAGCGCTCCAGCGAGCCGTAGATCACGCGGTGGATGACCACCGGCGTCTGCTGGCGGCCCTCCTTGTCCACGTACACGCAGCCGAAGCGGCGCGGCTGTTGGAAGTCCAACTGGATGGTGCCCATCTGCCACGACCGGCTCAGCGCGTCCTCCATCAGGATGTCGATCTTCGGCCCGTAGAACGCGCCGTCGCCCGGCTCGATCAGATAGTTGCCCGGTCCCGCGTGCTGCTCCAGGATGCGCGTCAGCGTGGCTTCCGCCTTATCCCACGTCTCGATGTCGCCGATGAACTTCGCCGGGCGCGTACCCAGCCGCAGCGTATACTTCAGGCCGAAGATCGAGTAGAAGCGGTCGGCGATGTCCAGGATCCGCGCGAACTCCGCCTCCAACTGGTCTTCGGCCAGGAAGATGTGCGCGTCGTCCTGCTGGATCTTCTGCACGCGCAACAGGCCGTGCAGCGTGCCCGACCGCTCGTGGCGGTGCAGCACGTCGCAGTCGGCCAGGCGCAGCGGCAGGTCGCGGTAGCTGCGCGTCTTCAACTTGAACACCACCATCGCGTTCGGGCAGTTCATCGGCTTGACGCCATACGTCACGTTCTCGTCCACCGGGATCAGGAACATGTTCTCCTTGTAGTGGTCCCAGTGGCCCGACGTTTCCCACAGGCTCTTGTCGTTGATCAACGGCGCCGAGATCTCCTGGTAGCCGCGGTCTTCATGCTCCATGCGCCAGAAGTTGATCAGCTCCGTCAGCACCTTGAAGCCCTTGGGCAGCCAGTAGGGCATGCCCGGCGCCGTGGGGTCGAAGTGGAACAGGTCCAGCTCCTTGCCCAGCTTGCGATGGTCGCGCTTCTCGGCCTCGGCCCGCCGCCACAGGTACTGGTCCAACGCTTCCTGCGAGGGAAACGCCGTGCCGTAGATGCGCTGCAACATGGGCCGGTGCTCGTCGCCGCGCCAGTAGGCCCCGGCCACGTTGAGCAGCTTGAACGCCCCGATGGCGCCCGTGCCCGGCACATGCGGCCCGCGGCACAGGTCGCGGAACTGCCCGTGCTGGTACGTCGAGATCGTCGCATCCTCCGGCAGGTTCTCGATCAGTTCGACCTTGTACGGCTGGTCCTTGAACAGGTCCAATGCCTCGCCCCGGCTCACCACGGCATACTCGTAGGGGTAATTCGCCGCCTGGTCCGCCGCCATGCGCGCCTCGATCTCCGCCAGGTCGTCCGGGGTCAGCGCCCGCGGCAACTCGAAGTCGTAGTAGAAGCCATCCTCGATGGCCGGCCCGATACCGAACCGCGCCTCCGGGAACATTTTCAGCACGGCCCCGGCCATCAGGTGGGCCGCCGAATGGCGCATGCGCGCCAGCCGCGCCGCCTCGGACTCCGGTCCCTCCGCCGCCACCGGGTGCGGCGCGTAATCCAGTTCTATGTCGCTCATCGTCATCTCCTTTTAGCCGCCGGCGCGGCAAATAAAAAGCCTCGCATCCCAACACGGGACGCGAGGCTCAAACTCACGTGGTTCCACCCGATTGCACGCCGCCGGGCAGGCCGGGGCGCCTCATCGTGGCCGGTAACGGGGCCAGCCGTCCTGCGACTACTCGCGGCCAAAACCGCTTTCGCCCGGCCGTTCCCAGGGGGTTTTCGTGGGGGCGTGGACCGACCCGGCTTGCAGCCGGTGACCGGGTCTCTCTGCGGGGCGCCCGCCCGTACTCGTCCTGTTCGCGACGTTTGCGCTATCGGGTTGTGTGCTAATTATACCGCCCCATCCCGCCCCATTGCAAGCGCCGAAAGACCGAACGCGGGGACCAATCGGCCTAATTGCGAGGGCGCTCTTTCCCTGAAAGACCACGGCGGGCTGGGGGGCGGGCCAATGTGTGATATAATGAGCCGCGACAACGGCCTGCGGGCTCGCCCCCGGCGAGTGCGGCCCGGCCCGCGTCACGGGACCCGCAGGCTACGGGACCCTGCTATGGATGCCATGACCGGAGTCATATGCTGCATAACTCCGCCAAAGGACCACTGATTCTGGTTGCAGATGATAGCCGGGATGTTCGGCGCAATCTGCAAAAGTTGCTGGAATACCACGGCTGCCGGGTCTGCACCGCCGACGACGGCCAGGGGGCGTTAGAGGCGATTCGTCGCCACCCGCCTGACCTGGTCCTGCTCGACGTGAATATGCCCCGGCTGGATGGCCTCGCCACGGTGCGCTTGCTCAAAGCCGACCGCGACGTGGGCCACATCCCGGTGATCCTGCTCACCGCCCTCAGCGGCGCCGAATCCCTGTTGCATGGCCTCGATGCCGGCGCCGACGAGTTCCTCTCCAAGCCCGTGGACGAGCCGGAACTGCTGGCCCGCGTCCGCTCGCTGCTGCGCATCAAGCAGCAGCACGACCGCCTGCGCGACTACCAGGATCATCTCGCTCAGCTCTTGCGCATCAGCGAGCAGTTGCTGACCCGCCTGGAGCCGCAGCAGCTCCTGAGCGCCATCGTCGAACTGGCGACCCAGCATCTGGGCTTCCGCCGCTGCATCGTGACCGTGCTGGACCCGCAGACCGGCATCTTGAAGGTGGGCGCGGTGGCCGGGGTGAGCGACCGCAAAACCGTCGCCGCCCTCACGCGCACCACCTACCGCTGGGCCGCTGTCCAGGCGCTCTTGCGCCCCGAGTACCGCATCAGCGAGTCCTACCTCATCCCCGACGAGACGCCCGTGCGCAACCGCCGCAACGGTCACAAGCCCGCGACGCCGGTGGGCAACGAATGGCGCCCGCAGGATAACTTGCTGGTCCCCTTGCGCGCCACCGGCGGCACGCTCTACGGCTTCCTCTCGTTCGATACACCTCACGACGGCCTGCGCCCCGGCGTCGAGCAGATCCAACTGTTGGAGTTGTTCGCCCACCAGGCCGCCGCGGCCATGCAAAACGCCCACCTCTATGCCGACCTGCACCAGCAGTACGCCCGCTATGTCGGCCCCGTGGTCGCCGCTCAACTCACCGCGCGCACGGCCGCCGGGCCGCCCGCGCCGCCGGTGGAGCAAGACGTGGTGGTGCTGTTTTCCGACCTGCGCGGCTTCACGGCCCTGAGCGAGGGGCTGAGTCCGCAGGAGCTGGTCAACGAGGTGCTCAACCCCTATTTCTCGCACATGACCGACGTGATCGTGGCCTATGACGGCATGGTCGACAAGTTCCTGGGCGACGGCATCATGGCCCTCTTCGGCGTGCCCCAGAAACGGGGCGACGAGGCGGCGCGCGCCATCACCGCCGCGCTGGCGATGCAAGAGGCTTTCCAACCCCTGCAGGCCGAGTGGCACGCCCGTCTGGGCCGCGACATCGGTATGGGCATCGGGCTGGCGTCCGGCAAGGCCATCGTTGGCAGCATCGGCTCGTCGCACCGCACGGACTACACGGCCATCGGCAGCGTGGTCAATCTCGCCAGCCGTGTCACCGACCTCACGCCCACCGGCCAGGTCTGGGCCACCGCCGAACTCAAGCTGCTGGCCGAAACCTACCTGCTGGCCCACCCCGCCGCCGGCCCGCGCTACCCCATCACCTTCCGCCCGCTTATGCCCACCACCATCAAGGGCACCAGCGGCATGCAATCCCTCTACGTCTGCCTCGTCAACACCTGACGCGGGGCGGTGGGCTGTTCCCTCTTCCCTACGCCGCTACGCCGCACCCCGGACTCGCCGGTTCCCGCCTGTGGTATAATACGAAGAATCGGTCGGAAACCCGGAAGAATGCGATTTATGCCGCCGCGGTGTGGATCGCGCGATCCTAACCAAAGGAGCTTAGATAGCAGGTATGGAGACGGTGATACAGGGGCCAGGGCCCGGCAAGGACGCCGCGCTCGATATTTATCTCGATCATGCGGCGACCACGCCGGTCCACCCGGACGTGGTGCAGGCCATGCTGCCCTTCTTTACCGAGCGCGGGGGCAATCCGTCGAGCGTGCATCACCGCGGGCGGGCCGCCAACCAGGGGCTAGAGTCGGCGCGGCGCGCGGTGGCCGGGGTGCTGGGCTGCCGCCCGCGCGAGATCGTGTTCACCGGCGGCGGCAGCGAGGCCGATAACCTGGCCCTGAAGGGCGCCGCTTACGCGCACCGCACGGCGGGCCACGCCACATCGCATATTATCTCGATCCCCATCGAGCACCACGCTATCGGCCACACGCTCGACTTCCTGGAGACGCAGGGCTTCGCCGTCACCCAGGTGCCGGTGGACAGCACCGGGCGCGTCAGCGTGGCCGACATCGAGCGCGCGATCCGGCCCGACACCTGCCTGATCACCGTCATGTACGCCAACAACGAGATCGGCACGATCCAGCCGATTGCCGAGATCGGCGCGCTGGCTCGGCGGCACGGCATCCTGTTCCACACCGACGCGGTCCAGGCGGGCGGCGCGCTGCCGATGCGCGTGGCCGACCTCAACGTGGACCTGCTGTCGCTCTCGGCCCACAAGTTCTACGGCCCCAAGGGCGTCGGTGTGCTCTATGTGCGCACCGGGACGAAGATCTTCCCCATTCTGCACGGCGGCGCGCAGGAGCACAGCCTGCGCGCCGGCACCGAGAACGTGCCGGGCATCGTCGGCCTGGCCGCTGCGTTCACCCGCGCCCACGCCAGGCGCGCGCAGGAGGTGGCCCACGTCACCGCGCTGCGCGACCGGCTGATCGCCGGCATCCAGGCGCGTATTCCCGACGCCCACCTCCAGGGCCACCCGACCGAGCGCCTGCCGAACAACGCCGCCTTCTGCTTCGCGGGCTGTAGCGGCGAAGATCTCTTGCTCATGCTGGACCTGGCCGGCATCTGCGCCTCCAGCGGCGCGGCCTGTACCGCCGGGTCCACCCAGCCCAGCCATGTGCTGATCGCCATCGGCACGCCGCTCGACCTGGCCCGCGGCTCGCTCCGCCTGACCCTCGGCGCGGAGAACACGGAAGCCGAGATCGACTACGCCGTCGACACCCTGGAGCGCATCGTCCACGAGTTGCGCACCCACCGCCCGCACGGTGCGGAAGCCGAGTCCCATCCCGCGCCCGCCGTGACCGCCGGCGCCGTCTAGCCGTCGCATACTCGCCCCATCCGGCATTGAGTCCGTACGAAGCCACCTTGCTCCGGCTGGTGGCTTTGTTTTTGCCGGGTAGCGGGCAAGGGACGCAGTATCTGTAGGGGCCGGTTTGAAACTGGCCCGGCGCCCGGCCCATCGCCCCGGTTCCTTGACATAACAACAAACTCTCATGACTCTAAGTGAATGACAGCAAAGGAGACAATTTGTGAAAGCCGATCAATTTTCCGCGCAGATGGTGGAGATCATGGCGCTGCCCCCGGAGGAGCGCCATGAGCGCATGGCCGCGCTGCACACGAACATCGTCACCGAGTATCGCGCGGCGGTGGAGGCGCTGACGGACGAGCAGGCGATGCAGATGGTGTCCGGCGGGACGGAGACGCGCACCGTGGCCCAGGTGGTCGGCCATATCGCCGAGTGGGAGCGCTTCGCGATCCTGGGCGCCGGCGATATGCTGGCCGGGCTGACCCACCCGCGCATGGTCACCAGCCTTGCGGGCTACTACGAACCCGACAGCACGGCGCCCACCTTCGACAGCATTGACGCCTTCAACGCCTACCAGGCGGCTCGCCACGCCGAGTGGCCCTGGGCGCGCATCCAGGCCCTGGCGCTGGACACGGCTACCACGCTGCACGCGCTCTTCACCGAGCCGCGCTTGCTGTCGGCGGCCCGCCTGGAAGCGACCGAACCCTTCCGCAAGCGGCTGGAAGACGGCACCCGCATCCGCAATATCACCATGGGCTGGAACCTGTGGATTACCGTGCTGGAGCACGAGGCCGTTGAGCACGCCAATGCGCTGGGCCTAGGCGGCGGTGTATGACGGGTGCGCCGGTGCCGCGCGGCAGGCTGCCCGCTACCCGGCCGGTTCCTGCGGCGTCTGCTCGGCGGGGAGGGGCGGCAGGTCGCTCAGGCTGCCGAGACCGAAGTGGCGCAGGAAAGCCAGCGTGGTGCTGAAGAGGATGGGGTGCCCGGCGGTATCCAGCCGCCCGCTCTCGGCGATCAGGCCGCGATTCAGCAGGGTGTTGATCACGCCGCTGCAATCGACGCCGCGCAATTGCTCTACCTGGGCGCGCGTCACCGGTTGGCGATAGGCGATGATAGCGAGGGTCTCCAGGGCGGCAGCAGACAGGCGCGTGCCCGCCTCGTAGCCGAAGTAGCGCTCCAGCTCCGGTCCCATCTCCGGCGCCGTCACCAGTTGGACCTGGTTGGTCAGTCGCTGCAGGCGGATGCCGCGGCGCCCGGCGCGCAGATCGGCGGCCAGGTGATCCAGCGCGGCATCGAGCCGCGCCGCCGATGCGCCCAGGCCCTTGCGCAGCGCGTCGAGCGCCTGTGGTTCGGGCGCGGCAAACAGCACCGCTTCGATGGCGCGGGCCAACTCGGCGATGCCTTCATCGTCGCGGCGTGGTTCGGGGCTGGGGCTGTCGCTCTCGTCCATCACAGTTCCATCCGGCAAGGCTACCCGGCGCGGGGCGGCGGGGCGCCTTATTATACACCACCACCCGGCGCCGTGGCGAGGGTGCGGGTGCGCGGACCGGGCGGCGGCCCGGCGCTATATATTTCTTTGTCCAGCCGCATTGTTATAAGACTGTAACCAACTTGGTAAGCTGCTGTGTAAGGTGCATCTACTATAATGGAACCACGCGGGCCCAACCAGCTTTGGGCAGGCCGGCGTGCGGAGCGAAACGGCAAACTCATCGCGAGGTGGGGACGCAAAGCCACGGGTCCAGTTGCTGGATAGCCGGGTTACCGAACTCATTCCAGCGGTAACCTCTCCTTCGCACCCCGGCTTTCCACAGAGACGGGCTTTCTGCGCCTCCATCCGGCTCAGGCACACACGAATCCGGGCGCTCGCCGGCGCTCCACCGGGAATCCATCCATGCCCGGATCCGGCGCGGGTTCCGCGTTGCTTTCATGATGGCGCGCAACAGGGTCCGTTGCGCATTCTAACGCTGCGCTAAGGAGTGGCAGCTTATGTTCACCGATACCCACACCCGGCGGGGCGGCGCCGCCGCTGCCCTGTTCCTGCTAATCGCCCTGCTGTCTGCCCCCGGCGCGCAGGCCGGGGCCAGCGTCTGCCGGACCGATCCCATCGTGTGGCTTTCCGACGGCCACAAGGTCACGCTGAGTGCCAACATCGGCACCGATCTGTCCAAAGTGCACCAGGTCACCTATACGCTCCACGCGCCCGCGGGGCTCACCGTGACCAGCATCGTCCACACGGCGGGCGGGCTGGGCACCAAAGAAGTGTTCAATTTCTACGCCGATCAACCGGCGCGACGCTATACCACCGGGACCGTTGTCCGCACCGGCGGTAACACCGCCATCACCGCCAATACCGCCATCACGGTGCAGGGCGGCGGCGCCGTCGGGTCCGCTTCGGCCAGCGGGACGGCGAATGTTTCCATCGGCACCCAGGTCACAGTGAGCCAGTAACCCATCCGGCAGGCCCCGGCCAGGGCCTGCCGGCCTTGTTGCCCGGCACTCCCCGCACTTGGCGCGAGGATGACACCGCCGTGGTAGTGACCCCGGCCTTGGGGCGACGACCGATCCGCCCGGTTGCCTGATTTGTTATAGCCTCGCCGCGTTGCCCCTCATAAGGAGTTTCGTGATGGCGGCCGTTTCACAACCGATCCTCAAGCAGCCGCTCGTCAGCATCGTGACGGGCTGCACCGCGCTGCTTGCCCTGGCCGCCGCCTGGGTGCGGTTCCCGCCGGCCCTGGCTCCCGAGAATGCGGGGGCACTGTTGTTTACCGTCCTGGGCACCGTCGGCGGCGTGCTCCTGGCCTACCAGTTCCCGATCCATGTCCATTACCGGTTGAAGATCGCCCCATCCAGCGTGCCCATCTACCTGCTGGCCGTGCTGCTGCCGCCTGCTCTGGCCGTCGCAGCCGCCGGGGTGGCCGTGCTCGCCGCCGAGCTGTCGGTGCGGGCGCAACGCGGCACCTACCTCAGCGACATTATCACCCAGGCCGGGCGCATGATGAGCGCGGTGCTGCTGACCGCGCTCCTGCCCCTGGCCTTCCCGGTCAGCGCCTGGGGCCTGCTGACGCTGGTGCCCGCCGCGCTCGTCTTATGGGCGCTGGAGAGCCTGACCGTGCCGTTGCAGCTCGCGCCGATCACCGGGGAAGGCCCGGCCCAGATTATCCGCGAGTACTGGCGGCAGGCGGGGGCGGTCGAAGGCGCCCAGTATCTGATCGGCATCCTGGGCGCCATCGCCATGGTCCAGCAGCCGTTGAGCCTGCTCTTCCTCGTGCTGCCGACGATGCTGGTGCAGCAGGCCTTCAAGAGCGTGCGCGAGATGAGCGACGGCACGCGCCAGATGCTCGAAAGCCTGGCCGACACGGTCGACCTGCGCGACCGCTACACCGGCGGCCATTCGCGCCGCGTGACCGCGCTGTGTGCGGGCATCTTGCGCGAGCTGCCGATGGAAGGGCCCGATGTCGATCTCATCTTGACGGCGGCGCGGCTCCATGACATCGGCAAAATCGGCGTGCCCGATGCGGTGTTGCACAAGACCGGCCCGCTGACCCCGGAGGAACGGGCGATCATGGAAACCCACGCCGCGCGGGGCGCCGAGTTGCTGCAGCGTTATGCCAACTTTACGCGGGGCGTGGCGGTCGTCCGCCACCATCACGAGCGCTGGGACGGGCAGGGCTACCCCGATCGGCTGCGCGGCACCGAAATTCCGCTCGGGGCGCGCGTGGTCGCCGTGGCCGACAGCTTCGATGCCATGACCAGCGACCGGCCCTACCGCCAGGGGATACCCGCCCAGCAGGCGCTCGACATTCTCCGCGCCGGTCGCTGGGAGCAGTGGGACGGCACCGTGGTCGACGCCTTCCTGCGCAGCATCGCCGAACGGGTGGCGGCGCCCGTCGAGTCGGCGCCGCTTCCCGCAGAGGCCGCGAACCCCGATCCGGGCGTGGCACCCCTTCCCATCACCTAGCACCGCACCCACGCAGTGCCCTTCATCGCGGGATGCCGGCCCTGGCGCGCCGGCTCCCACCTGCACCTCCGGCTTGTATGTGTTGTACGGTAATACAACGGTAGGGTGCAACGCCCGGCGCATAAGAAATTACGAATTTGTAACCAGCGCGGTAAGCGGGGGTGTAAGGTTCGTCGCGTATACTGTTACTAGTGCAAGTTCCACCACCTTCTGGGTGTCGCTGCGCGTCGGTCGCGCAGCCCTCACTGGTCGTTAGCGCGTTCACCGCCCACAAGCGTGCTGGAACTTGCATTAAGCCCCTCTAGCTGGGGGCCCAGACTTAACAACGCTGAACGAAACGGCAAACCCATTGCGAGGTGGGGGCGCAAAGCCACGGGTCCAATTGCTGGATAGCCGGGTTACCGAACTCAGACGGATTCCACACCCGGACCAACTGAGATTACGAACCCCCGGTTCTCCTTACAGAGCCGGGGTTTTTGTTGGTCGGCGTCGCCCGAATCTAGACTTGCATGGCGCAGCGGGCGGCGCGCGGGGGCGCGGGAGGATGCACGAATGAGACAAGTAGCCAACTGGCGACTACCTACAGGCTCCGGCGGCGTGCTGCGCGTGGCGGGGATGCTGGCGCTGCTGCTGCCGCTGCTGGCGCTCGCCCCAGTCACGCCGGCTCAGGCCATGCGCGCGGAGCCGGCGGTGCTGGTCGCCGCCGCGGCGCAGCCGGCGGCGCACCTGCAGGTCATCGTCCAGAAGACCACGCGGGCCGCCCAGACGGAGAGCCTCGTGACGCGGCTGGGGGGGCGCGTCACCAAGAATCTCCAGATCATCCAGGCCTTCGCCGCCGATCTGCCCGCGGCGGCGGTGCCCGCGCTGGCCCAGGACTCCGGCGTACGCTGGATCTCGCTCGACGCGCCCGTCAAGGGCACGGCTGCCGACGACACCACCTTCACCACCTGGGCCACCGAACCCGGCGTGGTGCCCGGCGTGACCAAGGCGGCCACGTTCAACTCGCAACCCATCTACGCGGGCAGCTATATCTGGTTCAACAGCACCGTCAATCCCAGTGTGCGCGGCCCCCAGCCGGTCACCATCTACTTCGACAACGGGGCCATTCAATATGCCGGGTATGGCCTCAACCTCAGCCTCAGCATCCCCGGCGCGGCCATCACCTTCGACCCGGCGGCGACCACCGCCACCACCACGTTCGACTCCGACAACGACCGCTGGGTCACGCGGGTGCCCGCCGGCACGCCGGGCGATATCTTCGCCACCGGCCTGGGCTTGCAGGCGCCGGCAACCTTGCCCGGCGGGATCACCCCGATCTCGATCACCGGGCGGCTGACGACCGACACCCCCGGCATGACCGTCAACTGGAAATGGGGGGCCGCGGTATATAGCCAGTTCAGCACCGACATCAACGTACTGAACGTCAAGCCGGTCGACGGCTACACCGCCAGCGCCTATAAGAACAGCGACCCGGCGGGCACACCGGAGACGTACAAAGCGCGGCTCGTGCCCGGTGCGCTGAGCTGGGGCGGCACCAACTACACCGGCAGCACCGGCAGCGTCGCCGCCACGCCGGCCGTGGTCTTCAGCAACGTCCCCGCCCTGACCGACTCGGCGCCGGGGCCCAACGGCACCTTCGCCGTGGGGCGCGACGCGCGCATGGCCGTCGGCGGGTTCAGCGCCGAGATCAGCCCCGGCAACGCCATCAGCCGGGTGGAGGCGGTGTTGCAAGCCTATGTGCCGGCGCGGCTGGGCGACGGCGAAGATCCGGCCCTGCTGGTGAGCGTGGGCGGCCAGGCCGGCGCGCCTGTCGTTCTCGACCACCATGCCTTCGACGCCGTCACTGGGGCGGCCAACGCCGGCCCGATCTACGTCGATCTCACCGCGAACCGCAATTGGAGTTGGGCCGATTTCGACAACGGCCTGGAACTGACCATCGACGCGCGGGCGCTGCGGGCGCCCCATGCCATCTACTATGACGCCGTGGGCCTGCGCGTGACCAGCAGCCCCGGCGCCGACAACACCGGCGGCACGGCGCCCACGTCGCTACCCTCGACCACGGTCGGGCTGACCGCCCCCGCTAACGCCTATCCCAGCGCGGTGCGCGCCAACGCCCTCTGGAATGAGCCGCCCGCCAAGCTGCAAGGCCAGGGCACGACCGTCGCCGTCATCGACAGCGGCATCTTCCGCACCAAGGACCTCGGCAAGCGCGTCATCGGCAGCAATAACTTCAACCGGGGCGAGCACGATTCCGTGGACTCCTACGGGCACGGCACCTTCGTCGCCGGGATCGTCGCCGGCGACGGCTCCTACTCGCACGGGGAGTACATGGGCATCGCCCCCAAGGCCAACATCCTCAATGTGCGCGTCAGCGACGATGCGGGCGCGGCCACCGAGTCGGATGTCGTGCTGGGCATGGAGTGGGTGTACAACAACAAGAGCCGCTATAACATCAAAGTCGCCAACCTGTCGCTCAACACCACGCACGCCCAATCGTACCACACCAGCCCGCTTTGCGCGGCAGCCGAAGTGCTCTGGTTCAACGGCATTGTCGTGGTGACGTCGGCGGGCAACAACCAGACCCAGGGCGGCGTCTACCCGCCCGCCAACGACCCCTTCGTGATCACCGTCGGGGCCACCGACGATAAAGGCACCGCCGGCATCGCCGACGACACGCTGGCCTCGTTCTCGGCCTATGGCCCCACCGAGTCCGGGTTCGCCAAGCCCGACCTGGTCGCGCCCGGCACCGACATCATCGGCTTGCTGCCCCAGCAAGATGCCTTAAAGATCAGTAAGGACCACGGGTCCAACCGGGTCAGCACCAACTACTTCCGCATGTCGGGCACGTCGATGGCGGCGCCCATGGTCAGCGGCGCGGCGGCGTTGCTCTTGCAGGACGAGCCGCGGCTCACGCCCGACCAGGTGAAGTACCGCCTGATGGCGACCGCCGTCCACGACAGCCGCTGGCCGGCCTACAACGCCGGCAGCGCCGGGAGCGGCTACCTGGACATCTACGCCGCGGTCCACGGCTCGACAACGGGCAGCGCCAATACCGGCATCGCCGCCAGCCGCCTGCTCTGGACGGGCACCCAGCCCATCACCTGGGGTAGCGTGAGCTGGAACTCGGTGAGCTGGAATTCGGTGAGTTGGAACTCGGTGAGTTGGAACTCGGTAAGCTGGAACTCGGTGAGTTGGAACA
>DASSGZ010000640.1:0-12862 GCA_035693165.1 Chloroflexia bacterium | reverse complement strand
CCATCTACACGGAGTCGGTGTTTTTCCTGCTGGTGGTGGCCGTGTTCTGGATGGGGCGCCAGGAGCGCTGGGCGCTCGCCTCGTTGCTGGCCGGGCTGGCCGCGATCACGCGCTGGGCGGGCCTGCTGCTGGGCGTGGTGCTGCTGCTGGAGTACATCTTCCGCCAGTCGGTCGAGGCCGATAGCTGGGGCGCGCGGTTGCGGGCCACCTTCCGCCCCAGCGTGCTCTGGCTGGCGCTGGTGCCCGTGCCGCTGCTGCTCTACATGGGCTGGCTGCACAGCACCTTCGGCAACGGTCTGATTTTCCTCGAAGCCGAACAGAAGGGCTGGGAGCACGAATCGACCTTTTTCCCCCAGGTCTGGCTCGACTCGCTGGGCATGGTCATCCAGTCCTGGCAGACGACGACGCCGGCCACCGACCCGGTGCTGGGGTGGGGCGGCGGCCAGCGGCTCTATATTTACCAGGACCTGGGGTTCAGCCTGCTGTTTGCAGTGCTGGCCGTGTGGGCATGGTGGCGCGGGCTGCTGGGCGCGCCGGAGTTCGCCTGGCTGGTGCTGGGTGTCATCTTCCCCCTGAGCCTGGGCACGACCATGGCCGCGACCCGCTACCTGCTGCCGCTCTGGCCCGCGTTCCTGTTGCTGGCGCGCGGTTTCGAGCGCCGCCCCGGTCTCGAACGCGGCTGGCTGCTGGGCTCCGGCGCCCTGCTGCTCGTCACCACCTACTTCTGGGCCTCCGGCCATTGGATCGCCTGATTCGTGCGTCCATCCCCCGTTGCCATCCCGCATAGTCTGGCCCCCACGAGTTGTCATTCTGAGCGCAGCGAAGAATCTCGTCACGTGCGGGTCCAAGACGAGACTCTTCGCTGTGCTCAGAGTGACAAGGGAACAGATAGTCCGACCCCCACGAGTTGTCATTCTGAGCGCAGCGAAGAATCTCGTCACGTGCGGGTCCAAGACGAGACTCTTCGCTGCGCTCAGAGTGACAAGCACGACGGGACACGCGCCGAGACTCTTCGCTGCGCTCCTCTGAAACCAAACAAGGCGCGTGGGGCGGCACGGCGGGTTTCAAACCCGCCCCTACACCGCCATCCCGGCCTTGTTCATCGCCCCTGGTTGGCCGGCGGCCCAGGCTTGGCTCAGCGTGACAAGCACACCGGGCCCCATGGGTGATATGCCTGAGCCGTTGCTTGCGCCCGTGACCCGGCGGGAGGTGGCCTGGGCGGTCCTGCTTTGCGCGCTGGCCGCGACGCTGTTTCTCAGCCCCGCGCTGTTGACCGGGCGCTTCCTGTCGCCCGCCGATCTGCTGTTCGGCTGGCAGCCTTGGGCCGCCGCGCGCCCGCCGGGTTGGAGCGGGCCGAGCAACGGCCTGTTGTCCGACAGTGTGTTGCAGTTCGAGCCGTGGCTGGTTTACAGTGCCGCCCGGCTGCACGCGGGGGCGCTGCCGCTCTGGAACCCCGACAACATGCTCGGCGCGCCGTTCATCGGCAACATGCAGTCGGCGGTCTTCTACCCGCTCAACTGGCCCTACCTGCTCTGGCCCGACGGCAGTATGCTGGCCCTGCGCGCCTGGCTGAAGCTGTTCGTCGCAGCGCTGGGTATGTACCTGCTGGCGCGCCAGGTGGTGCGCGTGGGGCCGGTGGGGGCGGCGGTGGCGGCGGCCACCTTCACCTTCGGCGGGTTCCTCATCGCCTGGCTGCTCTACCCGCTGACAGGCGCCGTGATCTGGCTGCCCTGGCTGTGGTGGGCCACCGGGCGGCTCATGGCGCAACCGGGCGTGCGGGCCGTGGCCGTCCTGGCGCTCGTGGTCGCGCTGACCCTGCTGGCCGGGCAGCCCGAAATGGCCTTCCACATGACCGCCGCGACGGGGCTGCTCGCGCTGTTCCTGGCCTGGCAGGCGACGCCGCGCCGCGCCGGGCCGCTGCTGGGCCGGCTGGGGCTGTGGGCCGCCGCGTTCCTGCTGGGTGCGCTGCTGGCGGCCATCCAGATCCTGCCCTTCCTGGAGTACCTGGCGCACAGCGCCGCGCTGGCCGGCCGCAGCGGATCGGAACCGGCGCAGTTCTGGCTGCCCTTCTACCTGGCCTGGACGGCGATCAGCCCTGACCTGTTCGGCAACCCGGCCCACGGCACCTGGTGGGACACCTGGACCAACTACAACGAGGCCAACAGCTACAGCGGCATCGTGCCCCTGGTGCTGGCGCCCTTCGCCTTCCTGGCGCCGGATCGGCGGCAGCGCGCGCTGGCCGCGTTCCTGCCGGCGGGCAGCATCGTCGCGGCGGGCGTGGTCTACCACTGGCCGGTTGTCTTCGACATGGTGACGGCGCTGCCGCTGCTGCACCAGGCGGCCAACCAGCGGCTGCTCGTGGTCATCGAGTGCGCCCTGGGCATCCTGGCCGCGCTCGGCGTGTGCGGCCTGCGGGCGCGGCTGCCCGCGTGGCGCGGGCGGCTGATCCTGGGCCTCGGCCTGTGGATGGGCGTGCTGCTGGCGGTGGGTATCGGCGTGCCGCTGCTGTTGGCGCACAGCTTCTTCCGCCTGCCGCCGGATGGCCCCGCCGTGACCGTCTGGCAGGCGGCGCTGGCGCGCGGGGCCGCGCTGGTGCTGGTGAGCAGCGCGCTGGTGGGCGGGATCATCGCCCTGTGGGGCGCCCGGCCCCGGATCGCGCGCGCCCTGCTCGTCGCGTTGCCGCTGTTGCTGGTGGCCGATCTCTGGCAGGCGCGCATCGACTACACGCCCACCGTGGCGCCCGGTGAGTACTTCCCGCCCACGGCGGCGACGCGTTTCTTGCAGCAGCAGCCGGGGCCGTTCCGCACGGTGGCCGGCGGGTGGCTGCTGCCGCCCACTACCAACCTGGTCTACGGGCTAGCCGACCTGCGCGGCTATGATGCCGTGGAGCCGCGCACCTACCATGATCTCGCCGTGGCGCTCGATCCGTCGATCTACCAGGGCGCGGGGGGCGGCTTCAAGCCGTTCAACGTCATCCAGTCCCCGCTGATCGACCTGCTGAACGTACGCTACGTCCTGGCGCCACCAGGGACCGACCCTAATCCGACCGCGCTGGTCGATGTGCGCCAGGAGGGGCCACCGGAGCGCCCCGTGGGCGAGATCTTCGGCGCTTACCGGCCCGGCCAGACCTTCACGGCGGGGTTGGACAATCTCACCGCCGTCGAAGTCTTCGGCGCGACTTTCGGGCGGCCGCACGGGGGCCGGTTGATCTTCCACCTCAAGATCGATCCCGCCGGGCCGGGCGACCTGGCGACCGTGGTAGTGGATGCCGCCACGCTGAAGGACGATAGCTGGTGGACGTTCGCCTTCCCGCCCATCGCCCAGGCGCGCGGCAGGCAGTTCTACTTTTACTTTGAGGCGCCGGATGTGCCCGAACGGCAGTCGGTGACGATCTATTACACGCAGCAGGACCCGTATGCGGGCGGCACACGCATGGCCGGGGGGCAGCCGCAGGATGGCGATCTGGTCTTCCGCACCCTGGCCGGCCCCGACCCCGCCGATCCGTGGTTTGCGCGTGTGCTCGACGGCGGGCCGGGCGGCACCAGCGTCTTCGCCAACCGCCGGGCGTTGCCCCGCGCCTGGCTGGTCCACCGGGCCGAAGTGGTGCCCGACGACAAGACGCGGCTCGCCCGGCTGGCCGGCCCGGCCTTCGACCGCGCAGGCACTGCGCTGCTGGATACACCGCCCGCCGCGCCGCTGGATCTGCCCACCACCGCCCCGCCGGGCAGCGACACGGCGACGATCACGCGCTACACCCCGGAGGATGTGGAGATTCGCACGGCCAGCCCGGCGGCGAGCCTGCTCATCCTGGCCGACCAGGCGTTCCCCGGCTGGGAGGCGCGCGTGGACGGCCAACCCGTGCCCATCCTGACCGCCGACCATGCGTTGCGCGCGGTGGCCGTGCCGGGCGGGGCGCACACCGTCCGCTTTACCTATGCGCCCGGCTCGTTCCGGCTCGGCGCGGGCCTCACCGTACTGGCGCTGGTGCTGCTGGCCGGGCTGGGCTGGGCGCCCCGGCGTCGCCCTTTCCCTTCGCCGGGCAATCGGCTATAGTGCAATGGGGCATCCTAAAACGGTAGGGGCGGTCCCACGTGACCGCCCTGGTGGGGCGCGAATTGCGCGCGTGCCGTGTACCTGGCCGGGGCGGATGGGGTAGGCCGCGAACATGGTACCGGGGGCGGCAGGGCGGTCACATCGGACCGCCCCTACGCGGGGTGGCGGCGTGGTACCGACGGCGGCAGGGCGGTCACGTGGGACCGCCCCTGCACGAGGGGTTGGGAAGGAGTCGAATGGTGATACGGGTGCTGGTGATTGGCAGCGGGGCGCGGGAACATGCGCTGGTGCTGGCCCTGGCGCGCAGCCCGCAGGTGGAGCGCATCTATTGCGCGCCCGGCAACCCCGGCACGGCGCTGGTGGCCGAGAACCTGGCGCTGACCGCCGACAGCGACGCGGCCGTCCAGGCGCTGGCTAAGTGGGCCTTCGAGCAGCAGATCGACCTGACCGTCGTCGGGCCGGAGTTGCCGCTGACGCTGGGCGTCGTGGACGAGTTCCGCGCCGTGGGCCTGCCCATCGTCGGGCCGGCGCGCGCTGCCGCGCAACTGGAGTCGAGCAAGTCGTGGGCACGGGCCTTCATGGACCGCCACGGCATCCCTGCGCCGCAATACCAGGTCACGCATACTGCCGAGGAACTGGGCGCCTACCTGGCCCATGCGCGCTTCCCGCTGGTGCTCAAGGTGGACGGCCTGGCGGGCGGCAAGGGCACCGTTGTGGCGCAGACCTTCGCCGAGGCGCGCGAGGCGCTGCTGCTGATGGAGCAGGCCGGGATCTTGCGCGAGGGCGAGGGCCTGGAGACCGTGGTCTGCGAGGAGTTTCTGGAGGGACGCGAAGTCAGCGCGCTGGCCTTCACCGACGGCAAAGTGGTCGTGCCCATGCCCCCGGCCTGCGACTACAAGCGCCTGCTCGACGGCGGCACCGGCCCGATGACCGGCGGCATGGGCGGCTACAGCCCGGCCCCCTGGATCAGCGACGAGCAGTGGGCGGAGATCGCGGCCACGGTGCTCTTGCCCACGGTGGCGGGCATGGCCGAGGAAGGCATCCCATTCCAGGGCTTCCTCTACGCCGGATTGATGATGACCGCGCAGGGGCCGCGCGTACTCGAATACAACGTGCGCCTGGGCGACCCGGAGGCCCAGTTGCTGCTGCCGCGGCTCGAAAGCGACCTGGTGGACATCCTGCTGGCAATGACCGAAGGCCGGCTGCACGCGGTGGCGCCCGGTATCGTCTGGAGTCCGGAGGCGACCTGCGGCGTGGTGCTGGCCTCCGGCGGCTACCCGGCGCAGAGCCTGATCGGGCGCCCGATCAGCGGCCTGGGTGAGTTGCCGGAGGGCGTGCTGGCCTTCCACGCGGGCACGCGGGTGCAGCAAGAGGGGCCCGTGTGGGTGCGGTCCAACGATCCCAGCCGCCCGCCGCCCCCCGACCTCTACGACTCGCCGATGGACGAGACGCCCGCGCTGGCCGCCAAGGGCATCTACCGCTACCTGCGGCTCAAGGCGCTGCCGGGCACGCCGGGCAAGAGTTCGGTCGAGGCGCAGATGGACGCGCTGCTGGCCGGGCCGCGCATGGTGACGGCGGGCGGGCGCGTGCTCACCCTGGTGGCCCGCGCGTCCACGCTGGACGAAGCCCGCCGCCGGGTCTACGCCGCCGCCGAGCGCGTTTCGTTCGAGGGTGTGCAATATCGCAAGGACATTGGCCTGCTGACCGAGCCTACCCCGGCCAAGCAAAGTCCCGGTAGTAAAGCGCAGTAGTTCGGCGAGTGGGATCGGGCCGGTTATGCAGCGGGGCGGGCCGGTTTCAAACCGGCCCCTACAGGGCCTGTGGGATGGGGTGTCTTCAGCCCTGGTGCGCGAGCCAGTCGGGTAGGTCGGCCAGGCGGTCGATGCGCGGGCCCGTCCAGGAACCGGCCTCCCCAGCGGCGCGCACGAGCACGGCCTGGGCGCCCACCTGTGCGGCCCAGACGAGGGTCTGCGGGTTGTCGTCGGCCACCAGCGCCTGCTCCGGCGCGATGCCCGCGTGCGCGAAGATGCGGGTGTAGAATTGCGTCCCCATCTTGAGCGTGCTGACCACGTCCGTGCCGTAGAGGGTGCCGAAACAGTCGCGCACGCCCATGCCCGTCAGATAGCCTTCCAGATCGGCGGAGGACTCGCCGGAGGCGGTGTGCAGCCTGTGGCCGCGGGCGTGCAACGCGCGGATGGCATCCACGGCGCCGGGGTAGGCCGAGTCGATCTGCGGTGGGATCGCGGCAGTGATCTGGCGGGCGAGCGCCAGGCCTTCTTCTTCCGGCGGCGCGGGCACGCCCACGATCTCGCACATGCCCTGTAGCCAGTCGCGCAGATAAAGGCGGTCGAACTCGGCGTAGTCGGGCACCGCCTCCATGCGCGCCTGCCAGGCGGCGGTTTCCAGCATGCGCATCATCACGGCATAGTTCGCGGCGGCCCAGGCTTCCGGGGTCCCGCCCAGGCGGGGCGCGAAGAACTCGCCGACCAGGCGCTGCCATTGCAGGCTGCGGCGCTCGTTATCGTTCATCACGCCGCCGTCGTCGATAAATAGCACAAGCCGGGACACGCCGGGCTACCTCCTTCGCTATACGAGCGCATAATGCGCCCAGCGCCTGTCCGCCCGGCCCTGCTGCCGGGGAGACGGCGCCAGGACCATGGGGGGTACAATCAGGCGCGGGGCCGGGCCTCCGGGTGGCGGGCGGCGTAGAGCAGCAGGCCGGCCAGCGTCTTGGCGTCGGTGATCGTGCCCGCAGCAGCGGCCGACCAGGCGTCGTCGAGGCTCAGGCGCTCTAGCTGCAGGTCTTCGTCCTCCTCCGCCTGGAGATCGCCGGGGCGCAGGTCGGTGCAGAGGTAGCACTCCAGGTACTCGGTGCAGAAGCCGGGCGCGGAGTAGAAGCCGCCCAGGTGCTCGATGGTGCCCGCGGCGAAGCCGGTTTCCTCCTGCACTTCGCGGCGCGCGCAGGTTTCGGCGTCTTCGCCGGCTTCGCGGGTGCCCGCAGGCACCTCCAGCAGGATCCTGTCGGCGGCCCGGCGATACTGGCGCACCAGCAGCAGCTTGCCGTCGGGGTCGACCACCATCAGCGCCACGGCGCCGGGGTGGCGCACGATCTCGCGCTTGCTGGTGCGCCCGCTCGGCAGCCGCACATCTTCCACATCGACCTTGAAGATCTTGCCGTCGTAAACGCGCGTTGTGTCGAGAACCTGGATCTGGGCTTGCGCCTCTTCGGGCGTGTGGTTGCTCATGGGGTCTCCTCCGCGGGCCGGTCAATACGAAAGGCACTACCCAGGGGCAGTGCCTTCACAGGTTACACGGGAGGCGACGAGCGGATTCGAACCGCTGCATGGAGGTTTTGCAGACCTCTGCCTTACCACTTGGCTACGTCGCCATATCGCTGTATGCGGGACTAATATACCAGATTGGCCCGCCTCTGTCAACCACGGACGAGTGGTCAGTGGTCAGTGATCAGTAGTCAGTAGAGACGAGTGGTCAGCCGTGGGCTACGCGTTGGTAAGTGCGCACCGTTCAGTACTGGTCGTACTGATCACTGACCACTGATCACTGACCACTCGTCTCAGCACTCGTCAGCACTCGCCAGGATGCGGGCTTGATCGATGATCGCGTGTTCGTAGGTGCCCTCGGCGATCAGGGTGGCGCCGCTGAGGACCCGGCAGGCGAAGGTGCTGCGCCGGCCCCGGCGCCCGGTCAGGCGGGCGTGGGCCACCACCGGGCGGCCAATCGCCGTGGGGGCCAGGTGGCGCAGGTCGATATGCGTCCCGGCCACGCCTTCGCCCGCTTCGAGATAGGGCTGGATCGCCTGGTACGCCGCGACCTCGACCATCCAGACCACGATGGGAGTGGCGAGCACCAGCATGCCGGGATTGCCGTAGGCCGCGGCGGTGTGTTTTTCTTCGACGCGCAGGTCAAACGTGCCGGTCAGGTCCGGCGGAATGTCTTTCACGCACTAAATCCTCTCCGCCACCCGGCGGACGGGTAGCCTGGTTCGGCGATCGCACGAGGTCGGGTAGTTCCCATCGGGATCGCTATCGAGTATAATATATCCAGCCTGATTGTACCCATACTTGGGCCGGCCTGCAACGGCGGCCCGCATAACCCATGAAACGCAGACGGGAGCACCCATGACAACAGAGGGAACGGGGCCGATTCGCGTGTTGATTGCCGACGATCATTCGGTGCTGCGCGAGGGCCTGCGCATGGTGATCGAGCTACAGCCCGACCTGGAGGTCGCCGGGGAAGCCAAGGACGGGGCGGAGGCGCTGGCCCTGGCCCAGCAGTTGCAGCCCGACGTGGTGCTGCTCGACCTGATGATGCCGCAACTGGACGGCCTCTCGGCGCTGGGGCAGATGAAGGGCGTGGCTCCGCACGCCCGCGTGGTCGTGCTGACCAGCGCGGAAGAAGAGGATCGCATGATCGAGGCGATGCGGGCGGGCGCGCAGGGCTACCTGCTGAAGACCGAGGGCGCCTCCGCCGTGCTCGACGCCATCCGCGCGGCCTATCGCGGCGAGGTGGCGCTGGCGCCCCGCGTGGCGCGCCTGCTCATGCACGCCGTGGCCCAGCCGGCCAGCCACCCCGAGGACACGCTCAGCCCGCGCGAGCGCGAAGTCCTGCAACTCCTGGCCCATGGCCTGAGCAACAAGCAGATCGCCGCGCAGCTCGGCATGGCCGAAAAGACGGCGCGCGCCCATGTCAGCAGCATTTTGCAGAAGCTGGGCTTCGCCGGGCGGACCCAGGCTGCCCTCTACGCCCGCGAAAAAGGCCTCGTCTAAGTATCCTCCGCGGGACATTTGTCCCGCCCCCCGCTAGGCACATGACCGACCGCCAGGTCGGTCATTTTGTTATGGCCGGATGCCCGTTCGGGCTGATCTCAGGGCGGATTATAACAGGTACAATGGCCTCACTTCTTATGAACGGCATTGTTCTCATACTTTAGTCGGAGAGGTTCTTGGAAGCTCATGGACGCACTACACCGTTCCCCCACACGAATTCTGTTGGCTGACAGTGTGCAGCGGGTGCGAGATGCGGTGCGCGAACTCATCGACTTGCAGAGCGATATGCAGGTCGTGGGGGAAGCCGCAGATGGGTTGACTACTCTGGTGCTGGTCGAGCAATTACGCCCCGACCTGATTTTGCTGGATGTGCGCCTGGAAGACGGCGACGGCCTGCGTCTCGCCGCACATCTGCGCCGCACCTGCCCGTGGCTGGTGCTGGTAGTCTACACGGCCAACCCGCACGCCGACACCCTGGAGGCGGCCATGCGCGCCGGGGCGGCTCGCTTTGTCGAAAAGGGCGCTACTCCTCAGACACTTTTGCACGCATTACGGGAGGCCGCCGCGGCGCGGCCCCTGCCCCTCGCCGGTATGCCGGCGCTCGAAGGAGACCGCACATGATCGCCAGTCCGATGCTTGATTCCGTCAGCTTTACGAATGGTGCGGCGCGGGCCGTGCCCCCGACCCCCGGTTTTCTCCCGGCTGCGCGGCCCATGACGACCGGTCCTTCGCGGGAAGCCGCCCTGATTGCGGCGGCCCAGTCCGATCCTGATGCCTTCGCCGACCTGTACAATCTCTATTACCCGGCCATTTATCGCTTCGCGCAGCGCCATACCGGCGACCCCGTCCAGGCGGAGGACGTGGCGGCGGAGACGTTCTTGGCGGCGCTGAAGGCGCTGCCGCACTACGAGTGGCGGGGCATTCCGTTCAGCGCCTGGCTCTATCGCATCGCCTCGACGGTCATCGCCGGGCAGCACCGCCGCAACCGGGGCATCGCCCATGTGCCGCTGGAGAACCCGCGCTTCCCGCTGGTGGAGATCGCCTGCGAGGAACCGGGCCCCGACGCCTGCATCGAAGCCCAGGAACAGCAGCAGATCGAGCGGCACCTGCTGCAGATCGCGCTCAAGCGGCTGACCGACGACCAGCGCCGGGCCATCGAACTGCGCTACAGCCGCCACGAACTGATGCCGCTGGCCGAGGTGGCGGTGCACATGGGCCGCAGCGAGGGCGCCGTGAAGCTGCTGCTCCACCGGGCCGTCGCCGCCCTGCGCCGCGTGATGGGCGAACTCGAAGCCGCCGACGTGCGCACCGCGACCCTGCCGATGACCAGCCGCTTCTCCTTCGAGGCGATGAACTAGCAGTGGGCGGCAGGCCGGTTTGAAACCGGCCCCTACAGCGCAAAATCACCGTGGCCGGCTACTACCGATCCCACGATCCACGATACAAACAGCGCGACCGGCGGGAATGCTCACGCCGGTCGCCGTTTTATTTGCGCTGGTGCGCTACTCGCCGAGCGCCGCGATGGCCGCGTCGAAGCGGTCCAGCGTCTTATCCCGGCCCAGCAGCATCATCGTGTCGTAGAGGGGCGGGCTTTCCTTGCGCCCGGTGACGGCCACGCGCAGCAGCATGAACAGGTCGCCGGCCTTGCGGAAGCCCAACTCCTCGGCCAGCGCGCGCACGCCCGCCTCCCAGGTCTCTTTGTCCCACGGCCAGGGCAGGTCGGCGTGCCAGTTGCGGGCGGCGATCAGGCGCTCGCGCAGGGCGGGGCGGTCGAACTGCTTGCTGCTGAACAGCGCCAGGTCGTAGGGCGGGTCGGCGAAGAAGAAGGCCGCCAGGTCATCGAACTCGCTGAGCAGCTTCAACCGGTCCTGCAACACCGGTAGCACCTCGCGCACCTTGTCGGGCGGGTGCTGGGTGTAGGGCGCCAGGCGCTCGGCCAACTCGTCCAGCGACAGCGCCCGGATATAGACGCCGTTCATCCAGATCAGCTTGTTCATGTCGAACACCGACCCCGCCTTGAGCAGGCGGTCGGGGTGGAACAACTCGATGAACTCGTTCAGGCTGAAGATCTCCTTGCCGTCGGGATGCGACCAGCCCAGCAGCGCCAGGAAGTTGAGCAGCGCCTCGGGTAGGAAGCCGCGGTCACGGAAGCCCTCCAGCCGGGTCTTGTCCGGGCTCTTGCGCTTCGAGATCTTGCTGCGGTCGTCGTTGAGCAGCAGCGGCGTGTGCGCGTGCAGCGGCGGCTCCCAGCCGAAGAACTGGTACAGCAGGATGTGTTTGGGCGTGGACGAGATCCACTCCTCGCCGCGCAGGATGTGCGTGACTTCCATGAGGTGATCGTCGACCACCACGGCCAGGTGGTAGGTCGGGAAGCCGTCGGACTTCACCAGCACCTGATCGTCGATCAGCCGGTTCTCGAACTGGATTTCGCCGCGCACCAGGTCCACGAAGCTGGTGATGCCCTCGTCGGGGACCTTCATGCGGATGACGTGGCGCTCGCCCGCGGCCAGCTTGGCCTGCACCTCGTCGGGCGAGAGCCGCAGGCAGGTGCGGTCGTAGCGGGGCGGCTCCTTGCGCTTCTCCTGCTCCTTGCGCATGGCGGCCAGCCGCTCGGGCGTGCAGAAGCAGTAGTAGGCGTGCCCCTTGTCGATCAGCTCCTGGGCATACTTGTCGTAGATGGGCAGGCGCTCCGACTGGCGGTAGGGCGCGTGCGGGCCGCCGATATCAGGTCCCTCGTCGTAGGGCAGGCCGATCCAGCGCAACGACTCGAAAATGCGGCGATCCGAGTCTTCGATATAGCGCACCTGGTCGGTGTCTTCCAGGCGCAGGATAAACTGGCCGCCGCTCTGGCGGGCCAGGGCAAAGTCGAACAACGACTGGTAGGCGGTGCCGACATGGGGGTCGCCGGTGGGCGAGGGGGCAATCCGGGTGCGGGCGGGAAGCATCATACAACCTCCTGGCTGACACAACACCTTGGCGCAGTGCGGCTGGAGTGGCCGCCGGTGAGGGTAACCGATTCCCTCGGCGCGGGTCTTGTGTAGGGCGAGCCGTCAGCCGTCAGCTATTAGCCGTCAGGTGCGGGGCCCGCGGCAATAGAGATGGAACGCCTGATTGCTCACACCCCGATTATACGGGAGCGGCGCTCCTGCCGCAATCCGGCTTGCGAGGGACAGGCGGCTCCGCCAAGGGGCGGACGGCTGCGGTCCCTCAGACCGGCGCTGTAGGGGCCGGTCTGCAACCGGCCCGCGCGCCTGCTGCCGTTATAGGGGCCGGTTGCAAACCGCCCCGTTTTGCCCCAATCGCGCTGTAGGGGCCGGTTTGCAACCGGCCCGTGTCACTTGAATTGCAGGTCGGTCAACAGGAAGCCCAGCTTGCGCGCATCGTGCGGGTCGGCGCCGATTTCGCTGGGGGCGACGGCGGGGGTGCTGCTGTGGAACGTGATCTCGTTTTCGCCCGCGGGCAGGGTGATCGTGCCCAGGTCATAGCCCTGGAGATTGGCGCGCAGCGCGGCCTGGCCCACCGGTTGGCCGTTCAGCGCCACATCCAGCGTGGCCGCGCCGCGATAGGTTTGCGCGGTGAAGCGCAGGTGCCAGGTCAGCGGGGTTTTGGTGATGATATGGATGCTGGCGTCCTGCCCGTTGCTCCAGCGCCAGGTCCGCCCGGCGTTGCTGTCCGGCGCGTTCCACCCCCCGCCGGCCCAGATCAGCGGCTCGTCGCCGGGCGTGGCGGGCACGCGATAGGCGGTGAGTTGCTGGTCGTCGGCGACTACCGCCGAACGATCGGGGAAGAGGTAGTGGACATAGGCGTCCACCGCCTCCTTGTCGCCGGGCTGTTCATAGCCTTCGTCTACCTTGTAGACCACGATATAGGGCATGTTGTAGTAGTTGAGCACGGCGAAGGGCGAGAGCGGCGGCACGATGTCCGGTTGGGGCTTCGTCTTCAGGTCGAGGAACTGGTAGAAGGGCGAGGCCGGGTCGCGATAGTAGTCATGGACGCGCCGCGCGACATATCCGCCGATGATC
>DASSGZ010000639.1:0-15969 GCA_035693165.1 Chloroflexia bacterium | reverse complement strand
GGTCGCCGGCTCGCCCGGTATGCCGCGCACCGGCGCGACCGACAGCGGCCACCTGGCCGACATCTACGCCTGGCTGCTGGCGCTCGTCGCCGTCGCCGGCGGCCTGATCCTGGCCGGTGGTTGGACGGTACGCCGCCGCGCTACGGCCCAGGCCAAGAAGTAAACAGGCCCGCCGGGCGCAGGCGCTGTGACCTGCGCCCGGCTTGGACCGCGAAAAATTACGCACACATGCGATAAGCGACCGGTTTTGCGTTGCGCAAAACATGCTCCGTATCAGGCTGCAAGCGAAACCAGGGAGGGCGCAACCTCGTGAAGACACTACTGGGCAATCGACTGACGATTATGGTGGGCGTGGCGTTGCTGCTCGTCGTGGGCAGCTTGCTGTTCGCGCCCACGATCGCAGGGCCGCTCGCGCCCGCACCCGTGACCGATCCGGCGAGCGTGATCGCCTCCGGGGTGACGCCGCGCCAGGGGTACGCCGACCGCATCATCAGCGATATGAAGACGCGCTTGCAGTCGAACGCAAACGACGATACCTCCCTGGCCCAGCTTGGCCTGGCCTACTTGCAGAAAGCCCGCGAAACCAGCGACCCGACCTTCTATACCCAGGCGGAAACGGTGCTGCGCCAGGCGCTGGCGATCAATTCCCGCAGCTTCGACGCGACGGCGGCCATCGGCTCGCTGGAGCTGTCGCGCCACCAGTTCCGCGAGGCGCTCGATTGGGGCCGCAAAGCGCAGAGTCTCGCCCCGCAAAAAGCCTACGCCTATGGCGTCATCGGCGACGCGCAGATCGAACTGGGCGATTATGACCAGGCGGTCGCGACCTTTCAGCAGATGATCAACCTGCGGCCCGACCTCAGCTCGTATGCGCGGGTGTCCTACGCGCGCGAACTCTACGGCGATGTCGAGGGCGCCATCCAGGCCATGCGCCAGGCGGCCGAGGCGGGCGGCCCCGCGCCGGAGAATGCGGGCTGGACCCATGTGCAGCTTGGCAATCTCTATTTCAACAGCGGGCGGCTGGCCGAGGCCGAGCACGAATATAACACGGCGCTGGCGGTCTACCCCGGCTACTTCCATGCCCAGGCCGGGCTGGCCGCCGTGCGCGCCGCCCAGGGGCGCCCCGGCGAGGCGGTGTCGCTCTACAAAGCGGCGGTCGCCGTGGTGCCCTTGCCGCAATACGTCCAGGCGCTGGGCGACCTCTATGCCGCGACCGGCGACGCCAAGAACGCCCAGGCGCAGTACGATCTGGTGAGCTACATCTTCCATGTCTTCGAGGTCAACGGGGTGGATGTGAGCATGGAGAAGGCCGCTTTCCTGGCCGACCAGAACCAGGATGCCGCCGAGGCGGTGCAACTGGCGCAGACCGCGGCGGCCTGGCGGCACGACATCCACACCCAGGACGCGCTGGCCTGGACGCTCTACCGCGCCGGGCGCTACGCCGACGCGCTGGCGGCGGAACAGCAGGCCCTGCGCCTGGGTACGCAAAACGCCCTGTTCTATTTCCACCTGGGCCTGATCTATAATGGGTTAGGCGACAGTGCGAATGCCCGCGCGAACCTCCAGCGGGCGCTGGCGATCAATCCGCATTTTAGCGTCAAGTATGCGCCCCAGGCCACGGCGCTGCTGGAAAAGTAGGAGAGTTCCCCATGAATCGCTCCGTCCGCCTGGTGTTGCTCGCCGTCCTGGGCGCCGGTCTATTGCTGGCGGCCGCCCCGCGCTCAGCGAGCGCCCACCCCATGGGCAACTTCACCATCAACCGCTACAGCGCGCTGACGGTGGGCCAGGGCCGCGTCGATCTGCTCTATGTGGTCGATATGGCCGAGATCCCCACTTACCAGGAACTCGGCACCATCCGCCCGGATCACAGCACGAACCTGACCCCCGCCGAGCAGGATGCCTACACGGCGCAGCGCGCGGCGGACCTGGCCGGCAACCTGACGCTGACGGTGGACGGCAGGGCGTTGCCGCTGTCGCTGGTGGGCCGCCCGGCGCTGAGCTTCCCGCCCGGCGCGGGCGGTTTGCCGACCATGCGCCTGGAGTTACACTGGACGGCGGCGCTCGGCAGCGCCACACGTGGCACGCTGGCCTACCGCGACGCGAATTACAGCGAGCGCATCGGCTGGAAGGAGATCATCGCGCGCAGCAGCAGCGGCACGGCCCTGACCCAAAGCAGCGTCCCGGCGACCGACCTGAGCGCCGCGCTGACGCAATACCGCCCTGAGTTCCTGAACAACCCGCCGCAAGTCACCTCGGCGGAGATCGTCTTCGCGCCCGGCGCGGCCACGACCGGGGATGCCGGGACCGCCTCCGTCCCGCAAGCGGCGCCGCTGGACGCCATGGCCTGGGCGCAGTCGCGCAGCGACGCCCTGACCGAACTGATCAACCAGAAAGAGTTGCCGCTGGACGCGCTGTTGATCGGGTTGGTGGTCGCCTTCGGCCTGGGGGCGGCGCACGCCCTCTCGCCGGGCCACGGCAAGACGGTCGTCGCGGCCTACCTGGTGGGCAGCCGGGGCACCGCCTGGCACGCCGCCTTCCTGGGCGCCACGGTGACGATCAGCCACACTATCGGCGTGTTCGTGCTGGGCCTGATCGTGCTCTATGCCTCGCAGTATATCCTGCCGGAGACGCTATATCCCTGGCTCGGCTTCTTCTCCGGCCTGCTGATTGCCGGGATGGGCATCGCCATGTTCTGGCAGCGCCGCAACGCCTGGGCAAGTAGCCGCCGCGCAACGGTCCCGGCCCCCGCGGCCGCGAGCGGCACGCCCGCTTATGACCCGCATGAGTATGCCCATGCGCACGGTCTGCCGCATGAGCATGACGCGCACGAACACGCCCATGTGCCCCAATTGGCGCTTAGCCACGCAGGTCATGACCACGGCCATGACCACGCTCTAGCGCACAGCCACGCAGACCATGATCACGATCACAGTCACAGCCATGGCGACACGCTAGCCCAGAGCCACGCGGCCCATGCTCACGATCACGACCATGACCACGGACACACTCATGACCATGATCACGGTCATGACCATGACCTCGCGCATGACCACGATCATGATCACGAAGCGCTCAAGCCGCACAGGCACGGGCCCTTCGGACGCGAGCATACCCACGTGCCCGCCGACGGGCAGCAAGTCACCATCGGCAGCATGCTGGCGCTGGGCATCACCGGCGGGATCATCCCCTGCCCGTCGGCGCTGGTGGTGTTGCTGGTGGCGATTGCCTCGCACCGGGTCGGGCTGGGCCTGCTGTTGATCGTCGCCTTCAGCCTGGGGCTGGCCTGCGTGCTGACCGGCATCGGCCTGCTGATGGTCTACGGGCGCGGCTTGCTGAGCCGGGTGCGCCTGAGCGGCGCGGTCTGGGGCCGCCTGCCGATGGCCTCGGCGCTGGCCGTCTCCTGCCTGGGGATGCTGATCGCCTTCGAGGCGTTGAACGCGGCGGGCCTGTTGCGTTAGGAGCCGGCCGGCCCGGCCAGGAGATCGCGCCCGGCGCGCTCCGCCGCCAGCAGGCCGGTAGCCTGCGGCAGCAGGGGTGCCAGGGTAGCGGGCGGATCATTGGTAGCGGTGGGGGCTGCCGCCCGGCAGGCCGCCGCAAACGCGCTCCAGGCCCGGCCCAGCGCCTGGTAATGCGCGCCCGCCTGGTCCAGCCCGGTGGCGAGGGCGAGATCGGCGACTCGCGTAGCCGCCTCCCGCAGCCCGGTGCCGTAGATGTGGCGGAAGAAGCCGCCGAAGCCGGTGCCCGCTTTCTCCACGTAGAGGTAGACGGCGCGCAGCGCCTGGGTGACTTCGGCGGGTGCGAAATGCTCCGGCCAGCGGGCCAGGTCGGCCACGAACCGTTCCATGCCGGCCAACCCCTGGCCGCCCTCCCCCGCGAAGTGGGGCGCATCCACAAACGGCATGCCGTGACCGTCGAGCTGGCGCACCGTCTCGGCGACCGCCTCGCGGATATGCGCGCCGGGGTCGGCCAGGGCGGCGGGCCGGCGCACCTCGTAGTAGCGATAGTCGATGGGCGCGGGGAAGGCAGTTGAGCGCCAGGAGGCGTCGAAGGTCGCCTGGGTGATTTCCTGCACGCCTTCGCGGTCGTTGTCGAGCACGAACAGCGTGCCCGCCTGGTCGTCGATGCCGATGACCAGCAGGCGGTGGCCGGTGAAGTGGGTGCGCGCGTTCAGGTAGGGCAGTTCGCCCACGTCGGCCAGGACGAGTGCCGGATGCCCGGCGGCCAGCGTGGCGCGCAGCCAGGCCCAGGCCGCCGCCCCCGATGGGGGGCGCACTTCCTGGAAGCCCATGCCCAGCCGCGCGGCAAGCTGCGCCTCCAGCGGGCCGGTGCGCCCCAGCAGGTAGATGGGCGGGTCCGCGCCCGGTCGCCGCCAGTAGAGAAAGTCCAGCCCCCCGGAGAGCGCGAACAGCAACGCTTCGCTGGGCAGCGTGGTGCTGCCGGGCGGGCTGTAGTAGGCCACGAGGTCGCGGAAGGCCGACGACGCACAATGCCCGCCCAGCAGGTGCGGGACGGGCAAAAGGGTCTGCACGGGCGGAACGGGCACCAGGCGCGTGGGGCCTAGACGGCGGTCACGAGCAGCGGCCGGTCGCGCGTGACGACGATGGTGTGCTCGAAGTTTGCGACGGCGCTGCGGTCGCGCGTCTTGATCGTCCAGCCGTTGGCGTCGGTCACGACGGCATCGCGGCCTGCGGCGACATGCGGCTCGACGGCCAGGACCAGCCCTTCGGTCAGGCGCTGCTTGGCCCGCGGGACGAAGTAGTTGGGCACCGAGGGCGCCTCGTGCAGCCCGCGCCCCACGCCGTGGCCGCAGAGATCGCGCACCACCTGGAAGCCGTAGCGCCGGGCGGTGCTTTCAGCGGCGGCACCGATGCGGTTGATCGGCGCGCCCGCGCGGGCGGCGTTCAGCGCGGCATCCAGCGTGGCGCGGGCGCAGTCGCACAACTGCTGCTTGCGGGCGGGCAGGGGCGGCACGGGCACGGTCACGGCGGCGTCGGCGAAGTAGCCGTTCAGTTCGGCGGACAGATCGAGCTTCACCAGGTCGCCCTCGTGGATGGTGCGATCGCCGGGAATGCCGTGCGCCGCCTCCTCGTTCAGGCTGATGCAGGCGATGCCGGGGAACCTGTAGACCAGCAGCGGGGCCGGGCGCGCGCCGTACTTCTTCAGGAACGCGCCGCCGATGGCATCCAGGTCGCGGGTGGTCATGCCCGGCTGCACCTGGGCCTGCATATGCTGCAACGTCAGGCCCACGATTTCCCCGATCCGGCGCAGGGCGGTCAGATCTTTCTCGGTTTCAATCGACATCACGCTTCCTCCGGGCTACTACACAACATGCCTCGGCTGGTAGTATACCCCCTCTCCGCAAACGCGCGCAAGGCTGCTATCTGGGATCCGTCCGTGCATACACCGCGACGGCGCGAAGGGCGCGAAGAACAGAACTAACATAAATCGTCTTCGTGTTCTTCATGCCTTCGCGGTGTCTTAGTATCGCTAATTGCGGCGAGAGCTACGCCGTCGCCTGGATCTCGTTTTCGAGGCCCAGTTCGTCGATGGACTGCTTGCGCATGAGGAACTTCTGGATCTTGCCCGTGACGGTCATCGGGAAGTTGTCCACAAACTTAACATAACGCGGGATTTTGTAATGGCTGATGCGGCCCCGGCAGAAGTTCTGCACGTCCTCCGCCGTCGCCTCCGCGCCGGGCTTCAGTTTGACCCAGGCCATAATCTCTTCGCCGTAGGCCTTGCTGGGCACGCCGATCACCTGCACATCGGCGATAGCGGGGTGAGTGTAGAGGAATTCCTCGATCTCGCGCGGATAGACGTTCTCGCCGCCGCGGATGATCATGTCCTTGATGCGGCCCACGATGTTCACATAGCCCTCGGCGTCCATCGTCGCCAGGTCGCCGGTGTGCATCCAGCGCGCCGGGTCGATGGCCGTCGCAGTGGCCTCGGGATTGTTCCAGTAGCCCAGCATGACCGAATAGCCGCGGGTGCATAGCTCGCCGGGGGTGCCGCGCGGCACCACGGCGCCGGTGCCCGGATCGACGATCTTGCACTCCAGGTGGGGCATAACCCGGCCCACGGTGCTGACGCGCTTCTCGATGGGGTCGTCGGCCCGGCTCTGGAACGACACCGGCGAGGTCTCGGTCATGCCGTAGGCGATCTCGACTTCGCCCATGTGCATCCGGCTGTTCACCTGCCGCATGACCTCGATGGGGCAGGGCGACCCGGCCATGATGCCCGTGCGCAATGTCGAGAGGTCGAAGCGGTCGAACTCCGCGTGGTTCAACTCGGCGATGAACATGGTGGGCACGCCGTGGACCGCCGTGCAGCGCTCGGCCTCGATAGCCTGCAAGGTCGCCAGCGGGTCGAAGCTCTCGGCGGGGTAAACCATGGCTGCGCCGTGGCTGACGCAGGTCAGGTTGCCCATGACCATGCCGAAACAGTGGTAGAGCGGCACGGGGATGCCGAGGCGATCCTGGTCGGTAAAGCGCATCATCTCGCCGACGAAGAAGCCGTTGTTGAGGATGTTGTGGTGGCTCAGCGTGGCGCCTTTGGGGAAGCCGGTGGTGCCGGAGGTGTACTGGATATTGATCGGGTCGTCGAACTCCTGCTCGCGCTGGCGGGCGGCCAACTGCTCGGGCGTGGCGCCCGCGGCCAGGGCCAGCAGCGCGGGCCAGGTCCACATGCCGGCCCGCGCCTCGTCGTCCAGCACGACCAGGTATTGCAGGTCGGGGAACCGCGCCGCGTTGATACGCTCTGGGTTTTCCGGCCCGGCGGCCAGTTCGGGGATCAACTCGTTGACCATGCCCACGTAATCGCTGCTCTTGAGCCGCACGGCGCAAACGAGCATGCGCAAGCCCGACTGGCGCACGACATACTCCAGCTCGCTGGTGCGGTAGGCGGGGTTGATGTTAACCAGGATGGCCCCGATCTTGGCGGTGGCGAACTGCGTGATGGTCCACTCGGCACGGTTGGGCGCCCAGATGCCCACGCGGTCGCCCTTCTCGATGCCCAGGGCCATAAGCGCCCGCGCGCACTCATCGACCGCGGCCTGCAGCCGGCGGTAGCTATAGCGCAACCCCTGGTGGGGCACGATCAGCGCGTCGTGGTCCGGGTAGCGGGCCACCGTGGCGTCGAAGTTGTCGCCGATGGTCTGGCCCAGCAGGGGCGTGTCCGAGGTGCCGCTGACGTAGCTGAGCGCGGGCGGGGCGGCATTGGGCGTGGTAGTGTCCGGCGCCGCCGATGGAGCGAGGGTGGTCATACGAGGGTTCCTCCGGAGCAGCGGGGCCGCACCGCCGCCAATAGCCGGCAGTGCCCCGCACCACCGGGCCGTCCGTATGTCCCCTTCATTATAGCACAGCGGCCGGTGGTCGGTGGTCAGTGGTCGGTGCTGAGTGAGGCAACCGATAGCTGCGTATGGGGCCGCATCACACAAAAAAGCAGGAGCGGGTTCACACCCACTCCTGCCACATATTACCGGATCTTCTTACTGACCACCGACCACTGACCACTCGTCGCGCTTATTTGACTTCGAGCGTGCCGGCCATGCCTTGCTGCTTATGGCCGGGGATATCGCAGAGGGTATCGTAGGTGCCGGCGGGGATATCGGCTTCCAACATGGCGGTCTCGCCGTTGCCGATATTCGCCGTCTTCACTTCCTGGCCGTTGACGATGATCGAGAAGTTGTGCTTAAGCTTGCCCGCGTTCGTCACCTTGAACGTCTGGTGCCCGGCGGGCGCCTGGATGCTCTTCGGCTCGATGGACCATTCGTTCAGCGTGACGGCGATGGGGCTGCCCGCTGCCGCGCCGCCGCTGCCGCCGGCGGCGGTGGTCGCGGTGGGTTCGGCAGCCGCGGGCGCGGCGGTCGTGGCGGTGGGTTCGGCAGCCGCAGGCGCAGCGGTCGTGGCGGTGGGCGCGGCGGCAGGGGCCGTGGTCGCGGGCGCGGTGTCGCCGCAGGCGACCAACAGGCTACCGGCCAGCAGCAACACGCCGGCCAGGACGAGGCGCAGGCGGGCAAAGGGAAACAGACTCATGGGGATTCAGGCTCCTCAGTTGCGGATGGGCCGGTCCGCGGTGCCCGGCCCCGGTCGAGAGATCGCTACTCCGTGGCGCGCAAATGCCGGACGAGTTGGGCGTGGATATGCTGGAGGGTGGGCGCCTGCTCGACCAGGGCCAGGGTGTCGTCCAACGGTGCCGTGCTGGGCACGGGGGCGCCGGGGCCGGCCAGCCGGGTCAGATATTGGCCGAGCAAGTCCGCGAGTGCCGTCACGTCCGCGCGGGGCAGATCCACGTCGTCATGGCCGCCGAGTTCATCATAGAGGCGCGCAGCCTCCGCCGTGTGCTGCGGGAAGCTGGTCACGGCCCGGCGCGGGTCGAACAGGTCGCGTAACAAGCGCCGCTCGGTCTCGGCAAGGGGCACCTTCACTCCGGGTCGGGACTCCTTCTCCGCGTCACGGACGACCGGGGGTAGCACTCCGGTCATTGCGCCGATTATAGCAGCCTACCGCGAACAGTGTCAAGAAAGCAGCCTTACACCTTAGAGTGCGGCGTTTCCCACCCATCGGGTGGGCCCGGTTTTGCGCGCCCGCCCGGCTCAGAAAGCAGAAAGGCCCGGCGTTTACACGCCGGACCTCTCTGTTATGTCCGCCGAATGCGGCGGGCAAGTCGCCTAGTAGCGGCGCGAGCCACCACCACGGTTGCCACCGCCGCGGCTGCCGCCGCCCATCTGGCTGAAGCAATCGGAGCAATACACGGGCCGGTCGCCGGTGGGCACGAAGGGGACCTCGGTCTCCTTGCCGCAGTTGGAGCAGATGACCTGGGTCATCTGGCGCGGGGCGCGCTCGCGGCCGTAACCGCCGCTGCTGTAGCCGCCGCCGTTCCCATAGCTGCTGCCACCACTGTAGCCGCCGCTGCTGTAGCTGTCGCCCGAGGCGCGAGCAGCCTTCTTGGCCGCGCGGCAATCGGGGCAGCGCTGCGGCTCGGTGTAGCCACGGCTGCTATAGAACTCCTGCTCGCCGGCAGTAAACGTAAAACTCTGGCCGCAATCGCGGCACACAAGGGTCTTATCCACGAATCTCTTTCTCCTCAACGGGACTAAGTAAATTGGATCTTGTTCTAATGGATTAACCTGGATGCCCTGAAACTAAATCCGGAAACCAGTCTGAGGAGACGAGATTAGGGAGATCGTAGCGAGGGTTGAACACAGTAGGAAATCCATCTCCGTTATTATACACGATCTCGCAACAAATAGCAAGCGGCAAAATAGGCAGTTTGCGGGGCCAAAAAGCTGCTGTATTTACTTCACGATTTTATACCCCGCCCCCGGCGCCCCGCCGTCCCGGCGCCCGGCCATCCGGGCACCATCCCGGATTGTGCGGTCGCTCGGTAGCCGGTCATCCCAGTCCTGTCATTCTGATCCCATCATGGGCCGGCGGCACTCCAGGGGCGCGGAACCAGGCGGGCTGGCAGTGTAGGGGCGGGTTTCAAACCCGCTGTGCCACTCTACGCGATCGGCCTGTTTTCAGCGTAGCGCAGCGCAGAATCTCCGTCTCGTGCGAGGGCGTGCCGAGCCTCTGCGCTGCGCTCAGAGTGACAAACGCGCGGTATTGCAATAATCTCTGCGTTCTCTGCGCCTCGGCGGTGAAAACGGATGCCCGCGCCGGTCTGATTGACAGCCAGGGCGCCGCGCGACTATACTTTCCTGATGGTTGGCCGATATGCGAGGGGGAACGGGTGGCGGGACTGAACTGGGTGGACGGCGTGCTGCTGGTGCTGGTGGCGCTGGTGGCCTGGGGTGCGACGACGCGCGGCTTTGTGCAGGTGTTTACCGGGCTGGTGGGCTTCGTGCTGACGCTGCTCGCCGCCCTGCTGCTGACGGCGCCGCTGGCCGAGTGGCTGGGCCGCAACCTGGCGGTGGGCCAGTTGTGGGCGGCGCCCATCGCCTTTCTGCTGATCTGGCTGGCCGCCCAGATCATCTTCACCGCGATCTCCCGGCTGATTTTGCATCGCACGCACTACCAGGCGTCGCGATCGGCGCTGAACCGCTGGCTGGCCGTGCTGCCGGGCGCGGCGCAGGGGCTGCTGGTGGGCGGGTTGCTGCTGACCGTGCTCGCCCTGGCGCCCATCCCCGGCGTGCCCCAGCAGGCCATCCTGCATTCGGCCATCGGCGGCGAACTGGTGCGGACCACCGTCGCCTTCGAGCGGCCCCTGGAAGGGGTGTTCGGCCCGGCCCTGCGCCAGACGCTCGGCTTCCTGACCGTCAAGCCCGAACCCGAAAGCGGCGAGACGGTGGCGCTCAAGTTCCAGGTGCCTGCGCCGACGGTGGACCCCGATGCCGAGGAGCGGATGTTGATGCTCATCAACGCCGAGCGCAGCGCGCGCGGGCTGGCCCCGCTCGCCATGGACCCGGCGCTGCGCCAGTTGGCGCGGGCGCACGCCACCGATATGTTCCAACAGGGCTATTTCTCGCACACCAGCCAGGATGGGCGCTCGCCGTTCGACCGCATGCACGATGCGCGCATTTACTATAGCGCCGCGGGTGAAAACCTGGCCCTGGCCCCCACCACCGAGTTCGCGCATGATGGGCTGATGAACAGCCCCGGCCACCGGGCCAATATCCTCAACGGCCAGTTCCACCGCGTGGGCATCGGCGTCATGGACGGCGGCATCTACGGCAAGATGTTCGTGCAGGAGTTCACCGACTAACGCGGCCTGATTTGTGCAGTAGCGGGGTGCCAGACCGCCCATTCACCCGACATCGAGGAGCATGCCAACTTGGACGATTCGACCCCGCCATCCGACCTGACGCCGCCCGCTAAGAAGCCCCGTGCCCCGCGCAAGCGTTCCGCCGCGCCCGTCGAGCCGCTAACGCCGGTTGAGTCTGTCGCCGCAGCCACCGAGGACGCGCCCTTGCCGCCCCCCGAACTGGTGCCGGTGCCCGGCGAGACCGGCGTGGTCCCGCCCCGCAAGCGCCGCACGACGCGCAAGGCAGTAGCTGCGCCGCCTGTCGACGACGCGCCCGCGCCGCTCACAGATGCGGTGCCCGCGCCGGAGCCGCCCGCTAGCCTTGAACCGATGGCTGCCGCGCCGGTCAATGTGGCGACCGATGTGCCGGTGGCCGGACCCGCGGCCCCGCCCAAACGCCGCCGCGCCGCGCGCAAAGCTGTCGCTGCCGCCCCGCCCCCGCTATCCGTGCCTGGCCCGCTCGGTCCCATGGCCGAGGACTTCGATCCGCACGATCCCGCGCAACTGATCGCCGCTTTCCGCGCCCGCTACCCATTTCCGCTGGATGCCTTCCAGGAGGAGGCCATCGGCTACCTGGCGGCCAACGAATCGGTCCTGGTCGCCGCGCCGACCGGCACCGGCAAGACCGTGGTGGCTGAGTTCGGCGTCTTCCGCGCCCACGCCCGCGGCTGGCGGGTCATCTACACCACGCCGATCAAGGCGCTGAGCAACCAGAAGTTCCGCGACCTGCGCGAACAATATGGCGACGCCGTGGGCCTGCTGACCGGCGACATTGTCGAGAACCGCGAAGGCTCCATCCTGATCATGACCACCGAGGTGCTGCGCAACATGCTGCTGCAAACGCCGTCCGAGCTATGGGGCGTCGGCTGCATCGTGTTCGACGAGATCCACTATCTGGCGGACAAGGAGCGCGGCACCACCTGGGAAGAGTCGATCATCATGTGCCCGCCCGACGTGCAACTGGCCTGCCTGTCGGCCACGGTGAGCAACGCCGGCGAGATCGCCGAGTGGATCAGCCGCACGCACCGCCCGGTGCACCTGGTCTCGCATACCCAGCGCGCCGTGCCGCTGAGCTACTACTACTATCTCGATGGCGAATTGAACCTGACCATCAACGCGGCGGGCGTGCAGGTCGCCAACTTCGCGGGGGTCGGCGGCGAGGTGCGCCGCCGGGTGCGCGGGTCGGCGTGGAGCAGCGCGGGCGACGAGGACGACGGCCCGCCGCGCGAGCGGCCCGAGCCGACGGCGCGCGAGATTGTCGAATCGCTGGAACGGCGCAACATGCTGCCCGCGATCTTCTTCCTCTTCAGCCGGCGCGACTGCGAGTCCGCGGCGGAGGTCTGCGCCATGATGCGCTTCCGCGCCGCTCACGAACCGGCCACCCGGCAGCGGATCGAGGCCGTCATCGCCACCTATATGGCCCGGCTCGCCCCGGAGGACCGCACCCTGGAGCAGGTGCAGTCGATCACCTACCTGGCCCGCCGGGGCCTGGGCTTCCACCACGCCGGCCTCCTGCCGATCCTCAAGCAACTGGTCGAGGAGTTGTTCAGCGCGGGGCTGATGCGCGTGGTGTTCGCCACCGACACGCTGGCCCTGGGCATCAACATGCCCGCCCGCAGCGTGGTCATCGGGCGGATGTCCAAGTGGGACGGCGTGCAGCGCCGCCCGCTCTTGCCCAACGAATTCCAGCAGATGGCCGGGCGCGCCGGGCGGCGCGGCATCGACGAGCAAGGGCACGTGGTCATCCCCTATAGCCCGTGGGTGTCCTTCGAGGATGCGCTCGCCATCGCCACCGGCCCGCTGCTGCCGGTGGAAAGCGCCTTCACCGTGCGCTACAACACGATCCTCAACCTGTGGGATCCACCGGACGGCGACCGGGTGCTCGATGTGATGCGCCACAGCCTGCTGCAATTCCAGCAGTCGCGCCGCTTGCTGGAACTGGAAGACACGGTGGCCGAGTGGGACCAGGCGGTGGCCGCTGTGCCCGAAGGCTGCCTGATCGGTTTGCCCGCGGGCGAGGAGCTTTTGAGCGAGTACGAGGCGCTGGGCCGGGCCGCGCAAACCGGGCGCGAACGCCTGCGCAAGCTGAGCGGGGCGCGCGAACGGTTGGCCGCCCAGCGCACCGCCCTGCCCTGGACGCGCCCCGACCGGGAAACGCTGCGCCGGCTGTTGCGCGTGTTCCCGCCCGGCGGCGTGGTCCATATCGAAAACCGCGGCTGGGCCGTCTATCTCGGGCCGCGACCGGGCGGCGCCCACCTCTTCTGGCTCGGCGACCATGTGATCGGGCTGACCGGCTACAGCGCCATCGACTACGTGCCGCCGCAGCGCCCCCAGGTCACGCTGCCGGCGGAACTGGCCGACCTGGCCGAAGGCGAGATCGCCGCGGCGCCCGGCGAGCACATCCCTGTCAGTCACGAAGCACGCGCCTGGATGGCCGAGCAACTGGCCGGGATCGACCTGCCCGACCTGGAGCAGTGGATCCTGACCCATCAGCAGACGCAAGGCGCGGAAATCGAGGAGCAACTCCAGCAGTTCGACACCCAGGTGGCCGAGGCGGAGGAGTATGTGCGCCGGGTGGCCGCCGAGGAGCGCGCGCATGCCTGCCACACTTGCCCGGTGCGCAAGCAACACCGTCACTACCGGCGCGAGCGCGGGCGCCTGCTGGCCGGGCGGCAGGAGGCTGTGGACTACCTGGAGGGCCGCCGCGCCTACGAGGATACGCGCCTCCAGGCACTGCTGGACGGCCTGGTGGCGGTGCTGCGGCGCTTCTACTACCTGACCCGCGAGGGCGAGAAGACGGCCAAGGCGGCCCGCCTCATGGACATTTTCGACACCAACGCGCTCATGATCTCCGAGTTGATCGAGGGCGGCTACCTGGAAACGCTGACCGGTCCCGACGTGGCCGAGGTGTTCTCCTGGTTCGCCTATGACCGCGACATTGAGTTCCGCAACCGCAACCTGCTGCCCGGCCACCTGGTCCACCTGCGCCGCCAGATGGACGAGTTGCAGCGCGACATCTTCGGGGCCGAGCGGCGCCATGACCTGATGATCACCACGGGCTACAACCCGTATTTCTACGGGGTGGTCCGTTCGTGGTGCCGGGGCGCCAGCATGGCGGGCCTGCTCGCCAAGGTGGAGTTGAGCGAGGGCGACATCGTCATGGCGATGACCAAGACGCTCGACGTGATGCGCCAGGTGCGCGAGATGCTGCTGCGCCACAACCCGGACAACGCGCTCTACGTCGCTTTGCGCGAAGCCGAGGGCTTGCTGCGGCGCGGCGTGGTCGAGATGGTGAACAGCATCGGCTTCGTGCGCAGCGGCCCCGAGTCGCCTGCGCCGGGCGCGGCGGCCTCGGAGCCGCCCGCCGCCTCCGCTAAGTCCGCCAGTAGCGGCTTCGCCGATGTGGATCGCATGCTGGGCATCCTGGCCGACCCCAACTCCACGCCCCCGCCCATCCACCCGCCGGATACCGAGTTACAGCGCCCCGACCGCCCGGCGCGTTTCCCGCGCCCTGAGCGGGACGGCGAATCGGCCCGCCCGCCCCAGCACCGCACGGGCCACCCCGGCGCGGGCCGGGACCGCGGGGCACGCCCCCCGGCCTCCGGAGGCCGGGACCGCGACGCCCGCTCGCCCTATTCCGGCGGTACGCACCCCAAGAATCGGACCCGCCCCGGCCGCGACACGCGCCCCGGCCACCGCCCCCGGCGCGGCGGGGGCTAACAATGGACCTCTGGGCCGCCCTGGCGACGCTCGACGCGCTCGGCCTGCCCCGCGACAGCTACGCCGTGTTCGGCAGCGGGCCGCTGGGCGCGCGGGGCCTGCGCGAGAGCGGCGACCTGGACATCATCGTAGCCCCGGCGCTATGGGCAGAACTGGCCCAGCGCTACCCGATCCGTCACAAAGCGGACGCCGCCGCCGTGGTGATCGGCGACATCGAGGTCTGGGATCGCTGGCACCCGGCCGCCGGCCCGGTGGCCGATCTCCTCGCCGGGGCCGAGGAGATCCGCGGCTATCGCTTCGTGCGCCTGGACAAGGTGCTGGCCTGGAAGGAAGCGGCGGACCGCCCCAAGGACCGCGCCGACGCGGCGCTGATCCGGCGCTATCTGGCCGAGCATCCCGGCCCGGCGGGCGCAAGTCCCGTGTAGCAACCCGGTTGTCCGGCGTCTCGTGATCCGGTAGCCGATTGTAGCCCGCCTTACATAAACCTTACGGCGGGCGCACATATAATGCGGGAGACGCGGAGAAGAGGATCCCGATGATGAGCAGCAAGCAGATGCAGCAGCAGAGCACAGGCCACGCGGGCGGATGCCCAATGGTCGCGTGTGCCGTGTGTTGTTGCGCCTGTACGGGGCTGGTCGCGTGCGCATGTTGTACGCCCAGCTATTCTGCCCCGGTGCCCCTGCTGCTCTCGCCCGGCGAGATCCGAATAACGTAACATCTGCTGCCGCCTGACCGCGGTAACTGCACACGAAATCATGACAGGGGTTGCCCGCCGGGGTAACCCCTTTTTGTTGTGTGCGAATGGCCTTACAACGGCGTGAGGTGCAGGCGACAGCAGGCCGATCGCATCCGCCGGGGCAATTTGGGAACGCCACCCGGCGCGATCATTGGAGGAGGACCAACATGACTAGCTCAGGCGTAATTGAGGGCACCTCGCAGGCATCCGGCGAGGAGAAGTTCCAGGGCTACGCGAACCCGGATATCCTGGTCTCGACCGAGTGGTTGGCCGAGCATCTGCGCGACACCGGCCTGCGCATCCTCGAAGCCGACGAGGATGTGCTGCTCTACGACCAGGGCCATATCCCCGGCGCGATCAAACTCGACTGGCAGACCGAACTCAACGACCCGCTGCGCCGCGACTACCTCGACCAGACCCACTTCGAGGCGTTGCTCTCGCGCAAGGGTATCAGCAACGACGATACCCTCATCTTCTACGGCGATAAGAACAACTGGTGGGCCACCTATTCCTTCTGGGTCTTCCAGCTTTTCGGCCACACCAACGCCAAGATCCTCGACGGCGGGCGCGCCAAGTGGATCGCCGAGAATCGCCCCACTGAGACCGAGACCCCCAGCTACCCGGCGACCACTTACAAGGCCAAGACCCGCGACGACCAGGCCATCCGCGCCTTCCGCGACGAGGTGCGCGACCTGCTCGACAAAGAGGGCCAGGGGCTCAAGGCGGGCCGCATGCTGGTGGACGTGCGCTCGCCGGCCGAGTACAGCGGGGAG
>DASSGZ010000638.1:0-12374 GCA_035693165.1 Chloroflexia bacterium | reverse complement strand
CGCTTCGACCAGCGCCCGCGCCAGGCCCAACGCCTCGTCCTCGCTGCCGCAGGGCACATAGAGTAACACCAGGTTATCGTTGCTCGGTTCAGTGTCCATAGTATCTATTATAGCCGAAGGATCGCGCCTTTGCCCAGGCGTAGCCACGGCAGAGGGCGCGGCAGGAAGCCTCACTGTAATAGCGCAAGCGCGCAGCGACCCGCGGAAATCCGGTCTGATGCACCAGACTCACCACCGCATCGCGCAAGAGGCGCATCACCGCCGGTTCACGATTGCAAGAGCGAAGCCTCCCCAGGCGCGCTCCTTTCCCGTCTCTTTCCCGAGAATGTGTTGCTCAATAAGTGAGAGTCCACAAGGCTGGAGGAGTTCGGCCAGGCGTTCACTCGTCGGCGGCCGGCTTTCGACCCCGAACTTCAGTGGCTCACCTACAGCTCTGGTGCTCATTCTTGCGAAACGCCAATACAGCTCCTGCGAGGAGAGTGCCTCACTGGTGAAGTAGTCGAACGCAACAATACTGCCCGCGGCACAGCTTCCGATCTTCCGCAGCGTGTCCTCGACCGCTTCCCGGTCCAGATACATCACCACGCCCTCCCAGAGGAAGAGCGCCGGTTTGCTGGGATCGAACCCGGCACTCACGAGTCGTGCGAACCAGTCTCCCTTCTCGAAGTTGGCGGGGACAAACGTTATCCTGGTTGCGTCGAGGGAGGTCTTCGCGATCATCCGGCGCTTGATCGCCTGTGTCTTTGGAGTATCGACCTCGAAGGATCTGACCCGCAGGTCCTTAGGCAGCCTGAACGCGCGGGTGTCGAAGCCGGCGCCAAGGATGACCAACTGTGTCATGTTGGGCAGGTAGCGATCTACCGCCGCGTCGAAAAACGCCATGCGCGCGGCGGCCTCGTACTGGCGGGGAATGTCCCCCTCGAAAGGATACCTGAAAGCGCTGGGCACGTAGCCTGTCAGCCGGTGAGCCAGCATCCCAGCGGCGGATATCAAACGCACGGCCAGGGGCGAGATGCTCGGCAGTAGCATCAGCAGTTGGGACGATGGTTTATCTTCCCTGGTACCGAACTGATGCATAGTCCAGCGTCCCATCAGCGGCGCTTGCGCGGTTATTGAGACCCCCGACCGGCGCCCCGTGAGGGCAGTCTTGCCGGCCCAGATCACGTAGCCGAGCAACGTGACCGGGAACAACAGGATGTTGATCGCGTAGTAGACCAGCACCGCCCGGCGATCGTGCGCCGAGCCGGCCTTGTGATCATCTCTCTTCATCGCCTTTACCCCATTCACAGGTAGCGCCTGAGTGGGCGTGCAAGCACCCCGCTCAGACTAGGCAAGGTCTCCTACACCCATAATACCACGTAGTCAGCGGTCCGGGTGCGAACCGCATCCACGAATGCATTAGCCTTGCCCTGCCCCCCGCCGCGGGAAGGGGGGCAACGTGGCACCCCTCGCCCCGGCGGGGCGGTATATCCCAGCCGGGGGAGAGATTGCCCGGCGAGACTCAGCGGGCCGGAGTCTGGCAGTTCGGGAAGAACGTGTTCGCCAGGATCTTGGCCGCCTGGCCGCGCGTCACCGGGTTAGCCGACAGGAAATAGGGCCGGTTGGCCGGGGGCACGCACGGCCCGGCGGGCGGCGCCCCGCATGTGTAGCCACTGATGATGTCGCGGGCCGCCATCTGCTCGATGGGGCCGTAGAACGGGTGGCCCGGCGGCACGTCCTCGAAGCGCTGCGTGGTGGGCGTGCCGGTATAGCCCGCCGCGAACGCTACGATCTTGGACAACTGCCCGCGGGTGATGTCGGCGTTGGGGCGGAAGTAGGTGCGGCCCGTGCCGTCGCACGGCTCGCCCGGCCCGCCGCAGGTATAGCCGCTGATCACGCCGTGGGCATAGGCGCGCTCGATCCACTCCCAGAACGGCTGGGCCGGCGGCACGTCGACGAACGATTGCCGCGCGGGCGGGATGGTGTCCGTGTAGCCGGCGGCGTTCGCCAGGATCTTGGCCGCCTGGCCGCGGGTCAGCGTGTTGCCGGGGCGGAAGGTGTTGTCGGCGTAGCCGCTCAGCACGCCGCGGCAGGCCAGGCAGCGGATATAGCTGTAGAACGGGCTGCCCGGCGGCACATCGCTGAACTCGATGGTGCAGGGCGGCGCCGGGGTCGGCGAAGGGGTGGCCGTCGGCGGCGTGCCGGTCACGGTTGCCGTGGGCGGCGCGGCGGTAGCCGTCGCGGTGGGCGGCGCGGCGGTGGCCGTGGGCGGCGCGGGAGTGTCTGTGACGGTGGGCGGCGCCGGGGTGGCGGTCGCGGTCGGCGTGGCCGTGGCGGGCGGCGGTGCGCCGCTGATCCGCTTCAGGCTGGCCATGGAGTAGCCGCCGCCCTGGAAATAGTAGAAGGCGCCGTCCGGCCCAGTGCTGATGTCCATGTTACAGCTCACGCCGTTCACGGTCTGGGCATTCACGATCTGGTTGCGGTCGCCGCTCAGATAGAAGTGGTAGAGGTAGGAATAGTTGTAGGCGCACATGAACAGGTCGTTATGCCAGGTGGGCACGGCGTTGCCGCGGTAGACCTCGATGCCTGTGGGGGCGACGCAGCAGCCGTTGCCGATATACCACAGCGGCGGAATGGTGTTATAGGTGGGATCCGGGTTCGCGTCGTCGCAGGGGTAGCCCGCGCGCCAGCCGTAGTTGTAGCCGGCCACGATGCGGTTGGCTTCGTCGTCGCAGCCCGGCCCGTTCTCGCTGGCGTAAATGTTGGGGCTGAGCGGATCGAAGGTGAAGTCGAAGCTGTTGCGCAGCCCCATGGCAAAGAGCGACGGCAGCGCGTTGGTCTGCGTGAAGACCGGGTTATCCACCGGGAAGGTGCCGTCGGAGTTGATGCGGTGCATCTTGCCGTTCTTGGCGGTCACGTCCTGGGCATTGGCGGCGTTGGCGTTATCGCCGATGGAGATGTAGAGCTTGCCGTCGGGCCCGAAGTGGATGTTGCCGCCGTTGTGGTTGGGGGCAGTCTGGAGCGAGGTGAAGATGGTGGTGGGACTGCTGCCCACGCCGTTGGTTTCCACGAACCGCGCCACCCGGTTCTCCGTGGCCCCGCAGTTGGAATAGGCCGTATAATAAACATAAATATAGTGGTTGGTGCTGAAGTCGGGGTCCAGGGCGATGCCCAGGAGGCCGCGCTCGGAGCAGGTGTCCACGTTAAAGGTGATGACCGGACTGGCCTGGAGCACGTTGTTGGCGAACAGGCGCACCGCGCCGGTGTTGGGGGTGCTGGTACTTTTCTGGGTGAAGAACAACCGGCCGTCGGGGTCCCAGGCCATGGCAACGGCGTTCCCCGCGTCGGGGATGATGGTGTCGATGACCGCGCCGGGTGGCAGGTTCTCGGCGGCGGGGGCCAGGGGCGCCGCCGGGGCCGGGCGGGGGGCCGGGGCGGCGCCGGTCGTCGCGCCGAACAGGACCAGCGCGACGGCGCAGAGTCCGGCCAGCAGGGCAAGGGTATATCGCATGAACTATTCCTCTCACTAGACGCTTTCGCGCCGGCCGCGCACCGTGCCGGCAATAGGCGATGGTGCTGCCGGATTGTACCAGCTTTAGCCGTAATTGACAACACCAGACTCAGGTTGCCTGCTTGACAAAGGTACGCGCAAGTGGTATTCTATTGATATTAGCACTCTCGCTATGAGAGTGCTAATATGGATCTGCAACCCCTCTGGATGCGTTATACTTGTGGTAGAGGTTGGCAACGGTAGGGGCGCGCGATCACACAGGGGCACGGTCATGGTGGACGAACTCAGCGAACGACAACGCACGATTTTGCGGCTGATCATCGAGCAGTACGTCGCTACCGCACGCCCGGTCGCATCCGAGGCGCTGGCGGCGAACACCGACCTGGGCGTCAGCCCCGCCACGATCCGCAACGCCATGGCCGACCTGGAGCGCGGCGGCTACATTGTCCAGCCGCACACCAGCGCGGGCCGCATCCCGTCCGACAAGGGCTACCGTTATTTTGTCGAGTACCTGATGGGCACGGCGACGCTGCCGCAGGCCGAGCAGCGCACCATCGATCACCAGTTCCACCAGGTGGAGCTGGACATCGAGGAGTGGATGCATCTCTCGGCGTCGCTGCTGGCGCGCCTGGTGCGTAACGCCGCCGTGGTGACGCCGCCCCACTCGGCGGTGCCGCGCGTGAAGCATCTGCAATTGCTCGGCCTGTCCGAGCGCCGGGCCATGCTCTTGCTGGTGGCCCAGGACAGCACGCTGATGCAGCAGTTGCTCACCTTTGACGAGGATTGGGACCAGGAGCACCTGAGTGCGCTGGCCGCCCGCGCCAACTCGTATTTTTATAACAAGACGGCGAGCGAGTTGGGCGCGCTGGATCTGCCGGAGGACGCTCCGGCCCTGCTGCCGCGCCTGCGCACCGTGGCCGGGATGCTGCTGCAGCGGCTGGAGGAACCCGCCGGGTCGCGTTTCTACCGCGAGGGGCTATCCCAACTGATCGACCAGCCGGAGTTCCGCGAGGCCGACCGCTTGAAGCAAATGCTGGATCTGCTGGAAGGCGACTCGATCCTGCTGTCGATCGTGCCCGCCGTGCAGGCCCGCGAGGGTGTGCAGATCATTATCGGCGAAGAACACCGCAGCGACCCGATGCGCAACTGCAGCGTGGTGGTGGCCCGCTATGGCCTGCCGGACACCGTCAACGGCGTGATCGGCGTCATCGGTCCCACCCGTATGCCTTATGGCCGGGCGGTGTCGAGTGTGCGCTATCTCTCGGATCTCTTGACGGGCATGTTGCACCAGATCCACGGCGACAGTCCGCGGGCCGACGCGTAATGCGAATCTCGGGTTTTCTCGTTTTCTCTTGTGAGATTCGCGCGTCCCTGCCCGGAGCGAAACCTGTTGCCGTACTACACTATAGAATATATTGATGCGCCGGTTCGGTAGGGCCTGGGCAAACCGGCGGAGGAGGCTTGGAATGTCGGTTGATAATATGGATACGAATAACCAGAACACCGGAAGCGATGTGAACGGCGGGGGCCATGACGTGACCTCGACCGGGAGCGAGGCCGATGCGCTGGCCCGCGCGGAGGCCAAAGCCGCCGAGTATCTGGACCTGTTGCAGCGCGAGCGGGCGAGTTTTATTAATTTTCGCCGGCGCACGGAGCAAGAACGGGCGGAGGCCCAGCAGTACGGCGCCGCGCAGTTGCTGAAGAAGCTGCTGCCGGTCGTCGACGATTTTGACCGTGCGCTCCAGGCCGCGCCGGAGGGCAATGCCTGGGTCGAGGGCGTGCGCATGATCGACCGCAAGCTGCACACGATCCTGGAGCAGGAAGGCGTGACGCCGATCCACTCGGTCGGGCAACCTTTCGATCCCACAATCCATGAGGCCATCGCCTACGAAGAGGGCGGCGAGGGCGAAGATGTAGTGGCGGAAGAGTTCGCGCGTGGCTACCGCCACAAGGACAAGGTCTTGCGCCACGCGGTTGTCAAAGTCGGCAAGGGTCAGGTGGGCGAGAAGCCAGGAAACCAATAAATGAGTGCAACCAAGCGCGACTACTACGAGGTGCTGGGCGTGGCCCGCGGGTCGAGCGAAGACGATATTCGCAAGGCCTACCGCAAGCTGGCCCGCCAGTACCACCCGGATATCAACAAAGAGCCGGACGCCGAAACCCAGTTTAAGGAAATCAACGAAGCCTACGAGGTGCTGAGCGATACGAGCAAGCGCTCGGCCTACGACCGCTTCGGGCACGCGGCGGTATCCGGGGCGGGCGGCGGGCCGGGCGCGGGCTACAGCCCGTTCGGCGCCTCGCCCTTCGCCGACATCTTCGAGACCTTTGTCACCAACGCGGCGCGCAGCGCGCGGGCGGCCCCCAGCCGCGGGTCGCACCTGGCCTATCGCATGTCGCTGGAGTTCGAGGAGGCCATCTTCGGCGCCGACAAGGACCTGGAGATCACCCACCTGGAGAACTGCGACCTCTGCGGCGGCACGGGCAGCGCGCCCGGCAGCCAGCCGATCACCTGCCCGACCTGTAACGGCAGCGGCGAGGTGCGCCGGGTGCAGCAGTCGATCTTCGGCCAGTTTGTCAGCCTGGCGCCGTGCGAGCGCTGCGGCGGCGACGGCCAGATCATCAGCGTGCCCTGCGAGCGCTGCAAGGGCGACGGGCGCGTGCGGGCCAACAAGCACCTGGTGGTGCGTATCCCCGCCGGGGTGGACGAGCATTCGCAGATCCGCCTGGCCGGCGAGGGCGATGCCGGCCCCAACGGCACCCCGCCCGGCGACCTGTACATCGAACTGTCGATCAAGCCGCACAAGTTCTTCCGCCGCCAGGGCAACGACATCTGGATGGACCTGCCGATCAACATCGCGCAGGCGGCGCTGGGCGCCGATCTGCAGGTGCCCACCGTCGGCAACGGCACGGCCAACCTCAAGGTCCCGCCCGGCACGCAATACGACAAGGTCTTCCGCCTGCGCGAGTTGGGCGTGCCCCACCTGCGCGGCGCGGGCCGGGGCGACCAGTTGGTGCGCGTGAAGATCCAGGTGCCGGCCACGCTGACCGACCACCAGCGCGAACTGCTGACCGAGCTGTCGCAGACCTTCGGCGAAGAACCACCGCAACCCGAGGATAAGGGTTTTTTTGGCCGCATCAAGGATAAGCTGAGCAGCTAATCACCGATTATCAATTTTTGTCATGCTGAACGCAGTGAAGCATCTCGTCTCGTGCCCCACGTGCCGAGACTCTGAGCGCAGCGAAGAGTGACAAGTACCTTATTGGGGTCATGAGCGCAAGGGGGTTCGTCTGTGACAAGACGAACCCCTGGTTTATGTGATAAAATAGCGGGGCGGCGCGTTGGAAACAGCAACCTGGCAGGCCGCCGGGGGCTGCAAAGGGGAGTGCTATGACTGGTATTCTCGTCCGGTGGGCGATCACCATTATCGCGGTATTCGTCGCGGCCAAGCTCCTGCCCACCATGATCAACTACGACGACTGGGTGGGCCTCGCCATCTTCGCGGCGGTCCTGGGGTTGGTCAATGCCATCGTCAAGCCCATCGTCGCGATGCTTTCGCTGCCACTGGTCCTGCTCACCCTGGGCCTGTTCCTGCTGGTCATCAACGCCTTGATGTTCTGGCTGGCCGCTTCGCTGGTACCCGGCTTCTATGTCAACGGTTTCCTGGGTGCCCTGGTCGGCTCGATCATCGTCAGCCTGGTAAGCTGGGTCCTGTCGGCGTTGCTGCCCAACTGATCGTCGCATCGTGCGATCTGTAGGGGCCGGTTTCCAACCCGCCGGTCTCCACAACCGATACATCCTGACCTGGAGAGAGGAAACGTCCTGATGCCGCGTCTTCCCCTGCTCGGCGCCGCGCTGCTGCTGGTCGCGCTGCAACCGGCGGCAGTCGCCCTGGCCGCCGCGCCGGCGGCCAGCGTCGCCCCGGCGCCCGATCCCGCCTTCGCCCATGTCTGGGCGCGCACCGACGAACTGGTCCGCGCGCATAACGTCACCCGTAGCTGGTACTGGGGCGACGCACCGTTTGCCCGGCTGCAGGAACCTTTCGCCGGGGTAGCCTCCGGCACGCGGCTGGTCGAGTACTACGACAAGGGCCGCATGGAGATCAACAACCCGGCGGGCGACCGGCGCAGCCCCTGGTTTGTGACCAGCGGCCTGCTGGTCAAGGAACTGATCTCCGGCCAGATGGCCGTGGGCCTGACCCAGACCGAAGCCCACGCGCCCTCGACGCAGCCGATTGTGGGCGATTGGACGCCGCAAAACCCGGCGCCGAGCTACGCGCTCTTTGGCCGGGTGTCTTCGCTGGCGGGCGACACGAACCGCGCGCCCAATCGCGTGGGGCAACACGCCGCGGAGACGCTGGACAACGCGGGGCGCATCGGCCAGTCGGCGGCGCTGGGTGCCAAGCCCGGCACCCGCCTGGGCACCTATGTGGAGGTCGTCGGGCACAACATCCCCGACATCTTCTGGAACTACCTGCAGGCGCGCGGTCCCTACCTGGACAACCGCACGCTGACCAGCGGGCCGCTGATCGACTGGGTCTACACCATGGGCTACCCAATCAGCGAGCCGTACTGGGTGCAGGCGCGGGTCGGCGCGAGCGAGCGCGACGTGCTGGTGCAGGCTTTCGAGCGCCGCGTGCTCACCTACACGCCGAGCAACCCGGCGGGCTGGCAGGTGGAGATGGGCAACGTGGGCCGCCATTATTACGACTGGCGCTACGGCACCGACCGGGTGGGCCAGGTGAACCCGCCGCCGGTGGCGGTGCGCATCACCAGCCAGGCCGTGAAGCTCGATACCCGCGTCATCCCGACCTACGTGCAGGACGGCGCCTGGCAGGTGGCCGACTACGCCGCCGGGTGGCTCTACGGCACGGCCCAACCCGGCCAGCCGGGCAACAGTGTCTTCGCCGGGCACAACAACTGGCGCGGCGAGGTGTTCCGCTACCTGGAGCTCTTCCACATCGGCGACACATTCACCATCTATATGAGCGACGGCTCGACCCATCGCTACCGCGTCACCGAGATGTATAAGCTGCCGCAGGCCAACGCCGACCGCGAACAGCAGATCGCCAACGCGCGCTATGCCGAGAACACGCCCGACGAGCGCGTGACCCTGATCACCTGCTGGCCCTACACCACCTATACCCACCGGCTGATTATCATCGGCCACCCGGTGCCCTGATGAGCGACCATATCCCGCCGGACGACCCCGCGGCGCAGGAGTTGCGCCCCATCGACCGCAACCTGCTCGACCTGGCGACGACGCGGGCGCGCACCAACCCGCGCCGCCGCGCCCTGTTGCGCTACCACGAGTTCCCCGAACCCGTGCAGCGGATGCTCAACGCCCTGGAGCCGGACAGCTATGCCCGGCCCCATCGCCATGTTACGCCGCCCAAGGTCGAGGTCTTCCTGGTGTTGCGCGGGCGGGCCATCGTCGTCCGCTTCGACGACAGCGGGGCAATTCTAGAAGCGCCGGAAATCGCGGCGGGCGGGCCGCGCCACGGCGTCGAGGTGCCGCCGGGCGCCTGGCATATGGCCCTGGCCCTGGAACCGGACACCGTGTTCTACGAGGTCAAAGAAGGCCCCTACGACCCCGCCCGCGACAAGACGTTCGCCCCCTGGGCGCCGCCCGAGGACGACGCCGTGGCGGGGCGGCGCTATCTGGAAGGCATCCGCCGGGCGCTGCGCCTGCCGCCCCTGGTCGCCCATCTCCCCGACCCCGCCACCCTCGACGACGAAGAGGACGACCTGTTTTAGCGCGTTCCACCCTTCACGCCTGGGTCCGTCCGGCATATCCGGCGCTTGTGGTATAATGGCGCCGAAGACCAATGCGAGGCTGCTGTCTAGCCGCCGGCAGGCCGGTTTGAAACCGGCCCCTACAGCGCGAAATTATCGTCGGCGGCAGGCCGGTTTGAAACCGGCCCCTACACGGTGATATTAGCGAGGCCGGCGAGCCGGCGGGCAGCCGCAGGAGGGCGAATGGCGACGACATACGAGAATATCCTGGTCGAGCACCCGGAGGGGGCGCCAGGGGTGGCCCTGCTGACCATCAACCGGCCCCGCAAACTCAACGCGATCTCGATGGCGACGTTGCGCGAGATGGAAGCGGCCATCGAGGTGCTGGCGGTGGACTCCGCCGTGCGCGCCCTGGTCATCACCGGGGCGGGCGATCGCGCCTTCGCCGCAGGCGCCGACATCAGCGAGATCCAGGGGCTGCATGGGGCCAGCGGCGGCATGGAGATGTCGCGCTTTGGGCAGCGCGTCTTTGGCCGGCTGGAGGCGATGCCCAAGCCGGTGATCGCCGCCATTAACGGCTACTGCTTCGGCGGCGGTTTCGAGCTGGCCCTGGCCGCCGATGTGCGCGTGGCCGCCGACACGGCCCAGTTTGCCCAGCCCGAGATCGACCTGGGCATCATCCCCGGCTTTGGCGGCACCCAGCGCCTGCCGCGCGTCGTCGGGCGCGACCGGGCCAAAAAGCTGATGATGACCGGCGAGCGCTTCTCTGCCGCCGAAGCCTACCGCCTGGGCGTGATCGACCATGTCACGCCCGCCGATCAGCTCATGCTGCAGGCGCTGAACCTGGCGGCGTTCCTGGCGGCCAAAGCGCCCATCGCCCTCGCGCTGATCAAGGAAGCGGTGAACCTGGGCTGTGACGGCTCGCTGCAAGACGGGCTGGAACTGGAGTCGCAGTTGTTTGGCCGGGCGACCGCGACGACCGACCGCATCGAGGGCACCACGGCCTTTCTCGAAAAGCGCAAGCCGGTCTGGACCGGGCGGGTGGCCCAGGAAACCGATGCCCTGCTCATGAGCCAGCCGGCATCCCTGCCCACGATTGAGCCGGACGAAGACCCCAGTAACGCGGACCTGATCTGACGGGTAGCAGGCAAGTGGATCGCTCGACAACTCCTGAATATGACGTGGTGATCGCGGGCGACGTGTACTGCGATCTGATCTTCACCGGCCTCGATACGCTGCCACGGCTGGGTGAGGAACACTTCGCCCCCGCCTTCGAGATGATGCCCGGCGGCATCTTCATCACCGGCGCCGCGCTGGCCCGCCTGGGCTTGCGCGTGGGCATCTACTGCTGGCTCGGCGACGACCCGTTCAGCGCGTTCACCCGGCGCTGCTTCGCGCAGGAGGGCCTGTCCACGGCCCTGGTGCAGCGCGCCCCCGGCCCGCTGCAGACCCTCACCGTCTCGCTCTCGCTGCCCGGCGACCGCGCGTTCGTGACCTACCGGGCGCCGCGCCCCGGCTTCGACCCCGCCGCCGTGCTGCGCCGGACGACCTTCCGCCACCTGCACATTTCGTCGCTGCCGGGGCTGTTCAACCACCCCGACGTGATCGCCCTCGCCCACGAGCGCGGGGCCAGTATTTCGATCGACTGCCAGTGGTGTCCCGACCTGATCGCCGCACCCGACCTGGCCGACCGGCTGGTGGCGGCGCGCCCGGCGGTGTTCCTGCCCAACCTGGACGAGGCCCTGGCGATCACGCACACGACTGGGGCCACCGAGGCGCTGGAGAGCCTCGCCGCCTGGGTGCCCACAGTGATCACCCTGGGCCCGGCCGGGGTGCTGGCCGGGTGCGACGGTGAGCGGTATGCCGTCCCGGCGCTGCCCGTTACCGCCGTGGACACCACCGGTGCGGGCGATGCCTTCGACGCCGGGTTTATCTACGGCCTGCTGCACGGCCTGCCTTTCAGCGAGTGCCTGCGCGTAGGGACGGTCTGCGGCGGCCTCTCAACCACGGCCCACGGCGGCGCGACCGCGGCCCCGCGCCTGCCCGTGGTCGATGAGTGGCTGGCCCGCGGGTGGTAGCGGTCGGCCTGGGCCGGTTTGAAACCGGCCCCTACAGCGGACGGATCGGGCCGGTTTGAACTCGGCCCCCACACGGGAAAGGCGCATTATGAACCCTCTGAAACTGGCCTATATCGGCGGCGGCAGTGCCTATGCCGCGGGCGTCATCCGGTCCTTCGCGACCGCGGCCCTGCGCGATCCCGAGGCTTTCGCGGACGGCGAGATCGCGCTGATGGATCTCGACGCCGGGAACCTGGAGACGGTGTCGGCCCTGGGGCGGCGCATGGTCGCGGCAGCCGGGGCGCCGCTGCGCATCACGGCGACCACCGACCGCGAGCGCGCTCTCGACGGCGCGACCTTTGTGCTGACCTCGTTCCGCCCCGGCGGGCTGAAGGCGCGCGCCCAGGACGAGCGCATCCCGCTCGACTTCGGCATCCTGGGCCAGGAGACCGTGGGGCCGGGCGGCTTCTTCTTCGGCCTGCGCAGCCTCCAGGTGATGCGCGATCTCTGCGCCGAGATGGCCCGCCTTTGCCCCGACGCCTGGCTGCTCAACTACACCAACCCGACCAACATCATCGGCGAGGCGGTGAGCCGCTACACGAAGCTGAATGTGCTGGCGCTGTGCGACGGCGGCAAGCACGACGCCTTCCATATCGCGGGGCTGCTGGGCTACCGGCCCGACCAGGTCGAGTTCCGCGGGCTGGGCCTGAACCACGCCACCTGGTCCACGCGCTTCCTGCTCGACGGGCAGGACGGCATTGCCCTGCTGCGCGAGGCGGCCCCGCGCCTGCTGGCCGACGAGGCGATCATCCCGAAGGCCAAGCGCATGATCCGCCTGGCGCTGCGCTACGGGCGCCTGCCCAACGAGTACATGCAGTATTACTACTACCCGCAGGAGACGGTGGCCGAGGCGCGCGCCGCCGCCGAAGCCGGGCACACCCGCGCCGAGGCGATCATGGCCGAACTGCCGGACATCTTCGCCCACTACCGCGAGCAGGCGAACCAGCCCGAACCCCACCTGACCCGCCAGCGCGGTGGGGGCGGCTTCGGCGACTTCGCCGTCGAGATTCTGCGTGCGATCCTGTGCGACGAAG
>DASSGZ010000637.1:0-2091 GCA_035693165.1 Chloroflexia bacterium | reverse complement strand
CCCTGCACATAGGCGCGATAGGGACGCTCGGCGGGCGAAAACCAGAAGCGGCGCGAGGCAATGCGGCGGAAGCCGGCCAGTTCGGCCCAGGTGGCTCCCGCGTCGCGCGAGACGAACACGAGCGCGGGCTTGGTCCCGGCGTAGACCGTGCCCGGCGCGGCCCGGCTCACGGCGAGCGCGCGCACATTGCGCCCGGCGAGGCCGGTGGGCGCCCAGGTCAGCCCGCCGTCGTCCGAGCGCAATACGCCCTCATGCTCCGTGCCCGCGTAGACCACGTGCGGCGCGAGCGGATCGGCGGCCAGGCAGCGCACGATGCGGCGCGACAGGAGATAGGCCACGTCCCAGGCGCCGCCCGCGCCGGGAGTGGCGCGCACCAACCCCTCGCCCGTTGTCGCCAGAAAGACGCCCGCCGCCATCGGCCCTCCTCGCCCCGTGCCGGCCCGCCGCACGCGATCCTCGCCCATCCCAGAGCCGGATGCCCCGCCGCCCCGATTATAGCATACCCGGCGGCGGCCACGCGGCCCCCACCGGGCGACGGCGGCTCAGGGCAGGAAGGCAGCGCGTAGCTCCTCACACAACCGGGCAATCAGCGCTGGCGGGACCGGGGGGGCGTCTTCCGTCTTGAGCAGGGCGAAGATTTTCGCCCCCACGAACTCGGCGGGCAGGTCGCGGGGTTTGGCGACGATATGGACATGCACGTGGTGGAAGTGCGGCGCCTCGGCCAGGCCCAGCACGTACTCTTTCTCGCAATCGAGCACGGCGGCCAGGGTGCGCGCCGTGCGCCCCTGCAACGCGCCCAGTTCGGCGCATTCGGCGGGGGTCAGTTCGTGCACCGCTTCGGCGTGGCGCTTGAGGACCAGCACCAGCCACCCCGCCAGCCGGCAGGGGTAGGCATGTTCGACCAGCCAGTAGCGACCCTCATAGATGGTGGGGCCGGGCGAGATCTGCCGGAGCCCCGCCTGGGCCTGGCACGAATAACAGTCCATCGCGGCCAATACCTCCTAACGGCCCGCCGGCCAGAGGAAATTCGTGACCCCCATGCCGGGCGCGGGCGCCCACCAGACCGCATCGACCTGGCCCTCCGGCGTGAAGCGCTGGACGGCGCCTTGCTGGCTGTCGGCCACGTAGACGCGCCCGGCCTGGTCCACCGCCAGCCCGCCCAGCCCGCCAAGCTGGCCGGGCCACGCGCCCGGCTCGCCGATGGTGCGCACAAGGGCGCCGGTCTGCCCGTCCACGACCAGCACCTGCTTGCGGTTCAGGTCGGTCACCAGCACCTGCCCGCCGGGCAGAGCGGCGAGGGTCTGGTACGGCGTCTGGATGGGCCCGGCGATGGGCGGCAGGGCCGTCTGCACCCCGGCCCCGCCGTTCAGCGGCAGGTGGTACAGGAAGTTATGCCCCAGCACCAGCAGCGTGTCCGGCGGGGCCATGGCCAGGCCATAGGGCTGGAAGTCCAGGGCGATGGTGCGCTGCAACACGCCGGTGCTGTCGAAGACGTGAACGTGCTGCGTGCCCGAACTGACGTACACGTGCGTGGCGTCGGCGGCGAGGCAGCCCACCGAGGAACTGTAGTCGGCGGGCAGCGGCCAGCGGGCGGCGATGCGCCCGGCGCGGTCGAAGCCGAACACCGCGGGCGGCTCCCCGCCCATCGTGTTGAGCAGGTAGAGGCCATCGCCCGGCCCGACGGCCAGGCCGCAGAAACTGTAGTTGGCCCGTTCGTTCTCTACCCGCGCCGGGGCAGGCGTGGGCGTGCCCAGGGGGCCGGTCAGCCCCACCGGCGAGTCGTAGCCGATCGGCAGGATGCCCACCGTGTCCACAGCGGCATCGGGCGCGACCGGCGGCCAGATGCGCCCGCGCGGCGTGCCCGCGGCGTCGAAGACCCCGATAAAGTTGCCCCCGGCGTTGCCGGCATACAGGGTGCCGGTGCTGTCGAGCGCCAGCCAGTAGGGGTTGTAGTGCGGGCCCTGGCCCACCGGGTGGCTCGCGATCATTCCCGCGGCGAGGGGACTCCCGGCCAGCAACAACAGCCCGACCGTCGGCACGGCGGCGGCGACTAGCCCCCAGCGCATCCAGCGCGGCGGCTCCATGAGGAAG
>DASSGZ010000636.1:0-2572 GCA_035693165.1 Chloroflexia bacterium | reverse complement strand
TGGCGCAGCGCCATGCGGTTGAGCAGGGTGCGCGCCGCCGCGGGATCCAGCGCGCCCGCCGCCACCTGGGCCGCCGCCTCGCGAATCTCCGCCAGTTCGGTGCGCAGATGCTCGTGCACTTGCAGCAGCGTTTCCTGGCTTTCGCGTCCTATCGCCGTCACCGGACCAGAGTTGGTCGGGGCAACGTGGGGCCGCTTGGCCTCGTCGAGCGCCGCCGACTGCGGCGCGGGGCCGGGGCGCCGGGGCGTCGCCGCCGTCAGGACCGGCGCGGGCGGTTGGCGCTCCGGCGCGGGGGGCGCGGGCGCCGTGCCTTCGTGGCGCGGGCGCGCCACGGCCTCGCGCACGCCCGGCGCCACCTCTTCGGCGAAGCGCCGCAGGTCGCCCGCCGCGCCGGCCCCCGGCCCGAGGATGAACACGCTCATCCCTTGCTCCAACGCCAGTTCCGCCAGTTGCGCGATCCACATCTGCGGCGGCCCCTGCAGATACCCGCGCTCGGTGGTCGCGAACCGCCCATTGATGTTGTAGGCCCGCCGGATGGCCGCCGGGTCGCGGCCCGCCGCCTGCGCCGCTTCGTCGATGACGTGCGTCATACCCGGCAGCTCCGACGGTGGCGCGTAGCCCAGCGAGGGGATCCAGCCGTCGGCCAGCCGCCCCGTCAGCCGCAGCATGCGCGGCTTGTAGGCACCCAGCCAGATGCCGATGGGGTGCGGCGGGATCGGCCCCGGCTGGGCCTGGCGTAGCCGGTAGTGCGTCCCCTCCAGGGTCACGGGCGGACCGGGGGTCCAGAGCGCGCGGATCACCTGGATGGCCTCTTCGAGGGCCTCGATCGCTTCGCCCGGCGCGCGCCGGGGGCCGCCCATCGAGACGACCGCATCCCAGAACGCGCCCGTGCCCAGCCCTAGCTCGACCCGACCCCCGCTCAGCAGATCGAGGCTGGCCGCGGCCCGCGCCAGCACCGCCGGAGGCCGCAACGGCAGGTTGATCACGTCGGGCAGCAGGCGGATGCGCTCGGTCTCCGCGGCCAGCAGGGACAGCAGAGTCCAGGTGTCGAGGAACCGCGCCTGATAGGGGTGGTCCTGTATCCCCACCACATCCAGCCCCAGCCGGTCAGACAGGCGGGCCAGTTCGACGACGGCCTCCGCCTGCCGTGCGTCCGGGGTGAGAAAACAGCCAAACCATAGCTCGTGGCCAAGATCGCCCATAGTAACTCCTTGCACTCGGTTGTTTTCGGGCGTTTCAGCAAGCATCATGCCCGGTGCCGTGCGGCGCGCATAAGACGGGCACATCCCAGGGCGCCTGAGCCACCTCTGGGATGTGCCGTGGATATTCGCCGTCTACCTGGCTGCCCGTGGGCCGCGATTTTAGCGCGGGACCTGGCAGTTGGGGAAGAAGCTGTTGCTGATGAACTTGGCGGTCTGCCCGCGGGTCACGTTGTTGCCCGGCAGGAAGTAGTACAGGTGCACGCCGTCGCACGGACCGGCGGGCGCCTGGCCGCAGTTGTAGCCGCTGATGACGCTATGGGCGTAGGCGCGCTCGATGAACAGCCAGAACGGGTTATTGGCGTCCACGTCGGTGAACGTCTGCCGCCCGGTCACGTCGTCGGCGAAGCCCGCCGCGTTGGCGACGAACTTGGCGACCTGGCCGCGCGTGACGTTGGCGCCGGGCCGGAAGGTATGGTCGCTGTAGCCGCTGATCACGCCGTGGGCCGCCGCGCGCTCGATGAACAGCCAGAAGGTGCTGCCCGGCGGCACGTCGGTGAACGTCTGCCGGTCGGCGGGGATGGCGTCGGTGTAGCCCGCCGCGTTACTGACGAACTTGGCGACCTGGCCGCGGGTGACGTTCGCGCCGGGCCGGAATGTATTGTCGCTATAGCCGCCGACGATACTCTGGCAGGACAGGCAGCGAATGAACGCATAGAAGGTGCTGCCCGGCGGCACATCGGAGAACGCGATAGGGCAGGGCGTCACACTGGGCGGCGTGGTCGCCGTCGCAGATGGCGGGGCCTGCGTCGCGGTCGCGGACGGCGGCACGCTGGTCGCCGTCGCGGTGTTGGCGGGCGGCACACTGGTCGCCGTGGCTGTATTGGCGGGGGGCACGCTGGTGGCGGTTTGGGTGCTCGTCGGACTGTTGGTCGCCGTAGCGGTGCTGCTCGCCGGGATGCTGGTCTCGGTGGGCGTGTTCGACGCGGGCACCGTGGTCTCGGTCGGCGTGTTGCTGGCCGGGACGCCCGTTTGGGTCGGCGTGTTGCTGGCCGGGATGCTGGTCTGGGTAGGTGTGTTGGTCGGCGCGACAGCCGTTTGCGTGGACGTGCTGGTCGCCGGGACGGTCGTCTGCGTGGGCGTGTTGGTGGCTGGGACGGTCGTCTGCGTCGGTGTATTGCTCGCCGGGACGCTGGTGGTGGTGGCCGTCGGCGTGGCGGTAGCGATCGGGGTGCTGGTGCTGGTGGCGGTCGGCGTGGCGCACGAGCCGAGATAGGTCAGCATGAGGCCGTGGCTCAGCCCCCCGGCGTGGCAGGTGCCGCCGTATTGCTGATAGGTCGTCGTGTCCTTCTGCACGCCCACGGCGGCGTCCA
>DASSGZ010000635.1:0-2191 GCA_035693165.1 Chloroflexia bacterium | reverse complement strand
TGATGTGCGGCATTTTCGGGATCTGGCATACGGATGGGCGGCCCGTGGACCTGGCCGCCCTGCGCCGGGCGACGACGGCCCTGCGCCACCGCGGGCCGGACGACGAGGGCTATCTGCTGGTCGATACGCGCGCCGGGCGGGTGGAACTCTGCGGCGGGCCGCGGACGCCGGACGCGCTGGCGCTGCCGCCGCTCGACCGATTCCAGGGCGAGGCGTTCAACCTGGCGTTGGGCTTCCGCCGCCTGGCGATCCTGGACCTGTCGCCCGCCGGGCACCAGCCGATGAGCAGTCCCGACCGGCGCCACTGGCTGATCTTCAACGGCGAGATCTATAACTACCTGGAACTGCGCGACGACCTGGCCGCGCACGGGCACCGCTTCCACACCGGCAGCGACACGGAGGTGATCCTGGCCGCCTATGCCCAGTGGGGGCCGGCGTGCCTGGAACGCTTCAACGGTATGTGGGCGTTCGCCCTCTGGGATAGCGCCGCGCGCCAGCTCTTCGTGACCCGCGACCGGTTCGGCGTGAAGCCCTTCTATATCGCCGACACGCAGCCCGGCACGTTTGCGTTTGCCTCCGAGATCAAGGCCTTGGTGGCGGGCGGCGTGGTGCCGTTCCGCCCGGCGCCGCTGGCGGTGGCCGGGTACCTGGCGCAGGGGCGCTTTCCCGGCCACCAGCAGGGCGAGACGTTCTTCGAGGGGGTGCGCGAGTTGCCGCCCGCCCACTATGCCCTGGTGTTCGGGCGCGGCTGCGCGCCGCAGCGCTTCTGGCGCCTGCCGCCCACCGAAGCGGCGATGCGGGACCCGGTCCCCGGCGCGCAACACCGGTACGCCGAACTGTTTACCGACGCCGTGCGCCTGCGCCTGCGCGCCGACGTGGCAATCGGCACCTGCCTGTCGGGGGGCGTGGATTCGTCGTCGATTGTGGCGGTGGCCGGCAAACTCATGCGCGAGGAGCACGCCGTGGCGCTGGAGCGCCTGGGCGACCACCAGCAAACCTTCAGCGCCGTCTACGGCACGGCGGGGCCGTGGGACGAGCGGCAGCATATCGAGCGCGTGCTGGCGCGCACCGGCGCCGCCGGGAATCTGACCGAGCCAACCGCGGCGCGCCTCTGGGACGACCTGGATCGGCTGGTCTGGCACCAGGACGAGCCGTTCCAATCGACCAGCATCTTCGCGCAGTGGTGCGTCATGGACCTGGCGCGGCAGCGGGGCGTGACCGTGCTGCTCGACGGCCAGGGCGCCGACGAGGTGCTGGGCGGCTACCGGCCATTCGCGGTGTGGATGAGCGAGATGCTGCGCGCGGGGCGTCTGCTGGCGGCGTTGCGGGCCACGCGCGAGGTGCGCAGCGTCACCGGCGCGCATCCGGCGCCGTTGCTGGGCCGGGCGCTGGCCGCGCAATTGCCCGCGAGCGCGCTGCGCCGCCGCCGCGACCAGCGGCTGGGCCAGGCCATCAGCGCCGCCCGGCTGCGCCCGGCCCTGGGCCACCGGCTACAGACGGCGCGGGGGCACGAGCGCGCGCCCTACGCCGACCAGCGCAATCTGCATGACCACCTCAGCCGGCTGCTGCTGGAGGACTCCCTGCCGAACCTGCTGCGCTACGAGGACCGCAACTCGATGGCCTTTTCCATCGAGGCGCGCGTGCCGTTCCTCGACTACCGCCTGGTGGAGTATGCCTTCACGGACGCCGCGCCGTTGCGCATCCACCAGGGGTGGACCAAGTGGGTGCAGCGGGCGGCGGTCGCCGATCTGTTGCCCGCCGAAGTGGTCTGGCGGCGGGACAAGGTCGGCTTCGAGACTCCGGAGCGGCAATGGCTGGCCGCGGGCCAGTCGCGCATCCTGGACCTGCTGAACGCCGACTCGACCGGCAGCGAGTACCTGGATCTGCCGGCTATCCGCCGCGCCGTGCCCGCGCTGCTCGAAACCGCCGCGGGCGCGACTCAGGTCTGGCGCTGGGTGAACCTGGTGCTCTGGTTGCGCTGCTTCGAGAGCGCGGGCACGGCGGCCTGAGTGGAACGCAAGCAAACGCCGCCGTCTCCGCCTGCGCCCGCCGCGCCACATGCCGCCCGCCGGTTGCGCGTGCTGCTGCTGCCCGCCTGGTACCCCACGCGGCGCTATCCGGTCGGCGGGATCTTCTGCCAGGAGCAGGCGCGCGCCCTGGCCGGGCGCGACGACCTGGACGGGGTGGTGCT
>DASSGZ010000634.1:0-6885 GCA_035693165.1 Chloroflexia bacterium | reverse complement strand
GGTGTTCCTGGACGGGCACCTGTATAGCGACGCCGAGATGCGCCGGCTGGCGCAGGAGATGAATTTCTCGGAGACGACCTTCATTTTCCCGCACGATAGCGCCGACGGCCGGTGGCGCGTGCGGATTTTCACGCCCGCGGTCGAACTACCTTTCGCCGGGCACCCCACGCTCGGCACGGCGTACATCATCGCCCACGAGTTGATGCGCACGCATACCGCCGAGATGACGCTCGATCTCAACGCCGGGCCGATCCCGGTCACGATCCGCTACGGCGCGGACGGCCACGTCGAACGCCTGACCATGCGCCAGCTTCAACCCACGTTCGGCGCCACGCTCGACGCGGCCACGATGGCCCCCGTGCTCGGCGTCGAAGGGGACGAGATCGACACGCGCTATCCCATCCAGGAGGTCTCGACGGGCGTGCCGTTCCTCATTGTGCCCATCCACCGCCTGGCGACCATGCAGCGCATCCGCGTCGACCCGGCACGCCTGCAGGCGGCCCTGGCCGGCATGACCGCGAGCGGGGTGCTCGTCTTCTGCCCTGAAACCTACGACCCAGCCCACCGGTTGAACGTGCGCGTCTTTGTGCCCGAGTTCAGTATCGCGGAAGACCCGGCCACGGGCAGCGCCAACGGCTGCCTGGTCGCCTACCTGTTGCAGCAGGGCTACCTGGGCGCCGGCCCCATCGATCTCCAGGTCGAGCAGGGGTTCGAGATCGGGCGCAATGCGCTCCTCTACCTGAGCGGCGAGGTCACGGAGGGGCACTTTGACATCCGGGTGGGCGGGCAGGTGCAGCATATCGCCCAGGGCACGCTGCGCGACGGGGAGTAGCCGCCGATGGACGCCCGCCTCGCCACCCCGGACGATGCCGCGGCCATTGCCGCGATCTACAACGAGGGCATCGCCGAGCGCGGCAGCACCTTCGAGACCCGGCCCCGCTCCGCCGCCGACGTGCGCGCCTGGTTCGACGGCACCCATCCCATCGTGGTCGTCGAAGAGCAGGGCGCGATCATCGCGTTCGCCTCTACCTCGACCTACCGCCCGCGCGAGTGCTACGCCGGGATCGCCGAGTATTCGGTCTATGTGGCGCGGGCGGCGCGCGGGCAGGGCGCCGGGCGCAAGGCGCTGGAAGCGCTGATCGCAGCGGCGGAGGCCGCCGGGTTCTGGAAGCTGGTCTCGCGGATCTTCGTGGAGAACGAGACCAGCCTGGCCCTGATGCACCGCCTGGGCTTCCGCGAGGTGGGGCGCTATGAGAAACACGGCAAGCTCGACGGCGTCTGGCGCGATGTCGTCATCGTCGAGCGCCTCCTGCCCGCCAACCTCACCTGACCGCGCGCCGCGGCGGCGCGCCCGCCCAATACCGTACTGCTCCCTTCGCAAGTACCGTGACATCCCGGATACGCCGCGGCCCCCATAGATGTATCCTTAAGCTGTGTGATGCGCCAAGCGTCGATTGTCATGCTGAGCGCAGCGAAGAATCTCGTCTCTTTCGAGAGACTCTTCGCTCCGCTCAGGGTGACAGGGATGGCTTGAAGAACTACGGTGGCGCGGGGGGATGATCCCGGCAAGCCGCTCAATAGCGAAACCGCAGCGGCCCCGCGAGCGGCCCGCACCGGCGCCGGCAGCCATACGGCAGGAGGGCTGACATGAGCAGTGAGCGATATGAGGTGATTGTGGTGGGCGCGGGGCCGGGCGGCACGGCGGCGGCGCTGGCGCTGGCGCGGGCGGGTGTGCGCACTGCCCTGGTGGAGAAAGCGGTGCTGCCCCGGCACAAAACGTGCGGCGGCGGCGTGACCCACAAAGCCGCCGAGGCGCTGCCCTTCAGCCTGGCGCCGGTGATCGAGCGCACGCTCTACAACGTGGACTATAGCTGGCGGATGGGGCAGCCGTATGTCGTCCGTAGCCGGACGCCGCTGGTCTATATGGTGCAGCGCAGCCGGTTCGACTACTACCTGGCCGAGCAGGCGGCCCGCGCGGGCGCCGATCTGCGCGACGGCACCGCCGTCATGGCGGTCGCAAGCGACCGGCACGGCGCCACGGTTCAGACGGCGCACGGCCCCCTGCACGCGGACTATGTGATCGGCGCGGACGGGGCCACCGGGCGCGTGGCGCGGAGCGTGGGCCTCATGGGCGACCGCTGGGCGCTGCCCGCCGTGGAGAGCGAAGTCGCGGTCGAGCCGGCGACCATGGCCTACTGGCAGGACAAGATCGGCCTCGACCTGGGCACGGTGCCCGCCGCCTACGGCTGGGTCTTCCCCAAAGCCGATCATCTCAACATCGGCGTGGTCGGCGCACCCCTGGGCGAGGATTTCGGCAGCCGGCTCAAGGCGTATGACGCGCAGCACACAACGGCGCGGGTGCCCGGCATCAGGCGGGTGATCCGCAGCCGGGGCTATCTGCTGCCCTGCCGGCGGCCCGGCGCCCCGGTCCAGCAGGGGCGCGTGCTGCTGGTGGGCGATGCCGCCGGGCTGGTGGAGGCGTTCAGCGGCGAGGGCATCTACTGGGCGATCCGCAGCGGGCAACTGGCCGCCCAGGCCATTATCCAGGAAGATGTGCCCGGCTACAGCCAGGCGCTCGATACGCTGCTCATGCCCAATCTCCTGAGCGCGCGCCGCTGGTGGGGGCTATATAAGCTCTGCCCCTACCTGTGCTACGCCCTGCCCCGGCACCTGCCCATGTTTTGGAACATCGTCTGCCAGGTGGTGCGCGGCGAACGCCACTACACCGACATCCGCCGCCGGTTGGGGCCGCTGGGGTTCGTCGAAAGCTGGCTGCCCGATCCCTTGCGCCAACTGGCCTGACCCCGAAGCTGCTGCTGCCCCCCGCCGGATCTGCCCAGAGGCAGATCCGGCCGGGCCTGCCTGCGGATCCTGCCGCGTAACAACTGGCGCACTACTACGCTTAGATTAGTAGCATGGATCAACATTCGTTTGATCTGTGATCAAGAGCTAATCAATACGCGGCCTATCCACCGCGGGCGCGGTGACGTGTGGGGAAACCCGATGTGCCGGAGCGTGACGGACCGCCGGTCCGGGCGCTGGGCGCTCGACACACTAGTACTTGAGGGAAACCACGATGAACAAATGGTTTACCCGTTTCGCCGGCAAGGCATCGGACCTCACCGGCAGTAGCTGGGCGTTCCTGGCCGCGGTGGCGGTTATCATCATCTGGGGCGTGACCGGGCCGCTGTTCGGCTTCTCCGATACCTGGCAACTCGTGATCAACACGGGCACGACGATCATCACCTTCCTGATGGTGTTCCTGATCCAGAACACCCAGAACCGCGACGCCAAAGCCATACATCTGAAGCTGGACGAGATTATCCACGTGCTCGGCCCGGCGCACGACGAACTGCTCGACGTGGAGGACCGCACGGACGAGGAGCTGCGCGAGTTGATCCGCCTCTACCGCCGCGTGGCCGAACGCAAGCACGACAGCGACGACAGCGACGAAATCGCCGCCGATGCCCGCGAACGCCGGGACGAGAATGTCGAGGAAGGCAAGAGCGGCGTCGCCCGAAATGTGGACGAAGAAGTGCTGGAGCGCGAACTGAAGGCGTCAGGCCGGCCCACCGGCGCGCAGGCGAACGGCAACAAGGCCCCCGGCGACGGATCGGAACTCGTCGTCAGCGGCACCAAGGAGGTCGCGCCCGCCAGGGATGAGTCCAACCGGCGACAGTAACCCCCAGGGGCCGCGCGTCGTCGTGGTGGCCGGGGCGCCCGGATCGGGCAAGACCACGCTGGCCCGCTACCTGGCGACGGCGCTGACCTTGCCCCTGTTCACCAAGGACGACATCAAGGAGACGCTGTTCGATACGCTGGGCTGGGGCGATCGCGCCTGGTCGCGCAAGCTGGGCACGGCGGCGGTGGCATTGCTCTTCCGCTGCATCGAGGCCGAACTGGCGGCGGGGCGGTCGTTCATCGTCGAAAGCAACTTCCATCCGGCGCGCGCCAACGAGGACTTCCAGGCGCTGCGGGCGCGCTACCGGTTCCAGCCCTGCGTGGTCTACTGCCATGCCGAGGAAGCCGTGCTGCTGGCGCGCTTTGCGGCCCGCGCCCACTCGACCGACCGCCATCCGGGCCATGTCGATCAGCAGAACTACGATGAGGTCGCCGCCGCCATGCGCGGCGGCATCTATGGCCCGCCCGCCATCGGCGGGCCGGTCATCCCGGTCGATACCACCGATTTCGCCCGGCTCGATTACCCGGCGCTGCTGGCCGCCATTCGCGCCGCCGCGACTCCCGCCGCCGGCAGCGGAGAGGCCCACCAATGAAAATCCTGACCTGGAATATCTGGCAATACGCCGTGCCCTGGGACAAACCGGAGTTGCGCGGGGTGGTTCCGGGCTACCCGGCGGATGCGCCACGCGCAAGCGCCGGGCCGCACTGGGTGCAACGCCGGGCCGGCATCCTGGCGACGCTGGCCGCCGAGCGGCCCGACGTGGTGCTGCTGCAGGAGTGTGCGACAGATGCCGAGGTGGCGCCCGATGCACCGAACCAGGCCGCGCAGTTGGCCGGCGCCCTGGGCTACACGTTTGTCTATCATCCCGCCGCGGTGTCCAGCCGGCGCCCCGCCGAGTTCGGGCAGGCCGTCCTGGCCGCGCCCGGCTGGACCATCCAGGCGGCTACGGCCTATGATTTGCCCGGCGGGGCGACATCCCACGACACCACCCGCATCGTCCTGCGCGTGGATCTGGCCGGCCCGGCGGGACCGCTGCGCGTCCTGGACGCCCACTTCTCGCTCGACGCAGCGGCCCGCCTGCGCAGCGTCGAACAACTCCTGGCGCAGACTGCGGGCGGGCCGGCGCCCCTGCTGCTGGCCGGCGACTTGAACGATGTGCCCGACAGCGCCCCCATCACCCGCCTGACAGGGGCCGGGTGGCAGGACTGTTGGGCCGCCGTCCACCCCACCGATCCGGGGTTCACCTTCGCCACCCCGGCGCCGTTCATCCGGCTCGACTACGTCTTCCAGGCGCCCGCGGGGCCGTTGCGCCCGGTGGCGGCGCGCCGGGTAGGCATCACGCCGGACAGCGCCGGCTTCTTCCCCTCTGATCATGCCGGGGTGCTGGTCGAATTCGCGACCGCGTAACGGCGCTCGCCGCCGCGCATAAGTTCACCGCGAAGACGCAAAGGACGCGAAGATTTAGGATTTAAGTCTTGTTCTTCGCGGTGCAGAACATGCGGTTATGACTGGATGGCGGACGGCGCGGTTGACAGCGCGGGCCGATCCGTACTAGGATACCGGGGATCGGCTCCGGACGGTATTGGCTCCCCATGCGCGCGTCCCACCCGGCAGCACCGGGACGCGGTCCCCGAACGGAGGAACATCCATGAACGCGGTGGATATTCTGAAATATGGCCACCTGACGTTACTGCAGGCGCTCGAAGGGCTACCCGAGTCGGAGTGGACGACGCCGGGCGCCTGTGGCGCGTTCTCGACCAAAGACCTGATGGTTCACCTCACTAACCAGGAGGAAGTGCTGGCCGACGTGCTACAGACCTTCGGCGCGGGCGGGCCCACGCCGCACTTCGATTTGTACGGCGCGAATTCGGACGAATATGGGCGGGGCCGTGAGGCGCGCGCCACGGCGATGAGTCCCGCCGAGGTGCTGGCCGATTACCACGCCGCCCACGACCGCCTGATGGACAATGTGCAGGCGGTACCCGCCGAAACGCTGCGCCAGGTGGGAACGATTCCCTGGTATGGGCCGGAATATGCACTGGACGACCTGATCGTCTACTTCAACTACGGGCACAAGCGCGAGCACAGCGGGCAAATGGGCCTGTTTCGTGACCGGTTCCAGGGGCAGAGCGGCGAATAGGCGAAGCGAGGTTCCCACATACCCCGGCCATTGGACGAAGCGCAATTCTTTAATCAAACTTTAATCTTCGCTTAAGGTTCCTTTAAACCCCGTGTGGGACAATAAGGGTACAGCGGCGTGGGGCGGACGGGCAGTCAGTAGATACTTGTCAAACGTGGCCGCGGTTGGCAAGTGCTCCCCGCCGTCGCTGATCGCATATGATGGGCACCCCCGGAATTCTTCCGGGGGTGTTCGGCTTTCTGCCGCATATGTAGTTCGCTTTACGGCTCAGGGACCGTCCCTCCCAACCGGGCGACCAATCGATCTATTCGCCGGACCATGGAATCCATCAGTGCCGGCTCAGCATCGTCTAGATAATCCGGCCAATCCAGCAGCCGGGTGCGCACCTCCGAGGCGGCGAGGGCGCGGCGAATTGTCTCCGGGCCAATAGGCTGGCCGGTTTGCGCGGCCAGCTCGGCACTGTAGCGGGCGATCATCGGCTCCTCCGGCACGGCGCCCCCGGCCATCAGCGCGCGCTGCACAAAGAAGGCCAGGTCTTCCGGGCCGCGTCCAATGCCGACCTCTTGCCAGTCCGCCCAGATCAGGCGGCCGTCGGCGTCCGTTAAGAGGTTGCCGGTATGGCAATCGCCATGGCACAGGGTAGCCGGAAGGGCCTGGATCGCGGCCGTGAGCGCCGGGATGTGGTCCAGCAGCCGCGTAATGCGCGCCAGCACGGACGAGGTGAGAATGGATGCGAACGCCGGGCGGCTTTGTAGGGCACGCCAGGCGGTTTGGGCATGCCGGATACGCGACGGATCGATGGCGTCGGGTGGGCGGCGCAACCAGGACAGGGCCGCCAGGCGCGCTGTGTCGTTCCAGAAGGCGGCGTGCAACCGCGCCAGTTGCGCCGCAACCGCCAGGTAGCGGTCCGCTTCCCAGGCGGCCGGGGGATCCGGCGGGCGATAGGCGGCCAGCAGCACGGCGCTCCCGCCCGCGGCGTCCGCATCCAGCCCCAGCACACGCGGCAGGGCCAGGGGGATCGCGAGCGCCGGAGTGCCGTAAAAGGCCACCTCCCGCTGCGCCC
>DASSGZ010000633.1:0-11171 GCA_035693165.1 Chloroflexia bacterium | reverse complement strand
AGATTAAGGTCAAAAGTTTCTGCCATTTTATGCCAATCTACGTTGGCTGCACACAATTAGCCTCAACCTGGATAAGTAAAGATTTCGACTCTAATGTAACATCTAGCCCGTCGCACGATTGCCCCAATAGTAGAGGAGATTACCAGGATGGCAACGAAATTTGCCCTTGAGCATCTCGCAGGGATCAAGCAGCAGGGGCTGCGGGCCAGCGCGCATTCCCACAGCAACTTACCTAACACTAGATGGATATGATACAGGAATTTACGGGGGGCAATTGGAGATCGAATGGCCGACTCCCACATGACGCAGGTAGCGGCCAAGCAATTAGGCGCACACGGGTAGTGCCACCCAGTCGATGAAACCGGCCGGGTGGCTTCCTGCTAGTTTCGAGGTGACAGTCGTAGCGGCCGGGGCCTCTAACTGGCCCTTCAGGAGCGGACAGATCGTGCCTGGCAAGAGGCCCGGTATACGCGCAACTGTCCGCTCCTGAAAACTGGCCCCGTGGGGAATCGATCTACCCGCGTTGCGGCGCGGTATCGAGTGGCGCTATTCCACCACGGCGTAGAGCACGCCGTCGCCGAGGGGCAGGATCACGGTGGTCAGGCGCGGGTGGCTCATGGTGTAGGCGTTAAAATCGCGGATCGCGTCCGTCTCCTCGTCGTGTTCGCCCGTGGCGACACGGCCCTTCCACAGGACGTTGTCCACCAGGACGAGTGCGCCGGGGCGTAGCAACGGCAGCGCCAGGTCGAAGTACTGCTGGTACTCATCCTTCAGCGCGTCGATGAACAGCAGGTCGAACGGGCCGCTCAAGGTAGGCAGGACTTCGAGCGCGGGGCCGGTGATGGTCTCCACCCGCTCGGCCACGCCCGCGGCGGCCCAGGCCTCGCGGGCGCGGGCCTGGCGAGCGGGATTCACGTCGATCGTCACCAGTTTGCCGCCCTCGGGCAAGGCGCGGGCCAGCCACAGCCCCGAATAGCCGGTGGCCGTGCCCACTTCCAGCACCCGGCGCGCCTGGATGCTGCGCGCCGCGATATACAGGAAGCGCCCGACCTCCGGGTCGACGATGGGCACCTGGTGCTGGTCCGCGTCTGCCTCGATGCCGGCGGCGACCGGGTCGCGGGCCGGCAAGAGCGCTACGAGATATTGTTCCTGCTCCTCGCGCAGGATCTTCCCGATACTGTCCTTCATGGTGTGCCATCCTCGCAAGAGAGCGGCCCGGCCTGCGCAGGCCGGGCCGGGGGTATCCAATCAATAGGGCGCCACGCGCCGGTCAGGCGAGCACCGGCTCCAGCAGGCCGTAATTGCCGTCCTGCCGCCGATAGAGGACCGACATGTGCTTGGTCTCGGCGTCCATGTAGACGAAGAAGCTATGGCCCAGCAACTCCATCTGCTCGGCGGCGTCTTCCCGCTCCATCGGCTGGACGACGAAGCGCTTGGTGCGAACAATGGCCCGCGTGTCCGCGGCCTCCTCATCCTCCGGTTCTACCTCCGGGGCGGGCGGCACCAGCGCCTCGCCCAACGAGCTGCGGCCCTTTTTGTTGCGCTCCCGGCGCCCGCGGAAGCGCTCAATGCGGCGCTCTACCTTGGCGAGCGCGGCGTCCAGGGCGTCTTGCATTTCGGCGTCGCTTTCCTCAGCGCGCAGCAAGGTACCGTTGGCCCGCACGGTCAGTTGCACCACTTGCTTGTCGGCCCCGCGGCGGGGGCGCTCTTCGCCGACGATTACTTCCGCGTCGGTAATATGATCCAGATAGCGCGGGAGCCGGCTGACTTTCTTACGGATCACCTCTTCTTCCGTGGGAGTCAACTTGCGGTTTTTGGCTTTTAAGGTGATTTGCATAGCGTCTGCTCCTTCCAATGGACGGATACCCGGCGCCTGCTGGAAGCCCGACTTCCATGTCCGGCAGCGGGACGCCGGATCCCCTCCATTATAGCACAAAGCACCCAGGCGGGGTGCTTCATGGGTGCCCGCGGAGGGATTCGAACCCCCGACGCCCGCCTTAGGACGGCGGCGCTCTGTCCCCTGAGCTACACGGGCCTTATGCAAGTGTTAGCCCATTATACCGGATAGGCGGGGCCGTCACAAGGCTTACGGGGCCGGCTCCTGGACGACCACGTAATCGCGGTTGATGTAGAAGACCCCGTCGCGGCCCGGTATGCCGACGCGAAAATAGCCGCTGTTGGCGGCCAGTTCACCGCCGTGCACGTTCGTGATCGGCCCCCTGGGGCGCACCGTGCTGTCCAGATAGTAGAGCACATCCCCGCGATCCATGCGCGCGACGACGGCGGATGTGGCCGAGTTGGCGGCACGCACGGCCACGCGGTCCTGGGTCACGACGACGCTGCGCCGGGTGGGCGAGACGGCGGCCAGGGCTTCGGCGCGCGCCTGGATCGTGGCGGCCGCGCCGTGGGTCTGGCTCAGGAAGGCCAGGATGCCCCGCGCGATCCCTGCGGCCACCACGTCCGGCTTGTTGAAGAGAACGGCCCGGTCGGTGGGGTTGGTCATATAGCCCGTCTCGATGATGGCGGCGGGGGTCAACTGGCTGATGCGGCTCTCGTCGCCCAGCCAGGTATTGAAGGCGTAGTAGCCGCGCATGTTGCGGGTGACGGCCGAGTCGCGCGGCAACCCGGTCATCTCCCCGTAGACCTGGGTTAGCGTCTCGACGAACACCTCATCACGGAAGGCCACGCCCGAGCGCCAGCGGGAGGCGATCTTGTAGCCCCGCGCCCGTGTGCTGTTGTTGCCGTCGGCGTGGATCGCCACGAAGGCATCGGCGCGGTAGCCCGTCGGCACGGTCGCGGGCAGGATGTCGACCACGATGCCCTGGGCGCGCAACAACTGCGCGGTGCGGTTGGCGAGATCGAGATTCAGCGCGACTTCGGTGCGCCCGGCGGCGGCGGTGCCGGTGTTGCTGCGCAGGCGGGCCAGCGAGGCCGGCAGTTGAGCGCTTTTCCAGTGCCCCGCCTGCAGCCCCACGCGCAGCGGCCCACTGGGCGTGGCGGACTCTTCTACATTCGTGGAAAAAACGGCGTCCGGCCCGCTGCTGAGATCAATGGCATTGCGGGCGGAGGCGATACTCAGGGGATGAAGCGCGAAGCCGCAAACCAGTACCACGAGCGCGAGGACGGCGCGACCACTGGTGAGTCGCCGGCTGGATATACGCATGGGGAGCGCCTTTCACGAGAGTCACCACCGTGGCGCAAGGGGCCGGGAACACCTTCATTATAGCGGATCCGGATCGCGGCTGTCTAGCCATGCGCCTGTATTTAGCCGGTTCAATCGAGCGGCGACAGACTGTCTATCCTGCGCACGTGCCCTGATCGCTACTTCGTGATCTTGCTGTCCACCGCGGAGGCGATATATGGCTCGCGCCGCGGGTATTGCCCCACGGCGCGAGCCAAACGATCCAGCTTTCCGGTGTGCCCGATGCGCTACGGGCTAGGGCCGCACGGCAAACAGGCCGAACTCCTTGTAGGTGCCGTTCTGCGGCGAGGTCACGCGCACGCTGATCGGGTCGGCGGGCGGGGTGTTCGGGTCGATGCGGAACTGGATCTGCGTGTCAGTCCAGGTCACGACGGTCGCCGTGTAGATGCCGAGCAGCGTGACCGTGCCGGGGGTGGTGCCGAAGCGCAACCCGTTGACCGTAACGACGGTCTGGTTGTCGCCCTGGCGCACCCACGACGGCGAGTAGGAGAAGATGTACGGGCGCTGGCGCGGCACAACGGTGAAGGCCGTGCTGTCCACGAACAGGCCGTCGTCGCGCACCAGGCGCACGCGCGTCGTCGGGTTGGACGGCGTGTCGGCGGTGATGCGGAAGACCACCAGCGTGTTGCTCCAACTGTCAATCGTGGCGATCTTGCCGTTGACCACGACAAACCCGGCGCCCTGCGACAGCCCGAACCAGTTGCCGGTCATCGAGATCTGGGTTTCCGTATCGTACTGCTCCACGGTCGTCGGCTGGAAGCCGGTGATGTAGGGCGGCGGCTGCGGCGTGGCCGTGTTGGTCGGCGTCGAGGTCGCCGTGAACGTCGGCGTAATCGTCGGCGTGGGCGTATTGGTCGGCGTGCGCGTGGGCGTATTCGTCGGCGTGTTGGTCGGAGTGCGGGTTGGCGTATTGGTGGGTGTATTCGTCACGGTCGGCGTGTTGGTCACGGTTGGCGTATCAGTCGCCGTCGGCGTGATCGTGGGCGTCAGCGTGATCGTCGGCGTCTGGGTGACGGTGGGCGTGTCGGTCGGGGGCACCGGCGTCGCGCTGGGCGGCACGGGCGTCGGCGACGGCAGGACCTGCACGGCATGGAGTGCGTTGTAGACGATCTTGGCGATCTGGCCGCGGGTGCTGTCGGCGTTCGGGCGGAAGGTCCGGTCGGCATAGCCGGAAATCACCGCCGGGCTAGTGTGGGCCGCCGTCTCGATGTAGGTGTAGAAGGGATGCGCGACCGGCACATCGGCGAAGTCGGGTACGGCGGGCGTGTACAGCGTCCAGCCCTGGGCCAGCACGACGATCTTGCACAACTGGCCGCGGGTCACGTTGTTACCCCAGCGGAAAGTGCCGTCGGCATAGCCGGAGATGAGGCCGTGACTGTACGCGGTTTCGATATACTGGTAGAAGGGGTTGGCCCGGTCCACGTCGGTGAAGTGCGGGGTGGGCGGGGACACGAGCGGCCAGCCCTGGGCCAGCACGACGATCTTGGAGAGTTGCCCGCGGGTCGTCGTCGCGCTGGGGCGGAAGGTGTTGTCGGCATAGCCCGAAATGACGCCGCGGCAGTAGAGGTATTGCACCGGGATGTAGTAATAGTCGGTCGGGAACACGTCGGTGAACGGCATGGCGCAGGGCGACGCGGTCGGCGTGGTGGTTGGCGGCAACGTGCGCGTAGCCGAAGGCGGCAGCGGCGTGTTCGTGGCCGAGGGCGCCGGCGGCGCCGTGGCCGAGGGCGGCGGCGTCTGGGTGGTCGTCGGCGTGACGGTGCTGGTGGCTGTCGGCGCCGGCGTGTTCGACGGTCCTGCCGTGCTCGTCGCCGTGGGCGTGGCCGATGGCGGCGGCGTCGGCGTCACCGTCGGCGTTGGGGTCGCCGTGCTGCTCGGCGGCGGCGTGGTCGTGTTGGTCGCCGTGGGCAGGGGCGTGCTGGTGCCGGTGGCCGTCGCGGTGTTCGTCGGCGTCGCGGTATCGGTGGGGGTTGGCGTGTCGGTCGGCGGGAGGGCCGTGCTGGTGGCCGTGCTTGTGGCGGTCGGCGTGGGCAGCAGCGGCGTGCCCTTCCAGAGCACCGCGTTGTGCAGGATAGGCGGGAAATCGCCGCCCCAGGCGCGCTGGTTATCGCCTAGATAGGCGTTGATCCCGACTACATGGCCGTTCAAGGCGCTGTTGTAGGCCACCAGCGGCACGCCGTCGTCCCACGCGGCCACCTGCACGCTGTTGGACCGCACGGTGAGGTTGACGCCGTGCCCGCCGCTGGCCCCCGTATCCTGGACATTGGTCACCTCTTGCATCAGCGGGTGCGTGGTGCTGTAGGCACCCAGATTGTGGACCACGCTGGGATCGCTTTGATCCGAGGTCAGGTTGAAGACCGAATAGTTCGCCGTTTGCCAGGTGCCGGTGATGACGTAGCCGGTGCCGGGCAAATCGAGGAACGACGGAAAGCATTCGACCACGACCCCGCCGCCGTCCACGTACTGGGCCAGGTTATTGCCCAGCGTGGTGCGATTCGTCAGCGATTGCGACTGTTTGAGCCAGACTACAACCATCTGATACGGCGTGAGGTCGGCGAGGGTGGGCGGGGAGGCGTTGTACATTTGCCAGAGGTCGACCTGCTGGATATCGGAATAAACCCGCAGGGCGTCCAGGGTTGAGGTGGGCGAGGGTGAGTCGGAGACGACGAAGAGGACCTTATAGGCGGCGAAGGCGGGGGCCGCGGGCGGCGGCACGGCGCGGGCCGGGGCGGCGGCGGGCGGCGCCACGTTGGCCGCGCGCACCCCGGCTGCCGGGCGCCCGCCCAGGGCGACAGCCGCGCCCAGGAGCAGCAACGCGGAAAGGAAGACGGCGGCGAACAAGCGCTGAGGCTTCATAGATGCACTCCTCTAGAGGGCGCTCGTCACGAGCGACTCGTTGAGTTACAGACGGCCAACACGCATGTGTGCATATGGAAGGCGGCTCGGCCCCGTGGCCGCGCGCCGGTTGTGGAAGCGACGGTGTTTCGGTTGCTACAAGCGGGGAGTCTGCAAAATGGGCCTAGCACGCGCCCGATGCCCTGCGCACCGGGCGGACTCCTCCCCAGCGATTATGTTAACATAAAACTAAAGAGGCTGTCAACAGTTACGCCAGCCCTCTGCCCAGGAACCCATGCGGCGCACCGCGAAGCCGCGAAGCTTATTTATATTAGTTCTGTTCTTCGCGTTCTTGGCGTCTTTGCGATGAATTCCCGAACGGCTGGGCGTTACGCCGCAGATGGCCCGGCAGGGGACGCGGTTACAGCCCGCCTTCCTGGTCGGCGGAGACGGGTGTCACTTCCTGGTCGGCTACGGCGCGGAGCAGGGCGGGCAGCGACTGGCCGAGCAGCGGGGTGCCCGCGGGCCAGATGTCGGCCAGGGGTTGCAGCACGAAGCGGCGCTCGCGCAGGCGCGGGTGGGGGATGATCAGCGCCGGGTCGTTCTGGACGAGCTGATCGTAGAGCAGGATGTCGATGTCGAGCGGGCGCGGCCCCCAGCGCGGCCCGGCGGTGCGCCCTGCGGCGGCTTCCATCTCCTTCAGCGCCGCCAGCAGATCGCGCGGGGCCAGCGGAGTGTCGAGCGCCAGGGCCAGGTTGAGGAAGGGCGGCTGGTTGCGCACGCCCCAGGGCGCCGTCTCGTAGAGCCGCGACACGCGCAGCACCCGCCCGCGCGTGGCGGCGGGCAGCCCGGCGATGGCCCGGCGCAGCACCACGGCGCGGTCGCCCACGTTCGAGCCTAAGCTGAGATAGACCAGGGCCATGGCGCCTCAGCTCCGGTCCAGGCCGCGCATGATCGCGTCGGCCACCCGCGCCACATCCACCGCCGGGCCCACGTCGTGCACGCGCACAATATCGGCCCCGTGCGCGATGCTGACGGCGACCGTCGCCCCGGTGGCCGCGACGCGCTCCTGCGGCGGGCGCCCGCCGAGAATCCGCCCCAGAAACCCCTTGCGCGAGGTGCCGACCAGCACGGGTAGGCCCAGCGAGCGCAGTTCGCCCAGCCGCCGCAAGATCTCCAGGTTGTGGTCGATGGTCTTGCCGAAGCCGATGCCCGGATCGATCCAGAGGTGGTCGCGCGGCACCCCGGCGGCCACGGCGCGGTCGCACCCGGCGCGCAGGTAGGCGATAATCTCGCCCATCAGGTCGGCGTACTGCGGATCGTCCTGCATGGTGCGCGGGCTGCCTTTGATGTGCATCAAGATCAGCGCCGCGCCCCGGCGGGCCGCCACGCCCGCCAGTTCCGGCTCCGCGCCGAGGCCGGTGATGTCGTTCACGATCACCGCGCCCGCGGCGAGGGCGGCGTCGGCCACGGCGGCCCGGTAGGTGTCCACCGACAGCGGCAGGTCGACCTCGCGCGCCAGCCGCTCGATCAGCGGCACAACGCGGCGCAATTCCTCGCTCTCCGTGATCTCCTCGGCGCCCGGCCGCGTGCTCATGCCGCCCACGTCGAGCACATCGGCGCCCGCCGCCTCCATCGCCTGGGCGCGGGCGACGGCGGCGTCCACGCCGAAATCGAGCCCGTCGCCCGAGAAACTGTCGGGGGTCATGTTGAGGATGCCCATGACCAGCGTGCGCCGGCCCAGCGGCAGGGTGTAGCGGCCCAACTGCAGCGGCGGCGTGGGCCGGTCGAGGGCCGCGAACAGGTCGTCGAGGGCCTGGGCCGCTTCGGCGCTGCCCGTGGCGCGCAACGCCTGGACCAGCGCGGCGAACTGGGCGCGCGTGCCGAGCACCAGGGCCTCCCCGCGATCCTCCCCCGCCACCACCTGGCCGCCCTCCGTGTGCATCGTCGCGGCCAGGGCCGCCGCGCCGGCAGACGAGAGGCCGCCAATACGCACGGCGACAAAGCTGTCCGCGCGGGCGCGCGCCGGGGCCTCGCCGGATGCCGCGCCGAAGCCGGCGAGTTCGGCGGCCAGGACTTCGGGGGTCGGGGTCAGCAGCCGGGCGTGCGCGGGACTCACCCGTCGCCTCCGGGCCGGTGGCGGATGATCGCCATGAACTCGGCGCGGGTCGCGGCGTTCTCGCGGAAGCTGCCGCGCATGGCCGAGGTCACCATGCGCGCGCCGGGGCGCTGGATGCCGCGCATCGCCATGCAGAGATGTTCGGCTTCGATCACCACGCCGCAGCCGACCGGCCCCAGCCCGTCCACGATGGCGTCGGCGATTTCGCTGGTCAGCCGTTCCTGCACCTGGAAGCGCTTGGACAGCAGGTCGGTCAGCCGGGCGAGTTTGCTCAGGCCGACGATGCGCCCGCGCGGGATATAGCCGATATGGGCCATGCCGTGGAAGGGCAGCATATGGTGTTCGCACAGCGAATAGAGTGGGATGTCGCGCAGCACCACCATCTCCTTGTGCTGCTCCTGGAACGTGACCGCCAGGAAGGGGCGCGGGTCGTGGCCAATGCCGGCCAGGATCTCCTCGTACATGTCGGCGATACGCCGGGGGGTGCCTTGCAACCCTTCCCGGTCAGGGTCTTCGCCCACCGCTTCCAGGATCATGCGCACGGCGGTCTGGATCTTTTCGTGGTCCATGGGTTCCTTTCGGGCCGGAGGTGCGGCTAGCGCCGGCTCCGCCGCCGGGTGCGCCGCGCGCTCGCCGCGCGGTAGATGCTCTCGAACATGCGGGCAATGTGGGGCCAGTTCAGTTCCTGCTCGATCTTGCGGCGGGCAGCGGCGCCCATCTGCGCGCGCAGCGCGGCATCGCCCAGCAGCGTGCTGACCGCCTCGGCCAGCCGGCCCGGATCTTTTTGCGGCACCAGCAGCCCGTTCTCGCCGCTCTGCACGGCCAGCGGCACTCCCGCCACGTTGCTGGCGACCACGGCGCAGCCCGCGGCCATCGCCTCCAGCAAGGCATTGGGCAGGCCGTCGACATTGCCGCTCTGGTCAACCACGGATGGCAGCACGAAGACATCGCACCCGCTGAGATAGGTCGGCACCTCGTCATGGCTGACCTTGCCCGGCAGGTGAACATGCCCGGCCACGCCCACGCGGGCGGCTTGCGCCTGGAGGTCGCGCTGTAGATCACCCTGCCCGGCGATGTAGATCTGGGCCTGGGGGTGGCGGGCCAGGATGGTCGGGGCGGCCTGGATCAGGTACTCGAAGCCCTTCTTGTAGACCAGCCTGCCGATTGCCAGCACCACCGGCGTGCCCGGCGCCAGCTCCAGCCGCTCGCGCAGGTGCGTGCCCGCGTCCTCGATGGGAGCAAAGGCGCAGGGATCGACGCCGTAGGGCACCAACCGGGTGCGCCGGGGCGCTGCGCCGAGCGCCAGGGCGCGCTCGCGCAGGTCCTCGCTGCACGCCGTGACGGCGTCGGCGGTGCGAAAACACTGGCGGGCCGCCCAGGCCAGCACGCGATTTTGTGAGGCGACAAAGACATCCGAGCCGTGCAGGCTGATCACCAGCGGCAGACCACGCAGGCGGGCCACCACTGCGGCCACCGGGGCGTTCGGGATCACCCAGTGGGCTTGCAACACGTCAAACTTAATGCGCCCGGTCAGGCGCATCAGAGCGAAAAAACTGATCAGCGTGACCAGGGGCGTGAGCGGGTATATCGCGTTGCGCACCCGCACATCGGCCTCCAGCGACTCCGCGTAGCCCCAGATGTTCAGGTTGGGCAGGGGCGCGTACTTATAGAAATGCAGGTGGACGCCGTTCTCGACGGGTTGGTGGCGCAGGTCGGGGTGCCAGGGCGCCAGCACATGCACTTCATGGCCCTGGGCGGCGACGTAGGTGGCGATCGACTGGATAAAAGGCGCCGTCACATCGCCCGGATACTTCGGGTATGAGGACGTCACCATGCAAATCTTCATGGGCGTATTGTACACCGTCACCCGCTGTTCGGCAACCGGAACGGCGGCGCGCGGCCTACGGGCCGGGGCGCGCCGCCGGCAGCGGCGGCCGATCGGCGCGCGCCTGCGCCAGCACGTAGCGCGTGCTGAAGCCGGACAGGCGGCTGGTGTAGGGGAAGCGCGCTTCGGTGCGGAAACCGGCGATGGGCACGTCGGTGATTTCGTATGTGCCGTTGCCGGCGGGGTAGACGTTGTTCCAGTCGAAGCCCATCTGCACCGGCCCGGCGCGGGCGGAGAGCCAGAGGGCCGCCTGCCAGCGGGCGTTGTCGTGGTCGATAGAGTCGGCCCGCAGCAGCACGCTGAATCCGGCCCACAGGGCGAACACGACCAGCGTATAGGCCCAGGCGCGGCGGCTCCACCCGGCGGCCCCGCGCACGACGAACAGGATGACGAAGGCAACGAAGCCCAGCAGGTAGCGGTCATAGAAGTCGCCGCCCAGCGCCAGCGTGACGCCGAACGTTGCCAGCCCCGTGAGGTAGACGCCGCTCAGCGGGCTGAGGTCCCGCTCCCGCCACCAGGCGCGCAGCCAGGTGATCAGGCTGTCCGTCATCTTCGCCAGCAGCAGGACGCCCAGGATCAGCCCCAGCACCAACAGCAGGTGCCAGGCTTCGGGACTCCAGATAGGCGCCTGGCGATACTGGAAGAAGTCGATGCCGCCCTCGCGCAGGATGCTGCCCTCCGAGCCGAACGGATAGGTCTGCTGGGGGAAATCGAGCGCCAGCGGCCCCAGGCGGAAGGTGAACGGCGGCAGCGTGTTGGCGATCCAGATGTGGGACAGGTTAGCGGCGATCCATTCGGCCCCCGCGACGAGCACGGCCCACAGCGCGACCAGCCACCAGCGCCGCCGGGGCAGGATGATCGCCGCCCAGGCCGAGAGGGCGGTCAGCGGGAGGATTGTCAACGCCCGCAGCAGAAAGACCTCGACCCAGGCCGGTTTGAGCACAAAGGCGGCGCGGTGCTGGTCAGCCTGGATGGTGAAGGGTGTCGTCGGCGTGTCCTGGCTCCAGATGGCCCAGCCCAGCACAATCAGGGCGGCCGGCCCGATCACGGCCAGCATCTCAAGCCGGCGCCAGCGCCGCGCGGGCAGCCCTTCCAGCAACAGATAGCCCACGAACCCCGCCGGCACCAGG
>DASSGZ010000632.1:0-15146 GCA_035693165.1 Chloroflexia bacterium | reverse complement strand
GATGAAAAAGCAGAGATCCGTGACTAGAGCGCAGCGGACCCACCCAGTTCCATCCCGAACCTGGCCGTGAAACGTTGCAGCGCCGAGGGTACTGCCTCCTCAAGGGGGTGGGAGACTAGGCCGTCGCGGGTCTCTCTTTTTGGAGGCGTGGTGTAGCGGCCTAACATGCAGCCCTGTCAAGGCTGAGACCGCGGGTTCGAATCCCGTCGCTTCCGCTCTTTTTTTGGCGTGGTCCCCTCCTGGGACCACGCCTTTTTTTGTCTGCCGGGGGGCTACGGCTGCTCCAGCCGGGCGCGGTTTTGCGCCAGCACGGTGGCCGCGGTCTGGCGGGCCAGGTGGAATGCCGGCCAGGTCTCCGTGCCGGAGTCCGGCGTCCGCCGCGCCAGGCCCAGCAGCCGCGCCCGCAACAGCGCCCGATCCTCCCCTTGCAGCGTATCCAGGCTCGCCACGAGCAGCGGCACGGCGTCATCCGAGAGGTCGGTCAGATAGGCCGCGTCAAGCCGGGCGGCGGCCTGATAGCGCCCCAGATTCTCCCGCGCGATGGTGACATCCGGGTTCACCATGTTGAGCGTCGCCAGGAAGCCAAGCGCACAGACGAAGGCGCCGATGGCAAACCGGCGCGGCCACACCCACAGCGTGCCCAGCAGCCAGAGGAAGGTCGCCGCCAGCCAGAGCATGAAGACGTGGACGTAGAGCCGCAGGTGCGTATAGCCGTAGGCTTCTTCGTACAGCAACATGCGTTGCAGAGCCGAGGCCAGCAACACCAGCACCAGCCCGATCATCAGCGTGCTCAGGCCGTTAAACAGGCGCGTCTGCGCGGGCGTGCGCGGGCGCACCAGCCATTGCAGCCCCAGGATCAGCCCCAGGGTGAGCACCGACACGGCAACCAGCTCGAAGAAACCGCGCCGGGCGTAGTCAGCATAGCTGAACCCGGCCATGGTGATATTGGCCCGCCCGCCGAACAGGTAGGCGAACTGGATGGCGCCAAAGGCCAGAAACAGCAGGTTCACGGCGCTCAGAATCGTGACCACCTCGACGAAGCCAAGCGAGGCCATGCCGTGCAAGGCAGCCGTCTCCGGTTCCCAGGGGAAAGCGTCGCCCGCGCCGGCCCGGCGGCGCAACGCGTAGACAAGGGCGCCCGCCAGGAACCACCCGGCGACGATCACGATCAACCCCTGCGCGAACAGGTCGCCAAAATCGGGCAGGAAGTCGAACTGGAACAGGGCGCCCAGATAGCGGGCGAACACCGCATCCGCCGATGCCAGCAGGCAGCTAAACAGCAGCAGCACCGGCAGCGCCAGCGCCAGCCCGCGCAGCACCGGCAGCAACGGCCCCATCCCCCGCGCGACATCCACGGTTGCCGGCACCAGCGGGGCCGGTTGCAGAAGGGCGTTGCCCAGCACCGCCAGCAGCGCCAGCGGATAGCCGATCAGGTCAAGCCGTGTCACCCGGCTCGCGGCATAGAAGTAGGCCAGCAACCCCAGCAGCGCCAGCGTGGCCAGCACATTGAGCGCCGTGAGGAAGGCGTTCGCCCGCACCGCCACCATGCCGGCGAAGAAGACCAGCGGCATCAGCAGCAACAGATTGCGCCACGCCGGGCGCACATCCTCCACCCGGCTCAGCCCGAACAGCGCGCCCAGCACCAGCCCCACGAACACCAGCAGCGAGATGCCCAGCGCCTGCCGGTAGAACAGCAGGTCGACCGCGCCGCCCAGGCCCACCCCCGCCAGCAACAGCCGCGCTTGCGGGTTGGCTCGCGCCGGAGTGCGCACCACCGGTGCAGGCAAGACGGGCAAGATGGTAGTAGTTCTCATCATCATGCTCTCCAGGTATAATAGTGTAAGGACCCGCTGCTGATCTTACGCATCCTGCCGCCGCTCTGCCATGCTCTAAGGCCGCGCCGCGGCGCACCTGAGTGCTTGACACCGGCCGCTAAACACCCACAATGAAGCCATGATGAACCTCTTACTGGTCGAAGACAACGAGCGCCTGCGCCAGGCGCTCAAACTGGGCCTACAGGGCACCGGCGAAGTCGTCGTGACCCAGGACTGCGCCAGCGGCGAGGAAGCACTGGCCGCCTGCCTGGCCGCGCGCCCCGATGTCGTGCTGATGGACGTGCAACTGGCGGGTGCCATGAACGGCATCACCGCCGCGGTCGCCCTGCGCCGCGAGTTCCCGCGCCTGCCGGTCGTCTTCTACTCCATCCAGGACGACGAAAACTACTACCGCGACTTCCGCCGGTCGGGCATCCTCAGCCACTACGCCTATGTCCGCAAGTCCAACTACCTGCTGCCGCAGATGATCGTGCCGCTGCTGCACGACGCCCGCGCCGGGCGTGGCTTCATCGACCCGGAGATCGAGTCGCGCGTGCAGGAGGTGCGGCACAAGGACGCGCAGGCGCCCATGGCGCTGCTGGAGCCGAACGAGCAGGCCGTGGCCCGCATGCTGGCCCAGGGCATGACCAACGAGCAGATCGCCGCGCGTATGGGCTTCCGCGACAAGCGCACCATCAGCCGCACCAACGGGCAGATCTACAATGCCTGGGGCCTCAACGACAACACCACCGACGAGAAGGTGGCGCGCACCCGCGCCGCGGTGATCGCGCGGGCCGGGCGGGTCATTACCTGGGACGCCGACGGTACCCCGCGCGTGCTCAACGATCGTGGCGAGTGGGTCGTCTGGGAGGGATCATGATCGGCGAACCCTTCCTCATCTGGGCCGGGATCGCCGTCTCGCTGTTCAACACCATCCTGTTGTGCTGGCTCGGCCTCACCGTGCTGCTGAACGCCGAGCGGCGCACCTGGGGCATCTGGCTGGCGGGCGGCGGCCTGCTCATGGGCGCGGCCTTCTTCATCAGTCATGCCGCCTTGCTGGCCTACGGCTTCAACGTGGTCAACTGGGAGGTCAACTTCTGGTGGCAGGTGGCCTGGGTGCCGGTCATCGTGCTGCCCTTTGCCTGGTACGTGATCATGCTCTGGTACGCCGGCTTCTGGGACGACCGGCAAACGCCGTTGCATCGCCGCCAGCGGCCCTGGTTGCTCAGCATCCTGGTGCTCACGCTGGGGATGCTCGGCGTGCTGCTCTGGGTCAACCTGTTCCCCCTCTACGGGGTGCTCATCCACCAGTTCGCGGCGGGAGTGCTGCCCATCGGCAATATCCCCCTGCGCGTGCTGGCCTACCCCGCCTATATCCTGCTCTGCATCATCCTGTCACTCGACGCGCTGCGCCGGCCCGGCCCCACCGGCCGCGTCATGGGCGACCAGGCGCGGCGACTGGCCCGGCCCTGGCTCGTCGCCACCTCGGCACTGCTGCTGCTGGTCAGCCTGCTGGTGACGGGCGTGCTGCTCTGGATCGTGCTCAATACGGCCACGCTCTACATTGTCTATAGCGAGATGGCCGTGGTTATCGCCGCCAGTGACGTGGTGATCTGCCTGCTCATCTCGCTGGCCGTCGTGCTGCTCGGCCAGGCCATCGTGTCGTACGAGATCTTCACCGGCAAGGCGCTGCCGCGCCGGGGCCTGGCCCGCCACTGGCACAGCGCCGTGCTGGTCGCCGCGGGCTACAGCCTCGTGGTCGCCGGGACGGCCACCCTGCCCATCCGGCCCATCTACAGTTTGCTGCTGGCGACGGTGTTGATGACGCTGTTCTATGCCCTGTTTAGCTGGCGCTCCTATGCCGAGCGCGAGCGCTACATGGACCAGTTGCGCCCCTTCGTCGCCAGCCAGCGGCTCTACGAGTCGCTGCTCACCCGCGCCACGCCGCCCGCCATCGATGCGACCACGCCCTTCCATGCGCTCTGCGCCGATGTGCTGGGCGCGCGCCGCGCCTACCTGGTGCCGCTGGGGCCGCTCTCCTCGCTGGCCGGCCCCATGCTGGCCTACCCGCCGGGCGCAGACGCCGTGCTGCCCGCCGCCGCCGGCCTGGCCGCGCAATTTCCCAGCCCCGACACCATGTACGCCCCGGTGGACCCGGCGCGCTACGGCGGCGCGCTCTGGGCCGTGCCGCTCTGGAGCGAGCGCGGCCTGATCGGCGTGCTGCTGCTGGGGGAAAAGAGCGCCGGGGGCGTCTACACGCAGGAGGAGATCGAGATCGCGCGGGCCAGCGGCGAGCGCCTCATCGACACCCAGGCCAGCGCCGAGATCGCCGGGCGGCTGATGGTCTTGCAGCGTCGCCGCCTCGCCGAAAGCCAGGTGCTCGACCGGCGCGCCCGCCGCGCCCTCCACGACGACGTGTTGCCGCGCCTGCACACGGCCATCCTCAACCTGAGCAGCGGCCCGCAGATCGGCGAGGCCCTGCCCGACACCTTGCGCCTGCTGGCCGAAGTCCACCGCCAGATCTCGAACCTGCTGCGCGAGATGCCCACCGGCAGCGCGCCCGAAGTGACCCACCTGGGCCTCATCGGCGCGCTGCAACAGACACTGCGCGACGAACTGGGCGCCGCCTTCGACGCCGTCACCTGGGAGATCGCCCCGGAAGCCGCGCAGGCCGCCGAAGCCATGCCCGCGCTCACCGCCGAGGTGCTGTTCTATGCTGCCCGTGAGGCCATCCGCAACGCCGCCCGCCACGGGCGCGCCGCCGACCTCGCCCGCCCCCTACGCCTGCGCATCGCCGTCGAGTGGCGCGACGGTTTAGAGATTCTGATCGAAGACGACGGGGTGGGCCTGGGTGCCCCGCCCGCAGCCAACGGCGGCAGCGGCCAGGGCCTGGCCCTGCACGGCACCATGATGGCCGTCGTCGGCGGCGCCCTGGCCACCGAAAGCGTGCCCGGTCGCTACACCCGCGTCCTGCTCACCCTGCCCCAGACCGCGGCCTGGGCCGCCTAAAGCTCGGGCTGCGGCACCGTCAGGAAATAGAGAATATCCCCGTCGTCGTGCAGGCTGGCGTCCAGCAGCGTGCGGTCCTCCGGCGGCGCCGGCACCGGCTCCACCGGCAGCCCCGGCCCGCACACCTCCTCGACCCGCGCCAGCAGTTCGTCGAGATTGAACGGCTTGGCGATAAACCGGGTGATCCCCAGGCGCTGGAAGTCGGGCGAGTCGTAGTGGGCGGTAATGAAGATGACGGGCAGATGCCGGGTCGCCCTGTCGGCCTTGAGCGCTTCGTAGATCTGCGGGCCGCTCAGCCCCGGCAGCGCCACGTCGAGCAACACAGCATCCACCTGGATCGAATGGATGACCTCCAGCGCCTGCGCCCCGTCATGCACCACCACGGCGCGATAGCCCGGCTCCCCGTTGAGGGTGTCCTTGATCACCTCCGCCACCGCTGCGTTATCTTCGACGATGATTAGCGCTTTCTTCTGCGGCCCGTGCGGCATGGCTATTCCCCTTTCCCTGGCCTTCCACGCCCTGCAAGTCGTATCCTAGCAAGACATATGCCGGGTAGCTGCTCCCCCCGCCGCAATCCAGGGCTAATTCGCATTTTCAATTCTTGTAAGGTATATATAGAGCCTGTAGGTGTCGCTCATGATGTACAATATACCGTACTGTTGAGCTTTGCTAACACGAAAGAGTACTCAGGCTAGCCCGAAAGGTCATATTTATTACCCCTTTAAGTTATCCTTGACCGACCCTTATGTAACCTATGTAGATATAACCAAATATTGCCTAGAAGCTTATCTATTGACTTTCCTATATCTTGGTAATACAATCTTTGTAAGGTCACTTGCAACGAACAAATATTAAGGTTACGAGTAGGTGCCTGAAATCGATAGTGGGCGCGTAATGAAAGGAATGAAAGCCGCCACACATGGCAAGTACATTACGTGGGTCAGGAAGGCCATTGAACGCCATTAGCAGCATACCCGGAGGAATACAATGCGCACACTACGCACTTGTCTATGCATCGTGGGCCTGTTCGCCCTCTGTATTTTGGCCCCCGCATCCCAGGCCGCCGCTGCAGGTCCAACCCATGTCATTACCCCCGTCGATTTCACCTTTGTGCGGGACGACTTCACCGCTGCCTGTGGCTTCACTGTCACGGAGCACGCCAGCGGCCGCATCAGCGATCTTGTCTTCACGGACGCCGCGGGCAACGTTACACACATCCTCGAAAGCTATCAGTTGCGGGCCGACTTCGAGGCGAACGGCAAGACGCTCCGGGATCAGGTTAGCGGGCCGGAACGTTTAGTCTTTCACCCGGACGGATCCTTCACCATTTACACATTCGGCACCTACGATTTCACAGTTGTTCCAGGCGGCGGAGTTGTCGCGGGCAGCGCAGGCCGTACCGTTGCTGAAGTCTCGCCGACCGGCCAACTCGTATCGTTCACATATTTGAGTGGCAGGGTAGGGAATAACACAGCGGCCTTCTGCGCCGCACTCGCCCCGTAGCGCCGGTAACGCAAAGAGCATACAGACGAAATCGTATTCGACTGAAAGCATGTAAGGTTGTATCCCTCAACCCCTGCCTGATAGAGCGAAGGCTATAATGCTTAAGCGCGTCAAGCGCTTACGGTTGGACCGACATAGGAAGCTAGCCCCAGCACGGCTCCAAGCGAGTCGTCATGGGCTAGCTTTCTATGCCGAGGTGTTTGGCGCCGCAAAAGCCGTGATCAGGATCCCGTTCTTTGGTTCCAGTGACATAACGGTAGTTGTTCTCGGTAAAGGAGAGCGCCATGACTACCAAACAAGGCGATATTAGCCTCCTCAACGACCCCGTGGCACAACAGTTACTACAGTCAACCTTTCCGGCGCGATTCGCGTACAACTGGACGGATGGGACACCGCGGGTGGTTCCGATTGGCTTCCACTGGAACGGGAAGGAGCTTGTCTTCGGCACGCCTCCTGATGCCCCTAAAACAAAGGCATTAAAGGACGGAGACCATGTCGCAGTCACAATTGATAGCGATCGTATGCCCCACAAAGTTCTGCTCATTCGCGGGACCGTCCACATAGACACCGTAGATGGCGTCGCACCGGAGTATGCCGCAATGTGCCGGCGTACGATGGGAGAAGAGCAGGGGAACGCATGGGTCGCGCAGGCCGGCGCCCTTGTGCCCCAAATGACGCGCATCTTTGTTCGACCAGAATGGGTGGGGGTGCAAGACTTCGAGGTGCGCTTCCCGAATGCCCTCGAAAGGGCGATGGAGCGCGCCCAAGCAGGAAGCTAAGTCCCTTCGATAACCGCCGGCGAGGCCACACTCGAAGATGCGGCCTCGCCGGCGGCGCTTCCGCGCTACAATCTACGGGCCATATTTGGCCTGGTATAGCTGCCGGCCCAGTTGCCCCACCTGCACCTCGAAGGGCGTCCCGGCGTTCTCCGGGTGCACTTCCAGGCGCGCGCGCTCAAAGTACTGCACGGTATAGGTGCGGCCGTCGGCGGGGCTGGTTTCGGGCCGCGCCTCGCTGATCGGGTAGCCGAACTGCGCCAGGCCGCCATGCTGCTCCCAGTAGGTGCGCAGCGTGCCCTGCAGGTTATGGCCGGTCTGCGGGAAGAATTGCGCGCCCGTCACCGGCGCCACGCCCGGCTCCGGCGTGTGCAAGAGCGCGCCCACCCGGCCCAGGATCACTTTGTCGCCCGTGGCGGCGTGCAGTTCAAAGCGCGCCCGCTCGAAATACTGCGCCGTGTATGTCTCGCCACTGCTCGTCGTCTCCCGCAGCAGATCCGAGATCGGGTAGCCGAAGAGAGCCAGGCCACCGTGCGCCTTCCAGTAGGCCAGGAACGGCTGCCCGACGAAGTAGCCGGTCTGCGCGAAGAAGGCGTGGTCGGCGTCCGGCGTCAGGGCGGTAAAGCCCCAGGCCGCCGAATAGAAATGCCCGTCGCTCGCCAGCAGATCGACCTGCGCCTGGTGCATGCCCGCAGGCACGGCGGGCAGATTCGCCGTCACCAGGTAGCGATTCGCATCGCCCTCGACCGCGGTCACGGTGGTATCCAACGTCTGGCCGTCAAGCGAGAGTTGGGCCTGCGCGGGCGGGTTCGCGCCCGTGACTTCGACCCGCAACGCCAGATCCGCCGCCGCGGCAGGCACCCGGCCCGCCAGCGCGGGCTGCCGGCGCACGATCTCGAGCGACCGCGGCGGGAGAGCGGGCGTATCCGACCCCCCGGTGCGGGCCACGACGCGGAACTGCCAGGTCGTGCTCTGCGGCAACCCCTTGCCGTTCGCGGCAGTCACGCTCACATGATGCACGCCTAGCGTCAGCCCCTGGTCCAGCGCCGCCGTCGCCGTCTGGGTCAGCGGCGACGTGCCCTGCAACTCGGTCGGCAGCGGCACCCCATCGAGGCTGATCGTCGCCTCGGTAATGGCCCGCGTGCTGGCGATTTGCACGCTGATCGTGTCGAGGTCGAGGCCGCTGATACCGCCCGCGCTCGGGCTTTCATCGCTGAAGGTCATCTGGGCCGGGGTCGAATCCGCCAGGCCCGCGGCGTCGGTCTGCGTGGCGGCATGGCCCAGGATCGCCATGACCGTCAGCACGAGCACCACGGGCAGCAGCGTACCCAGGCGCGGCAACAACCCGCGGCGCCGGGGCGGCCCGGCCAGCGCTTCTTCGATGCCCAGTTCTTGCCCCACCTGCTCGAAGGCCAGCAAGTGCGCCGGGTCCAGGCTGCCCACGAGGCGCCCATCTTGCAGCACCGGGATGGGTGCATCTTCCTGCGGGCCGCCCGCGCGCTCCTGCGCGATGCGCAGCGCCTCGGTCAGCGGCGAGTCCGGCGCCAGGCGCCGGCGCACCTCAGCCAGCGGCGTCATCAAGGCCCGCACCGGCACGGTGGGCCAGGTGCCCTGCAACAGCGCGTCCGCCGCCTCGGGCGATACCAGCCCCACCAGGGCGCCCTCGTCGTCCAGCACCGGCAAGGGCCGCAGCAGCGGGCTATGGGGGTGGGCCAGCATCATCTCGGCCACGCTGGCCGACTCGGGTACGGCGTCGTCCGGCTGTGTCGCGGTCATAAAATCGCGCGCATGCAACTGATCGAGCGCGCTCCGCACCAGCCCGCGTTGCCGGCCCAGCACCGCCGCTTCGTGGGCGACCACGCCGAGCAGCACCAGCCCCAGCGCCTCCAGCCACGAGCCGGTGGTCAGGCCGCGCCAGGCGCCGAGCAGCACCAGCCCCAGGGCCGCCACCCGGCCCAGGAACCGCGCCAGGTGCAGCCCCGTCTCGCGCTCGCCCAGGAACCCGGTGACGGCGGCGTTCAGCGCCCACCCGCCGTCGAAGGGAATGCCGGGTATAGCATTCAGCACACCCAGCCCGATATTCATCCACCCGGCGATGGTCAGCAGAGCCGCCAGCCCGGCGCCCAGGCCCGCGGCTGCATCGATCCGCCCGGCCCCCCACAGCATGGCCGCGCCCAGCGCCAGGTTCACGGCGATGCCGGCCAGCGCCGCCAGAAACAGCCGCCCCGGCTCCACGGGCCGCGCGCGGAACGGCTGCGCCGCCCCGAACGGGTACAGGTGGATGGGGTGCCGCCCCAGCCCGGCCACGACGGTATGCGCCAGCTCATGCACGATGGCGCTGAGCAGATAGACCAGGATCACCGCCGCGGCGACGACCCAGTAGAAAGCGCCGGTCCAATCAGGATACTGCGCCGGCAACCAGATCAGGGCGCACCACCAGAGGGCGAGCAAGGCGCCCGGCAGCCAGCTATAATTCAAACGGATGGTCAGCGGGCCGACGCGGCCCAGGGGAATGGTCGACGGCATTGTCGTTTCTCCTTGCTATGGACGGGCAGTCTCTACCCTATTCCATAGCAAGGAACATACCAGATATGTCGCATCACGACGTAAACTGGAGAAGCTGCTGCTCCAGCACCGCCAGCGCCTCTTCGGGCATGGCCGCTTCGATCAGCGGGAACACGACGTTCTCCTCGTGGCGGATATGTTCGCGCAGCAGATCGCCGGTGGCCTGCATCGTCGCGTGGTCGGGCGCACCCGCGGCCAGTTGGGCCTGCAAATCGGCGACCAGGCGGCGGATCTGCACGTGTTCGACCAGCATGCGCACCACCGGGGCCGCGGCGGGGTCGCCATAGCGGGCGAACGCCGGCAGCAGCACCTCCTCTTCCTCCCGAAAGTGGTGGTTTGTCTCCTCGGCCCACAGGTGCAGAAAGTCATGGACTACGCCCGCCGCGCCCTCCGGCGGGGCCGGCACGCTGCCGGCCGCCGTCTGCACCAGCCGCCGGGCATGGACCAGGCCCTGGTGGTGATCGCTCGACAGATCGCGCAAACTGGGGTGTCGTTTCATGAATGATGGGTCTCCTTCCGGGCGGCGGTGGCGCGGGTTTCAGTCCGCGCGCAGATAGTGTACAATCTAGGCGATGAGCACTGCAAATCCCGTACCGGAAGACCTCACTTATTTGCAACAGGCGCGCCTCTTTCGCGATTTGCCGGAAGCCGCCTTGCGCCAGATCGCGCGGGTGGGGCGGCGGCGCCGGGTCGCCGCCGATGCCTTTTTCTTCCGCCAGGGCCGGCCCGCCGCCGTGCTCTACGTGCTGCTGGCCGGGCAGGTCAAGATGACGCAGATCACGCCGGAGGGCCAGCAGATCATCTTGCGCGTGATCAGCCCCGGCGAGATGTTCGGCGCGGTGGCCGCCCTGGGCGAGGCCACGTACCCCGCCTCAGCCCAGGCCGCCGATGCCTGTGTCGCGCTCGGCTGGGACAGCGCCACAATCACCGACCTGATGGAACGCTTCCCCCACCTCACACTCAACGCCCTGGGCATCGTCGTCGCGCGGGTGCATGAGTTCCAGGATCGCTACCGCGAACTGGCCACCGAGCGCGTCGAGCGCCGCGTGGCCCGCGCGTTGCTGCGCCTGGTGCCCCAGGTGGGCCGCCGCGTTGAGAGCGGCGTGCTGCTCGATCTCACCCTCTCGCGCCAGGACCTCGCCGAGATGACCGGCACCACGCTGTTCACCGTGAGCCGCATCCTCAGCCGTTGGGAACAGGAGGGCCTGATCGAGAGCGGGCGCGAGCGCGTGGTCCTGCGCCGCCCGCACAGCCTGGTCGAGATCGCCGAAGACCTGCCGCCCGGCGGCCCCCCCGCGCCCGATCCCGCAAAATGATCGGCCAATTGGCCGCCTGTTTGCGCTAGCGCAAACACCCGCCCCGCCGGATGGCGTATCCTGAATACAGAAAGGGATGCGCCATGGATCAAACATCACTCACCACCGATTTAACCATTGCCGACGTGCTGGCGCGCTGGCCGCAAACCGTGCCCGTGTTCCTGCGCTATCGCCTGGCCTGCGTGGGCTGTCCCATTGCCCCTTTCGAGCAACTCGCCGACATTGCGTCCAACTACGGCCTGCCCCTCGACGGGCTGCTCGCGGCGCTGCAACAGGCTATCCAGCCCTCGAAGGAACCCGCACCATGAAAATCGCCCCGACCCTGCTCGATACGCCCGACCTGCTGGCCGCCGATCCCGCCCATCAGCAAGCCCTCGGCTGCCTCTACGAGGTGATCGATCCCGAACTGGGCATCAACATCGTCGATCTCGGCCTGGTCTACAACCTGGACGTAGATGGGGGGCTGGTGCGCGTCGAGATGACCATGACCACGCCCGCCTGCCCGCTGCACGACTACCTGACCGAGCAAGTCGAGCAAGCCATCCGCGGCGACATGCCCGATGTACGCACCGTCGCGGTGCACCTGGTGTGGGACCCGCCCTGGGGGCCGGAGCGCATGTCGCGCGTCGCCCGCCAGGAACTGGGCTGGCCCGATTAAACCCTGTTTCGCCATCCATCCACCACAAAAGCAAGGATTTAAGGAGATCTCTGTCATGAGCCAGATTAGCGAAGCCATTCACAACCACCATCAGGAGATGCTGAACACCCTGACCAACCACGTCACCGCGATTGTCGAGGGTCTGCCGGAAGCCGACCCGCGCGGGCTCGTCACCTTCCTGACCGGCGACCTGCTGCCCCACGCCGTGGGCGAAGAGCAGCACATGTACCCGGCGGTCGATCCGCTGGTGCGCACCTATGGCCGGCCCACCGCCACCATGAGCGTGGACCATGAGTTCATCCAGGAATACATCCGCCATATCCAGGAGACCGTCCACGAACTGGAGACGGCAGCCCCCGAGGCCCGGCCCGCCGTGCAGGCCCGTCTGAACCGGCTGAGCCTGAAGATCGAGGCCATCTTCCAGTTGCACCTGGAGAAGGAAGAGCGCGTTTACATCCCGCTGTTCGAGAAGTACCTGCCCGTCGCCGAGCAGCAGCGCATCCTCGACGGCATGCACGAGACCTATGATGGCGCCGCGCCCGCCGCCGAACCGATCACGCTCGACGTGCGCCCCATGCCGCCGGCGCGCCGCCACAGCACCATCTTCGAGACCTTCGCCCAACTCGACCCCGGCGCGGCCTTTGTCCTGGTCAACGACCACGACCCTAAGCCGCTCTACTACCAGTTTAAGGTCGAGCACGCGGGCGAGTTCACCTGGGACTACCTGGAGCAGGGGCCGGAAGTCTGGCGCGTGCGCATCGGCAAGACCGGTGCCGCCCCCACGGCCACCGTCGGGGCCGTCGCGGTCGCCCATTAGCGCGCCATGATCCAGGCGTCGAAGTCCGTCCTCATCTTCGCGGCCCTGGCTGTGCCGGTGCTGGTTGCCCTGCTGGTGGCAACCGCCACCGGCACGCCGGCCGGCCCGGTCCTTACACCCGCCGCACCCGGCGACCATGACATGACCGCCATGCCCGCCGTGCCGGCGGGCAATGCCGCTTTCACCCTGCGCACCGGCCTCGACGGCGGGCGCATGGTCTATATCGGCGTGGGCGGGACGATCGACAAGGTGGTCAACCCGACCCTGCAGGTGCCCGCCGGGGCCGCCGTGGCGATCACGCTGATCAACGGCGACGCGGGCGAGCATGACCTCGTGGTGCCCGACTTCCAGGCCGCATCCGCGCGCCTGCGGGCCACCGGCGCCCAGACCACGCTGCAGTTCACCGCGGACAAGCCCGGTACCTTCCCCTACTTCTGTACCCTGCCCGGCCACCGCGAGGCCGGCATGGAGGGCCGCCTCGTCGTCGGCCCGGCGGCCACGCCGCAGGTCGCCCACGCCCCGAGCATCGTCCGCGAGCCCGCCGACCTGCCGCCACCGCTCGGCAAGCGCGGCCCGCAAGCCGTGGAGATCCACCTCGAAGCGGTGGAACTGGAGGGCCAACTGGCGTCCGGCACAACCTATACCTACTGGACGTTTAACGGCCAGGTGCCCGGCCCCTTCCTGCGCGTGCGCGTGGGCGACATGGTCACGGTCTACCTGAAGAATCGCGCCGATAGCCACATGGTCCACTCCATCGACCTGCACGCCGTGGCCGGTCCGGACGGCGGCGCGGGGCTGATGCAGGTGGCGCCCGGCCAGGAAAAGGCGTTCACGTTCAAGGCGCTCTACCCCGGCCTCTTTGTCTACCATTGCGCCACGCCCCTGGTTGCCAGCCACCTGGCGAGCGGCATGTTCGGCATGATCCTGGTCGAGCCCGAAGGCGGGCTGCCGCCGGTGGACCGCGAGTTCTACGTGATGCAGAGCGAGCTATACACCGACCAGCCGTTCGGCACGCCGGGGCACCAGAATCTCAGCACCGACAGGTTGCTGGCCGAGCAGCCCACATACTTCGTGTTCAACGGCGCGGTGGGCGCGCTCAGCGACCAGCACCCGTTGCGCGCGCAGGTGGGCCAGACGGTGCGCATCTTCTTCGGCGACGCGGGGCCGAACCTGCCCTCGTCGTTCCACGTCATCGGCGCCGTGTTCGACCGGGTCTACAACCTGGGCGCGCTGGAGTCGCCGCCACTGACCAATGTGCAGGCGGTGCTGGTGCCGCCCGGCGGCTCGGCCATGGTCGAGTTCGGGCTGCACGTGCCGGGACACTACATGTTCATGGACCACGCGCTGGCGCGGGCCGAGCGGGGCCTCAAGGGCATGCTCGAAGTGACCGGCCCCGACGCGCCCGATATCTTCCGTGCGGGAGGCCGCTAGCCATGCCCGACCGGATTCCCCCGAAGGCGCGCCTGCCCATCCTGGCCGTGGGCATGGTGGCGCTGCTGGCGGCGATGTGGGCGGGGCTGCTGCGGCTGGGCTGGGCCTTGCCGCCGCTGCGCGACACGCTGGCCGCCGCCCACGGCCCGCTGATGGTGGGCGGCTTCCTGGGCACGCTCATCGGCGTGGAGCGCGCGGTGGCGCTGGGCCGGCCCTGGGCCTATCTGGCGCCGCTGTTCACCGCCGCGGGCGCGATCGTCCTGCTCATCGGCGTGCCGGTGCCGCTCGGCGCGGGGCTGCTGGTCGCGGGCAGCGTGACCCTGCTCGCCAATTACACCGCGATCCTGCGCCGCCAGGTGGCGCTGTTCACCGTGACCATGGCCCTCGGCGCCGATGCCTGGGCCATCGGCAACGCGCTCTGGGCGGTAGGCCGGCCCATCCACCAGATTGTGCTCTGGTGGGCCGGCTTCCTCGTGCTGACCATCGCCGGCGAACGGTTAGAGCTGAGCCGCCTGCGCCGCCCCAGCCGGGCGAGCCAGGCGCTCTTCCTGGCCGCCGCCGGGCTGTTCCTGGCCGGCCTCGCCCTGAGCATCGTGGCCTACGATGCGGGCGCGTGGCTGGCGGGCGCGGGCATGGTGGCCCTGGCCGCCTGGCTGGCCCGCTACGACGTGGCCCGGCGCACGGTGCGGCTGCCCGGCCTGCCGCGCTTCAGCGCCGTCTGTCTGCTCTCCGGCTATATCTGGTTGGCGGCGGCGGGCATCATGGCCGTGGTCTTCGGCGGGGTAGCCGCCGGGCCGCGCTATGACGCCCTGCTGCACGCGGTCTTCCTCGGCTATGTCTTCGCCATGATCTTCGCCCACGCGCCGATCATCTTACCCGCCGTCACCGGCCTGGCCGTGCCCTTCCACCGCGTCTTCTACGCGCATCTCATCCTGCTGCACCTGTCGCTGCTGCTGCGCGTGGGGTCGGACCTGACCGGCTGGCTGCCGGGGCGGCAGTGGGGCGGGCTGCTCAACGTGCTGGTGCTGTTGTTCTTCATCGGCAGCACCGCCGTGGCCGTGCGCCGGGGCCGTGCTCGCCGGGCGCGCCCGGTGTCCCTACCGGCCGCGTAGGTAGTGGTCGAAGAAGCCCACCACCTGCGCCCGGTAGGCCGCGGGGTTCGCCGTCCCGATGACCGCGTGATCGCCCACGGGCGAGATCCAGAGCGCCTTCGGCTCGCGGGCGGCGGCGAACAACTCGCGCGCCCCGCTGAGCGGC
>DASSGZ010000631.1:0-14926 GCA_035693165.1 Chloroflexia bacterium | reverse complement strand
GTCCCCGGCGGCGAGATGGATGGTCTCGCCCGCCTGCTCGGCGTCGAGCGCGCCACTCAACACCACCAGGCTTTCGTCGCCCTCATGGCGATGGCCCGGCTCGCCCACCGCCGTGCCCGGCGGCAGATCGATGACGAAGCTGCGTAAGACGGCGCCGGGCGGGCTGATCTCGCGCACTGCCGGCAAGGCGGGCTCGACGGGGCCCGCGGCCAGCAGGCGCCCCGGCTGCCCCACGCGGCGCACCGGGCCGGGCGGTTCGGGCGTCTCCAGGGCGCCGGGTACGACATGGGGCGCCGGCGGCGCGTCATCGGCGCCCCGCAACAGGTCCACGACCGTGATATCCAGCGCCGCGGCCAGCCGTTCGAGCGTATCCAGCGAGGGCGAGGTCTTGTCGTTCTCGACCTGGCTGACGAAGCCCTTGGAGAGGCCGCCGGCCTGGGCCAGTTCGGCCACCGTCAGCCCGCGCCGGGTGCGCGCCGCCCGCAGATTCGGTCCCAGTCGCATGGCCCTACCTCGGCGCAGCCCCACGAGGCCGCGCGCTAGCCGGGATTTCTCCCAGCAAACCGTGTTTTGTGCTACTATACACCCGCTGGTTTATTCCGTCAAGTGCCTACCATAGGTTTGGATAATGCGCCGCGAAGGAACGAAGGATGCGAAGAACGGGATTAATATAAATGATCTTCGCGTTCTTCGCGGTGAGCTAATACGCGGTTGCTCGTTCGTCCAACGTTGACGGTGAGGGCGGCGCCGCGCTATAATAACGGCAGTTATTCGCCCGTTTTCGTGCCGCCGCGACTGCGCCGCCCTGGAGTCGCAGAAAGGAGCAATGCTTGTCCGACTCGCGCTAATTGATCCGCCCCCGCTAATCGTGGCCTGGCTTCTACGCGGCCACACCCTCGTACCGTTATGCGCGACTCCCGCACCCCTTGTCACCACTGTCTTCCCTGGTTCCTGCTTCCATTTGTTCGCCGCCGCGATGCGCCGATGTACCGGCTGCTGTATCGTGGAGCGCCTATATCCCCGGTGCCGGGGAGCGGCCTGCGATGGCCGCCTTTGCCATGCCTTCTTCCGCCCGACCGGCGACTCCGATCACCAGCCGCAACGATATCCGGGTCCGGCGCATCCGTCGCCTGCATCTGCGCGCCGAACGCGACCGCGCCGGCCTGTATTATATTGAAGGGATGCGCTTCGTCTCCGAAGCGGCCCGCCACCATGTCCATATCCAGACCCTGGTCGTGTGCCCACCTTTGCTGACCCACCCGTTCGCCCAAAAACTGGTCCGCTGGCTGCGCCGGGCCGGCACGCCCGCCATCGAGGTAACGCCCGAAGTGCTGCAAAGCCTCGCGCTGGTGGACGACCCGCAGGGCGTCGGGGCGGTTGTCCACCAGCAGTGGGAAGCGCTGGACCAGGTCCGGCCCGGCGGGGAGTTGTGCTGGATCGCGCTGGACACCGTGCAGTCGCCCGGCAACCTCGGCAGCATCCTGCGTACCTCGGAGGCTGTCGGCGGCGCGGGCCTGATCGTGCTCGGCGACGGGGTCGACCCGTATGATCCGGCTACCGTACGCTCCAGCATGGCGGCCGGCTTCGCGCAACGGTTTGTGCGCACCACGCCCGCCGCGCTGGCCCGGTGGACGGCCCGGCACCAGTGGTCCCTGGTCGGCACATCGCCGGCGGCGGCACTGGACTACCATGCGGTCGCCTATCGCGCGCCGGCGATCCTGCTGATGGGTGGCGAACGCAAGGGCCTATCGGCGGAGCTGCAGGCGCTGTGCGATCCGGTGGTGCGCATCCCCATGGTCGGGCGCAGCGACTCGCTCAACCTGGCCGTCGCGACCAGCGTCATGCTCTACGAATTGTTCAACCAGCGACGCGATCGGGAGCCGCCACCCGCCGATTCGCGAAACTAATGCGCGGCGCCGGCATTACAATATTGCAATCACTCGCGACCTCAGACCGGCTTCCGTTACCCGGTCGCTGACGGTATGTAGTAGGATATCGTTGATTTTCGGCTCGCATTAGCCTCAAATACAGTAGTAACCCGAACATGCGGCGCGTCCCGGTCAGCACGGTAGACAGCTACACCGGCGGGGCGCGGGCGGGCCGGAGATGTTGCAATTCCGATCCTCTGCGGATACAATTGGACTCGATATCAGGAGCGGGCGGATAGATTCGTTGGACCATCGCGCACGACCGCCATCCGCCCATCCTGTCCGGGTTCCCCTATACGTGCCAATCACCATCCATCTCTAGCCGTGAACCGGAGCATGATTCATGAGCGAATTAACCGGCAAAACCCTGGGCCGCTACCGCATCCTCGAACGCATTGGCCGCGGGGGGATGGCCGAAGTCTATAAAGCCTACCAGCCTTCCCTCGACCGCTATGTCGCCGTGAAGGTGCTCTATCCCTTCCTGCTCAACGAAGAGGACAGCCGCGACCGCTTCCGCAAGGAGGCGCGCGCCGTCGCCGCGCTGCGCCACAGCAACATCGTCCAGGTGATCGACTATGACGACGAGGGCGATGTCTATTTCATGGTGATGGAGTTCATCGACGGGCCGAACCTCAAGGAAGTGCTGCACCGCGAGCACGCGGCGGGCACCCGGCTGAGCCTGGCCCAGATCGAGCAGGTGATCACGGCCATCGGCAACGCGCTGTCGTACGCGCACAAGCACGGCATGATCCACCGCGACATCAAGCCGCACAACATCATGTTCACCGCCGAAGGCCACCCGCTGCTGACCGACTTCGGCATCGCCAAGATCGTCAGCGCGGCTACGTCGAGCGCCAGCGGCGGGCTGTCGGGCACGCCCGCCTACATGAGCCCGGAGCAGGGCCGCGGCGCAAAACTCGACCCGCGCACCGATATTTACTCGCTGGGCGTCGTGCTCTACGAGATGGTCACCGGGCGCGTGCCGTTCGATGCGGATACTCCCTTTGCCGTGGTCATCAAGCACATGAACGAGCCCCTGCCGCTGCCCCACCTGATCGACAGCAGCGTGCCCGAACCCGTCGAGCGGGTGGTGTTGAAGGCGATGGCGAAGGCGCCGGAGGACCGCTACCAGACGGCCGATGAGATGGTGCGGGCGTTGCAGCAGGCGGTAGCCGAAGCGCAGGCCAGCCAACCCGCTGCGCCGGCAGGCCCCCCGCTGGTGGTGGCGCCGGCCATCGCGGCCAACGCCCCGACCCTGGACACGACCCCGGCCCTGCCGCCGGCGGAGGCCGGCACACCCGGCCAGGCGCCGGCCCTGCCCGCCGACCCGGCAACTGCGGCACCCGCCGCCACGCTGCCCGGCGCGGCGCCGATACCCGCGCCCGCCGCCCCCATCGCAGGGGCAGCGACCGAGAACCTGCCGTCTGCCTCTAAAGAGGCACCGACCCCGGCACCGGAGGCCGCCCAGGCGACGAGTCCCACCCAGGGGGTGCCGCCCGCCCCGGCCCCCGCGGAACCGGCCGCCACCCTGCCGGCGGGGGTGGTCGCCGCCGATGCCGCGGCCACTGTGCTGCCCGCCCCGGCGGAGGCCACCGCAAGTGAGGTCGCGCAGACCATCCCGCCCCCTCCGGTCCCAGAGGCCACCGGGGAGCAAGTGGCGCAGACGATCGTGCCGACCTCGGACCCAGCGGACACTGCGAGTGAGGTCGCGCAGACCATCCCACCTACCCCGGCCCTAGCCGGCGCGGCGTCGGAGGTCGCGCCGACTGTCCCGCCCCCGCCGCGCGAGCCGGCCGCAGCGCCTACGATCCCGCCGATTACGCCTGCCCCGCTCGTAGCAGAAATGCCGATGCCCGGCGTGCCGGCGACCGGCGCACCAGCGCCCCCGCCGCCCCCGGCACCGGCATGGCCCCCAGCCACGGAGCACCCTGTATCGAGTGTGCTAACCGCGCCCGTGCCCGCGACCCCGGAGGCGCCCACGCCGGCCTACCAGGCGCCAGTAGCTGGGCCGCCCACGCCGGTCTACCAGGCGCCAGTGGCTGGGCCGCCCGCACCGGTCTACCAGGTGCCAGCGGCTGGGCCGCCCGCGTCGATCTATCAGGCGCAGGCGCCCGTGCCGCCGGGGCTGCCCGCGCCGGTCTATCAGGCGCAGGCGCCCGTTGCGGTGCCGCCCGTGCCGCCCCGCGCCGATAACGGGGCGCCCCCGGCGCGGCCCACCGGCCGGTCAGGGCGCACGCTGGCCTTCGCGGCAGGCGGACTGCTGATCGCCCTGCTGCTCCTGGCCGGCGGACTGGCCGCCCTGGCCGGCAACAAGCCGGCCCCGCCCCCAGTCCCGACGCCAACCGTCCTGGCTGTGAACACCGGCGCGACCTCGACCGCCGCCACCCGCTCGGCGGACGCCACCGGCACGGCGCAGGTGGCGCTGGCGCAAAGCGCTGCCGCCGGGACCGCGGCAGCGCAAGGGGCCGCGCAGGCCACGGCTACGACCCTGGCTCAGACGGCGGCCGCCGCACAGAGTCAGGCCACGGCCACCGCCCAGTTCGAGGCCGCCGCGCAGGCCACCGCCGCTGTGCAGGCGCAAGATGCCCAGGCGCAGGCTACCGCCGCCGCCCTGGCGCAGGCCGCCGCCGCGGAAGCCACCACGCAGGCCCAGGCGCAGGCCACCGCCGCCGCCCAGGCGCAAGCGAGTAGCGCGCAGGCCACCGCCGCCGCCCAGGCGCACAACGCCCAGGCCACCGCGGCCGCCGCCGGCAATGCGCACGCGGCGGCGACGGCGACCGCCGGCACTCAGGCCACCACTGTGGCCCGCGGGCAGGCGACCGCGCAAGCCCGCGCCGCCGCCACCGCCGCCGCTGTGGCCCAGAACGCCGCCGCCCGCGCAACCGCCCTGGCCCAGAGCCAGGCCGGCAACGCCGCGGCCACCGCGCAAGCCCGCGCCGCCGCCACCGCCCAGGCCCGCGCCGCCGCCACCGCCCAGGCCCGCGCTGCGGACGCCGCCGCCACCGCCCAGGCGCAAGCGCGCGCGGCCGCCGCGCAGCAGACTGCCGCGGCCGCCGCGCATGAAACCGCGCTGGTGCAGCAGGCTGCCGCCGCCCACGATACCGCCGTCGCGGCGGCGCACGAGACCGTCGTCGCCTCCCAGCAGAAGCCGCCGACCGCGCCGCCCGCCCCGCCGCCCAGCAATCCCTGCGGCAACATCCCGGCCCACCAGAGCGCCAGCGTCTCGCCCGGCAACAACTGCGTCCCCGCCGGGCGCGAGGCGAAGTTCACCATCGTGGGCCACGGCTTCACGCCGGGCGAAATCGTCGGCGCCTACGGCACCGAGCCCGACGGCTCGGTCTACGGCCAGATTCAGGTCGAGGCCGACGGCAACGGCGATGTCCTCATCTACTGGACCATCTACGCCAGCGCCGGGCCGGGCGTCTACGCCGAGACGATGGAAGGCGTGTACTCGCACCACAAGGCGATTGCCTACGCACGCGTCGTGCGCTAAGCCGTCCGCCTCACACACCATCACTCTAAGCGCAGCGAAGAGTCTCGTCTCGTAGCCCGACCGAAGAGACTCTTCGCTGCGCTCAGAGTGACAAGCCTAATTCATTACTGACCACTGACCCCCGGCCACTGACCACTGACCACTCAGCACTCAGCACTCAGCACTCGTCAGGGGCTGACCGTCAGGTACGGGCGCACGCGCTCGAAGAGTTTGGGGCCGATGCCTGGCACATCCTGGATTTGCTCGATGCGGGTGAAGCGGCCATGCGCCGTGCGGTACTCGACGATGCGCGCCGCCAGTGCGGGGCCGATGCCCGGCAGGGTTTCGAGCGCCGCAGCGGGGGCCGAGTTGAGGTTGACCACCGCGGGGGGCGCGGTGGCCTGGTTCGCGGGGGCGGGCGCGCCCGGTTCTGCCGCGGGGGGTGCGGGGGCCGGCGTGCCGCGATGGGGAAAGAAGACCTGTTCCTCGTCGTGCAGGCGGAGCGCCAGGTTCACCTGGTCGAGATCGGCGTCGGGCGCCGGGCCGCCGGCTAGCTGGAGTAGTTCGGCCACCCGCGCCGCCGCGGGCAGCGTATAGACGCCGGGGTGCTGCACCGCGCCGCTGGCGTAGACCGTCACCAGCACTGGCGTGGTCGGCGCGGCGGGATTCGTGCCTGCCGTCGTAGGTGTCGTTGCAGACGCAGAGGGCGTGGCATCCGCCACCACCAGCACCGCGCCGCCCGGCGGCCCGCCCAGGCCCCAGCCCAGCAGCCCCGCCGCCCCGCCGATGCTGGTCAGCCCCAGCAACAGCAGCCCCAGCACCACCCGATGCGCCACCACCCAGGCCGCCATAGTTACCTCCGCCCCGTCGCCGGGAAAACCGCCGAATCACGCACGAATGGCGCTAAGTTGGGGGCAATTATAGAAGCGGCCATCCCGCCTGTCAAGCCCGCCGGTAACGGTGAAGGCTTTAGCGGCTGGCGGCGGAGTCCGGGCGGATCATCAGGCCGGATGTATCCACCACCTCGAAGTCGGAGGCATGGATCGTTTCCATCGCGAGCAACAGGTCGTCGTTCCAGCGGCTGTCGGGCGAACCGCTGATGTTGAGCCGGTCGCCGCTATCGGCCAGGATCATGCCGTAGTCTTGCAGCGCGCGCAGGATCACCTGGGTTTTGGCGTCGAAGCCGGTGAGGTCCACACCCGCCTTCAAGCGCAGGCGCACCCCCATCGGCGGGGCAGCGGGATCGGTGGATGTGCCGTCGCTGTGCCCGGCGGGCCAGACATAGGTGTCCTGTATGTCGCTGGTGGTGAAGCGGATCGCGTGGCGGATGACGCCGCTCGCCACCTCGTCGTAGCGCACCAGGCCGGGCAGGATGGGCAGGCCCGCGGCGTCCGCCGAACTCCAGCCCGCGGGCCGCAGCGCGTTGGTGGTCAGCAACCACTTCGCGGCGGCGTCGGCATTCCAACTGCCGTCGCGCCGGGGCCGGGCGTGGTATAGCTCGTAGTCGGTGCAGGTCGCGGGATCCACTACGATGACATGGCGGTCGCCCTTTGCCGCCGGCCCGCCTTCCACCGGGGCGCTGGTGGGGATCGGGTAGGGGCCGGGATCGCTCTCGTCGCCGTAAGCGGTGAAATGGAGGGGCACGAGCCGGGCCCCCGCGCGGGCCACCGTCACCGGGATGCCGATGGGGCCGCCCTGCCACTGCCCGGCGCCGAAGTCCGGGTGCAGGACGGCGTCGCCCCCGATACTCTCGATATAGGCCGCGGACTGCGGGTGGACCGGCAGATCGCGTACGGGCCGGTTCCAGATGTTGTCGGCGGGGAACAGGCCGCAGGGCAGCCCGGCGGGCGGCGTCAGCAACACCACCGTGGGCGTGGGCGACGGCGTGGCGGTCGGCGGCACGGGCGTATCGCTGGGCACAGGCGTATCGCTGGGTGGAACGGGCGGGGCGCTCGGCACCGGCGTATCGGGAGCCGGGGGCGGCAAGGTCGCGGTGGGCGGCAGGGCCGTGGTGGGCACGGCAACCGGGGTGCGGGTGGCGGCGGGCGGGGACTCCACGGCGCGATTGCCGAGCCACCACAGGCCGATGAAGGCACCCAGGACCAGCACGAACACGCCCCACGCGCCAGGGTGCGCGCGCAACCAGGCCGGCATCGGCGGTTCCTTACGACGCCCCGCGGGGGGCAACACTACGTGTCATCATCGGTTATGGGCATTATGCAGGTGCGCTTCCCGCCTGTCAAGCCAAAGCTCGCAGCGGATGGCTATTTCACCGCGAAGGCGCGAAGGACACGAAGATTATTTATAGTAGGTTTGTTCTTCTGGAGGGAGTTTGCGCGGCTGTCGGGGGGCCGGGGAACAGCGAACCGCCGGGCCGGGAGGGTTCCCGGCCCGGCGGCCCTGTCGGCGGATGGGCGCGGTTAGCGGCTCTGCGCCGAGTTGGGATCGACCATCAGGCCGGAGGTGTCCACCACCTCGAAGTCGGAGGCATGGATCGCGCCCATGGCGTTGAGCAGGTTATCGTTCCAGCGGCTGTCGGGCGAACCGCTGATGTTGAGCCGGTCGCCGCTATCAGCCAGGATCATGCCGTAGTCTTGCAAGGCGCGCAGGATCACCTGGGTTTTAGCGTCGAAGCCGCTGATGTTCACACTCGCCTTCAGGCGCAGCCGTGTGCCCATGGGCAAGGCGTTGGGGTCGCTCGACGATCCGTCGCTGTGCCGGGCGGGCCAGACATAGCGCGGCGCGATATTGGCCGTGGTGAAGCGGATGGCGTGGTGGATGACGCCGCTCGCCACCTCATCGTAGCGCACCAGGCCGGGCAGGATGGGCAGGCCCGCGGCGTCCGCCGAACTCCAGCCCGCGGGCCGCAGCGCGTTGGAGGTCAGCGACCACTTGGCGGCGGTATCGGCATTCCAACTGCCGTTGCTCTGCGGCTGCCCATGATACAGCTCGTATGCCATGCACGTGCCGCTCTGTACGACGATCACATGGCGGTCGCCGCTGGTGGTGGACCCGCCCTCGATCGCGGCATTGGCAGGGATCGGATAGGGGCCGGGATCGCTGACCATGCCCCACTGCCCCAGGTTGATGGGCACGAGCGGCTGGGTGCTGGGCACCACGTTCACCGGGATGCCGATGGGGCCGCCGTTCCACATCCCCGCGGCAAAGTCAGGGTGCAGGGGCGCCGTGGCGCCGATGGCGTTGATGTAGCCGGCGGAGTTCGGGTGGACCGGCAGCGTGCGCACGTTGCGGTTCCAGATGTTATCGGCGGGGAAGAAGCACGGCAGGCCAGGGATGGCGCCGGGCGTCGCGGTGGCCGCGGGCGGGGTGTTGGTCGGCACACTGGCCGGCGTATTCGTCGGCACGCTGGCCGGGGTGTTGGTCGGCGCGGCGGCCGGAGTCCGCGTGGGCGTGCGCGTGGGCGTGCGGGTCGGCGTGCGCGTTCCGGTGCGCGTCGCGGTGGCCGTGCGCGCCGGGGTATTGGTCGGGCGGGCCGTCTGCGTCGCGGCGGGCGGCGGGGTGCTGGTGCGCGGCACGGCGGTCGGGCTGGGCGCGACGGGCGTGCCGCCGGTGTTGCCCCCCGTGATGCCGGCCCCGGTCACGTCGAGGGTATAGCCGCCGCAGCTCGCGTTGGCCGTAACCTCGTAGACGGTGACGACGAAGCTCTGCCCGGCGGGCACGTCGAAGGCATAGCCGGTGGTGCCGCTATCCTGCCCCGGACTCAGCCCCAGGTCGGCCCGATAGTTGGTCTTGATACTCGCGGCATTGAAGCTGCCCAGGTAGGCGATGCTGAACACATCGTTGCTGCCCGTGCAAGCCGAGCGCAGTTGCACGGTCACACACTGGTTGCTCGCGCTGGTGTTGGTGTAGGTGTAGGCATCGTAATGATGCGCGGCGGTATCGCCGGTATCGGGCGCGCTCTTGACGGCGCCGCAGGCGCTGGGCGCCCAGTCGCGGATGATGCGGCCGGCCTGGGTGCGGTCGGCGCTGGTGATGCTGCCCTGGGTGGTCAAGGTGCTGACGGTGGCGGCTGCGGCGGGCGCCGGGCCGGCGGAAGCCAGGTGCGGTCCGAAAGCGAACCCGAGGGCGAAAACGACGAGGGCCAACACACTCACCGAGGCAACACGAACCGAAAGAGGTCGGGAAGTCAAAAGGCATTCTCCTCTGTACATGGATGTGGTTCCAACATGTTCGCGATCCTCGAAGCTACACATTCGAGAATGCGCCCACTTCACATCCCCAATAGTCCCAAAATGACGACGTTCATCGTCACCGCAATCCTACCAACTTTCGCAGTTACATCGCAATTACTAAAAGGCCCATCCGTATCAATTTAAGGTCACAACTCAGATATGGATGATCGTGTATGGATAATCGTGCGAATCATGTGGATTGATCTGCATGATGGAGGCCAGTTCCGTGCCTATCTGCGGATGAATCGGCGCATTCTGCAAGCGGGTGCCCGGCTTCTATCCGGAGACGATATATAGATCCCGCGCATGAACATCGGGCCGGCAAGTAGTTGCTGCCGCGCCGCCGTTGCGGGGTGGGAGCCCCGGCGCGCCGCCGGCCACGGGGCAAGGCCGGCCCACCGCGCGCGGGTCGTATTCCGGGTCGATTTGTGGTATGCTGTCATGAAAACGATCTGTTCTTCTCAGGAGGACTCAACTATGCCTGAACAGACAACCACTCCAATCCGCACATTGGGCGTCCTGACCGGGGGTGGCGACGTGCCGGGCCTCAACGCTGCAATCAAAGCGCTCGTCTATCGCGCCGAGACGATGGGCATTCGCGTGACCGGCATTCGTGCCGGGTGGGAAGGGATTACCTATCTCGACCGGGCGCGGGGCCGCGACGACCTCATCTTCCGGCCGTTCGACCGCACCACCTGGCACGGCAGCTACCTGATGCCGCTGGATCGGCTCAACACCCGGACCATCGACCGCCAGGGCGGCACCATCCTGCAATCGTCGCGCACCAATCCCGCCAAGACGAAGGTAGCCGAGCTGCCGCCCCATCTGCGCAGCTACGGCGAAGGTCGCAGCCCCGACGACCGGGTCGACCTGACCGGCGAAGTGCTGAAGAATCTGGAGTTTCTCGACCTCGACGGGCTGGTCGTCATCGGCGGCGACGATACGCTGAGCTACGGCTCGGTGCTGACCCGGCGCGGCGTGCCCGTCTGGGGCATCCCCAAGACGATGGACAACGACGTGCCGGGCACGGACTACTGCATCGGCTTCCAGACGGCGATCAGCCGGGCGGGCGAGTTCATCGGGCGCGTGCGGTCCACGGCGGGCTCGCATCGCGAGACCGTGCTGTTCCGCCTGTTCGGGCGCGACGCCGGGTTCACCGCGCTCGAAACCGCCATCGTGACCAGCGCCGACCGGTTGCTCATCCCCGAAGTGCCGACCAGCGTCGACCGGCTGGCCGAGCTGATCGCGGTGGACCGCGAGAACCCGTCCGGCTATTCGATCGTCGTCATGTCGGAAGGGGCAAACCTGGGGGGCACCGCCGTGCCCGAGGTGGGCCCCGCCGATGCCTACGGCCACCGCAAGAAGGTAAACATCGCCGAGTTCCTGGCCGATGAACTGGGGGCGCGGCTGCCTCATGTGCGCTTCCTGCCCATCGATCTGACCTACTTCCTGCGCAGCGGCGAGCCCGAAGTCTACGACAAGCGCATGGCGATCTTCTATGCCAACCTGGTCATGAACCTGGTGGCCGAGGGCACGCACGGAGTCATGGCCGCCTATCGCGACGGCGAATATATCTGCACCGATGTGCCGGGCAAAAACCTGCCGGCGCGGCGGGTCGATCCCGCGGACTACGATGTGCAGGAATATCGCCCCAACTTCGTGAACATCGGCACCACCTACCGGCCCCAGCCCGAGCCGTAAGACTCGACGCTCCGCGCCGCGGCGGCGCGGGGCCGGGGGAGAGGGGCGCGAGCCGGGTTTTGGTTGACACTGCCCCGGCGAATCCGTATAATGGGTAGGTGCTTCGCGGCCTGGCCGGGGCTGCAACATGCCCGAGCGAGCGCGAACCGTATCCGATATTTTTGCCATCTACACAGGAGTAGCTAACCGTCAATGAGCAAGCGCACTTATCAGCCCAAGCGCGTGCCGCGCAAGCGCGAACATGGATTTCTGAAGCGAATGGCGACCCGCGGGGGGCGCCTGGTGCTGGCCGCCCGGCGCCAGAAAGGGCGCCACCGGTTGACCATCGGCAGCGAGCAGAAGGGTCCCCGCTAATCACGGAGCCGCGCCGGGAACCCGATCCGCCCGCCGGACGGGTCCCGTCTCCCCCGCGCTTCCGCTTCCGCCGGGAGCACCGCCTGACGCGGGGGCCGGAGATCGAACGAGTCCGCCGCACCGGGCGCTCGTGGAGCCAGGGTCCCCTGGTGCTGTATGCGGCCCCCGGTGTCCCGGCCGCCCCCACACGGGCGGCCTTTATCGCAGGAAAGAAAGTCGGCGACGCCGTCCGGCGCAACCGGGCCAAACGCTGGATGCGTGAAGCCTTTCGCTTACAACTTCCGTATATAAAACAAGGCTGGGATGTGATCTGGATCGCCCGGCCCAGTATGGATCAGGCCGAGTTCCGCCGGGTCCAGGTCGCGATGGCGGAATGTTTGAAGCGAGCACACCTGTATGAAAACACTAGCGCTGGCGCTTATCCGCCTCTATCAGAAGACCATTAGTCAGGCCCTGCCGCCGACCTGCCGGTTCGTCCCGAGCTGTTCGGAATATGGCTATCAGGCGATTGCCAAGCACGGCTTCCTGAAAGGCTCGTTGCTGGCGGGGTGGCGCATTTTGCGCTGTAACCCCTTTAACGACGGCGGATTCGACCCCGTCCCGTAAGGAGACCCAGGAATTGCCAATTTGGGATCAATTTGTCCAACTGCTTGAAGAATCGCTCAAGCTGATCAACCAGTGGGTGGGCAACCCCGGCGTCGCGATCATTATCTTCACCCTGATCGTGAAGGCGCTCACCCTGCCGTTGACCCTGAAGTCGATCAAGTCGATGCGCGAGACCCAGCGCATCCAGCCGTTGATCAAGGAAGTCAACAAGCGCTACAAGGACGATAAAGCCAAGCAGCAAGCCGAGACGATGCGCCTGTACCAGGAGCACGGCGTCAATCCCATGGGCAGTTGCCTGCCGATGGTGCTGCAAATCCCTATCTTCCTTGCCCTCTATAACGCGCTGATTACCCTGGTGCAACACGACCCGAAGTTCGCCTCGTCCTTCCTGTGGGTGCATGATCTGTCAAAGGCCGACCCGCTGTTTATCTGGCCGGTGCTGTCGGGCGCGTTCCAGTTCATCGGCAACCGCATGGCCCAGCCCTATGGGTCCAACAAGAACGCCGACCCGCAGCAGGCGATGATGAACAAGATCATGCAGTTCATGCCGATCTATCTGATCGTCATCTATCTGAACTTCGCGTCCGGCGCCGTCATTTATTGGACCTTCTCGGCGATCTTCAGCGCGGTGCAGACCTACTTCATCAACGGCTTCGGCACCTTGCCCGACGTGCCCGGTTTGAGCTGGTTGCCCAAGCGCCCGCTGCCGCCGCCCACGCCCGAGGTGCTGGAGGAACTCGCGAAGATCGACGCCCGCGCCGATGCCGAGAAGCCGGGGCGCAGCCCCGCCGCCGCGTCCGGCCAGGCCACGACGGACCAGGCCGCCGCCTATCGCCAGGCCGCGGCGCGCCGCGCCGCCACGCCGGCCAACGGGGCGCCGCGCAAGAAGAGCTTCATGGAAAAGATGATGGAGCAGGCCCTGGCCGCGCAGGAAGCGCAGCAGGCTGCCGCCGCCGCGCGCGCCAACGGCACCGTGATCGACGCCGAGACCCGCCCCCTTGCGCCCGATACCGCCCCGCCCGCCGCCGAGAAGCCGACCGATGGCCGGGGCTTCGCCATCCGCGAGGATGGCGACACAACCGCGACGGCGACGCCCACGGGGGCCACGCTGCCGCGCAAGCGCAAGAGCAAACGTTAGACGACGGGAGGAACGATACCCAGATGGCAATGCGACAGGTGGAGATCCAGGCGCGCAGTGTGGAAGAAGCGGTGCGCCTGGCCCTCGAACAAATGGGCCGCACCCGCGAGCAGGTAGATGTCCAGGTGCTGGCCGGGACCGAGACCGGCAGTGAGGACGACGAAGTATTGGTGCGCGTGACCGCGCGCGAGCAACTGTCCGGTGCCCGCGAGCGCGAGATCCGCCAGGCGCGCGAGTCCGGTCAGCCCATCGAGGCGGCGCCCCGCCCCTATCCCCCCGCCCGCGAACGCGGCCCGGCCGGCCCCCCCCGCGAAGGCTATCGCAGCGAAGGGCCGCGTGGCCCGCGCGGCGACCGCTATGACCGCGGCCCCCGCTACGATCGCGGTCCGCGCGGCGAGGCGGTTGACCGCACCGGTGGCAGCAGCGAACCGCCGCCCCCCGGCGAGATCGAGATCGATGCGACGTTGAGCCAGCCCACCGACGCCGATGCGGCCAATTTCGCCACTCCCGCCGACGCCGTCGCGCCCATCGCCGCCGAGATTTTGCAGCACTTGCTCATCGGCATGCGCTTCCGCGGGCGCATCACCCGCCCCGACCCGGCGGACGAAGCCGGGATCAATTTCCAGGACGAAGATACCTCGGTGGTGCTCAACATCACCGGGCTGACCGAGCAAGACCAGCAGTTGCTGGTCGGGCGGCGCGGCGAGAACCTGACGGCGCTGCAGTTCATGGTCAACCTGCTGCTGGGTGCCCAGACCGACCTCTGGGCGCGCGTGGTGGTCGACGTGAACGGCTACCGGGTGCGGCGCAAGGAAGCCCTGACCATGCTGGCCGAGCGCATGGCCGAGCGGGTGATGGAGCAGGGCCAGCCCTATCCGCTGGAGCCGATGTCGCCCTATGATCGCCGCATTGTCCACATGGCGCTGGCCGAGCACCCGCAGGTGATGACGGAAAGCACCGGCGAGGGCGAAGAGCGCCGGGTCGTGATCATGCCACGGCAATAGCTTGCAAGCACCTGACTACCTCGTTGTAGGGCACGTAACGAAAGACCTGCTGGCCGGCGGCGCCATCCGCGCGGGCGGCACAGCCCTGTATGCCGGGCTGACGGCGCAGCAGTTGGGCGCCCAGGCAGCCTTGGTCACCGCCCTGGCGCCGGCAGATGAGGATCTGCTGGCGCCCGCCGAAGCCGCGGGTATCTTCTGCCATCTCCTGCCCTCAACCCAGACTACCACGTATGCGATCAGCTACCATGGTGAGGCGCGCGACATGCACCTCGCTGGGCGGGCGACTCTGCTGACGCCCGCCGATATTCCCCCCGCCTGGCGCGACACGCCCATCCTGCACCTGGGGCCGGTGGCCGCCGAACTCGACGCGACGGCCGACTGGGACGGCTGCTGCCCCAACGCACTGATCGCTGTCACCCCGCAGGGCTGGCTGCGCACCTTCGACGCCGCCGGGCTGATGAGTCCGGCACCCTGGACCACCGCCCGCAGCTTGCTCGACCACGCCGACGTGCTCGTGATGAGCGGCGAAG
>DASSGZ010000630.1:0-4817 GCA_035693165.1 Chloroflexia bacterium | reverse complement strand
GCAAATCTTGCTGCAACAAGGCCCGCCCGGTCAGGTGTTGGACGCGGGCCACCGCCTCTGCGTCGAGTTGCCGGGCCAGATCGGCCGCCTGCGCGAGCGGGGCACGGGCGTCCCCCGGCGTGCCGCGCGCCAGGTAGGCCGCGGCGCGCAAATAGACGAGCCGAAAGCGCAGGGCGACCGGCAGGGCGTCCCACGCCGGCCCGGCCTGGGCCTCGGCCTCCGCCAGCCGGGCCAGAGCGGTCTGCGGCGCGGCGGTCGCCAGGGCCCAGGTCGCCGCCACGAGGACATCCCGCACTGCTGCGCTAAGCGCGGGCACGTCGAACGCGGGCGGGGGCGCCAGCGGGGTCAGCAGGTCGGCCATCGATACGCCGACCCGCCGGGCCATCAATTCGAGCGCTTTGAGCGACGGGCGGGCGTGGCCCCGCTCCACGGCGCTGACATAGCTCTTGGTAAACTCCGGGCGGGCGACGGCGGCCTGGGTCAGGCCGCGCGCCCGGCGGGCCTGCCGCAAGCGCGCGCCGAGCGTGCCGGCGGGGATGGCGGCGAGAGTCGGGTCCATGGGGAGTAGCGCCTCCGCGATAACGCGACCAGTACGGGTAAAGTGTCTGCAGCATAGCATATTTGGGGCGCCGGGGCAAGTGGACCGCGCCGGTCTACCTACGGCAGGCGGACCATCCGCCCCGAGGGCAGGCCGTCAGGAGCCCCCGCGCCTCTAGGAAGCCGGCGGTATTTCTGGTAGAATAGACCGCAGGCGCGTAGATCGTTGCGGTCGCGAGCGACGATGTCGCGCTCGCCGCATCTACCCAAGGCAGGTCCCCATGAACGCTGGCCCCCGCCCCACCGAGCACGAAGTCGCCGTTGCGGCCCACAAACTGGTCGCGGCCTACAGTTGGCAGTCGGTCGACCCAGACCGGCTGGTGGCGCAGGTGCGGGAACAGCTGGCCGCGGGAGCGGGGCTGGCGGAACCGTATGGCCTGGAGCGGCTGTGCGAGCGGGCCGCCGCCGAGCAGTTGTACGCTGCGTGTGGCCTCCCGCCCACGACGCCCGCCGCGGCGCGGCGCCGCGAGCAGGCGTATCAAGATGTGGGCCAGTATCTGCTCGCCGTCGGGCCGCGCCAGTTGCCGCCACCCCCGCCCGACGTGGATTGGCAGGCCGTGGTCCAAGACACCCTACAGGAACTCTATCTGACCCTGGTGCGGCGCCAGGATACGCGCGGCTTCCTGGCCCTGGCGCTGGTCATCCTGCGACGGCAGAGCGCGGGCCGCTGGAAGGCGCGGAAGAGTCAAAGCGCGCACGAACAGTCGCTGGATCTCACCGCGGACGACCCGTCCGGCGCCGGCCCTGCGATCTCTGACGTCAGTATAGAGGGTACCCGCGATCCCTATCGGAGCGTCGATCCCCAGGGCGACCGAGAAGTGTTGCTGATCCTGGGCCGGTGCCTGCAGACGGTCGAGCAGCGCACCATCGGCCTGGGCCTCTATTTGGGGCTGAAGCGACGCGAGATCCTGCTGGTGTTCCAGGATCTGGCGGGCAATTACGACAACCTGCGCCGGGCGGTGGAACAGCGGCTGGCCCGCTGTAGCCGGGTGCGCCGGCTGCGGGATCCGGCGGCCCCCTGGGTGCCCTGCCCGGTGCGCGGCTGCCCCGATCCGGCGGGAGGTGCTTTCTAATGGCCGCCCCGCTCCCCCCTGAGCCGGATGCCGCCACCCGCGCCGCCCGGCTGGCCCTCCTCCGGCAGTATGTCCAGACCTCCGATGCCGCCGAGCGCGCTGCCCTCCTGGCCCGGTTAGTGGCCACCGTCCCGCCCGGCGAGCGCCCGGCGGCGCGGGCCCGGCTCCTGGCCTGGGTGGCCACCGCAGACGCGGCCCCGGACGCCGCCGCGACCGAGCCGTTGTTGCAAGCGCTGGCCGGGGCGGCGGACCCCGGCGAGGCCGCCGAGCCCGCGATCCCGGCGGCGGGGGCCAGCACGGCGCCTGAGGACCAGGAAATCCAGGCCGCGCTGGACGCCGCCACCGCGGCCTGGGCCCAGGGCGCCGCGCCCCCCGCCGCGTTTCCCGCCTTCGACCTCACCTTCTTGCGCGCGAACGACCTATGGGCGGCGGGGCTGACCTGGGCGCTGGAAGTGGCGGCAGCTGCCGGCCGGGCGCAGATCCGCATCCCCTTCACGGCCGCAGCGCGCGCTCCGGCGGAGCGGGCTGGACGGGCGATAGCGGGGGCGCCGGTGGGGGCTATCCGCGATCTGCTCGTGGTGGCCCTCGGCCCCGCCCCGCAACACGGCCTGCCGGACCGCTACCAGCTCGCGGTGCAGGCCGCGCGCGTCACGCCCACCACCTGCCGGCTGCTGGTCAACGTGCGGGGGCGCGGGCTGCGCGCCCGCCACGCCGAGATCCGGGTGACGCTGGCCCGCCGGGTGGGGTCGCCGCTGGAGGCCACCGCGAACCCCCAGGGCACCGCCACCTTCGAGGCCCTGCCGATCAGCGACCTGGACGGCCTGACGGTGACCATTAACCTGCCCACCACCCCGCCGGCGGACATCGCGCCCGCCTAACGGTTTCCCACCTGGCGCCGATGCAGTACGAGAATTTCCTGCTGAAGCTCTACCAAGACCCCGCGCCCGATGGCCGCTACCAGGCGCAGGTGCTGGTGCCGCCCACGGCTGATGGTGGGCGCTTTGTCCTGCCGCTCACCCCCGCCGACCTGGCGGACCTGCGCGAACAATCGGCGGCGGTGATGGGCTACGCCGAGTTCGCCGCGCCCTACCGCCAGGGGCTGGGCTATGCCAATCTACACAGCGCCGTGCAGCACCTGGCCGCGCAACTGGCCGCCCAGTTGCCGGCCGATCTGCGCGGGGCGATCCGGGCCAGCCTGACGGCGGCGCTGGAACGCGGGCGGGGGCTGCGCCTCGGCTGGCTGATCGACCCATCGGCCGCCGCCCTGGCGAGTTTGCCCTGGGAGCTCTACTGGGACCCGGAGTGGTCGGGCGGCTACCTGGCCCCGGCGCCGGCCAGCCCCATCGTGCGGCTGGTGCCGACCTCGCTCCCCCCGCCGCACTGGCCGGCGACCGGCCCGCCCGCCACGCTGCGCAGCACCAACGGCCGGCGCTTCACCCTGGCCGTCCCGCCCACCCCTGCGCCGCCGCGCCGGGTGCTGGTGGCGCTGGTCGGTGCGGAGGCGGGGCTGCAGGTAGCCGGGGCGTTTGCCGAAGCTGCCGCCATTGGCCGCGCTTTGCGCCCCCGCACCGAGGTGAGCATCCTGGCCCCGCCGCTGACCCTGGCCGATCTGGAGGCGGCCCTGCGCGCCCGCCCGTACCAGGTACTGCATCTCATCACCCACGGCCACGCCGACACCAGTTCGGCCCTGGCCCATCTGCTGTTCGATCCACCAACCGGCCCGGACGACGCGGCACCGCGGGAACCCGACCCGGTGATCAGCGCGCGGCTGCTGGGGGTGCTGCAAGGCCGGCCCGGCCTGGAGTTGATCGTGTTCAGCGCCTGCCGGGCGGGAGCCGCACTGCAACCGCGCGGCCCGGCGGCGGACCTGCTGACCATGCCGTCGGTGGCGGGGGCCGGCGCGTTCCTGACCCCCAGCCTGGGCGGGCAGATCGCCGGCGGCACTGGGATCCCGGTGGTCGCCATGCAGTTCGATCTCCTGGCGCCCGCCGAACTGCTGGCCGACGACCCGACGCGCAGTTGGGCGGGGGCCTTTTATGGGGCGCTGGCGCGCGGCGCGGGAGTGGACGGGGCCGTGGCGGCGGCGCGGCGGGTGCTCAAAGCCGACCGCGACCCGCTGCTGTGGGTGGCGCCGGCGCTGTTCGTACCGCTCTACTGGGTCGCGCCGCCCCCGCCGCTATACGAACGGCTCGACCGGCGGCTCTACGGTGTCTTAGCGGCGGCGAACGAAGGCCAGGGGCAGGGTCTGGACGAGGGCGTGTTGATCGCCGGGCTGCTGGTGGTGGCGGGGCTGGCGATGGCGGGCTTACTAACTCCCCCGGCCGATCCCGGTGATCGGGTGGGCGTGTTCCACGTGGCCCTGGCGCTGTTTCTGACCGTGGCAGTGTTGCCGGCGGCGCTGGGCGGCAGCGTGGTGGTGCTGGCGGCGCGGCGGCGGCCGGCGTGGCGCGCCTGGCGCGGCCGGGCGGCGGGGATGGCGTTGCTCACGGCGTATGCAGGGGCGGGGGCGGGCGTGCTGACCGGCGTGTTGGGGCTGAGCGTGCTGGCGCTGGTGGTGGCGGTCGCCGGGCAAACCCACCCGCTGCTGGCGGCCGTGCTCGGCCTGCTGTTGCAGATCGCCACGGTCAGTGGCAGCGTCGCGCTGGGGCTGGTCTACGCCGGGCGGGCAGTGCGCGTGGGCCGCTCGGTCGCGGGTGAGGACGAGATTTACCCCGTCCACCCGGTGGTCGGCTGGAGCCCGTTGCTGCTGGGGACCCTGCTGGCCCTCTCGCTACCGCTCTGGTACGACTGGCTGCTGACGGGGCCGGCGCTCCTGGCCGGGATCGCGGCGGTCGCGGTGGCCGGGGCGCTCTGGCGGCTGCGCCGCGCCCCCGAACCCCCCGGCTGATGCGGGCGTAAGTGCCGGGCCGCGGACCGCTGGCCTACCCCTGCCGCCCGGTTTGCGATCCCCGTACTCCCGCTGCCGCTTGGCCTGGTGCGCTCTCCTCTATCTAGCGCGGGCGATAGGCGGTGATCCCCGGCCCGCGGCTGCCCTCCAACGGCGGTGCTGGCCGCATGTCTAGCGCACCTACCCCGCCCTGACCCACAGATCGATCCCCTTGTCACCGCAGATGTGCGCCGGTGGCGCAGGAAGGCCCCCTCCTCCTA
>DASSGZ010000629.1:0-13959 GCA_035693165.1 Chloroflexia bacterium | reverse complement strand
ACCCCGGCCTTGGCGACGCCGTAGCCGACCACGCGGGTCATGGCCCGCGCCGCCGCCATGGACGAGATGTTGACGATGCAACCCCGCCCGGCACGGGCCATGGCTTCGCCGAACACCTGGCTCGGCAGCAGCGTGCCCATCAGGTTCAGGTTCATCACCTGGTCCATGCCCTCGACCGGCAGGTCGAAGAAGGAACGGCCCGGCGCCAGGGTAGCCGCGGGCATGTTGCCGCCCGCCGCGTTGACCAGTATGTCGATCCGCCCCCACTGGGCCACCACGGCCTCGCAGGCGGTTTGCAGTTGCGCGCGGTCGAGCACGTCGGCGGGCAGGGCCAGCGCCTCACCCCCCGCCGCCGCGATGTCCTGCACCACCGCCTCGGCCTGCTCGCGGCGGCGGCCCAGCACGCCCACCCTGGCCCCGGCGCGCGCCAGGCCGCGGGCCATCACCCCGCCCAGCACGCCTGTGCCGCCGGTGACAACGGCCACCTGCCCGGCCAGGCCGAACATCTCGGTCAGCGGGCGGGTCTCCGGGTCCGGCTCCTGCGGCTGCTGCGTTTGCGCCGGGGGCCGCTGTTTCGTTGTTTGCAAAGTTGCCATCTTCTCACCTGTTCCTTTGTAGTCTATCACACCCATCTTGTCATTCTGAGCGCAGCGAAGAATCTCCGTCTGCTAGCCCAGGCGCCGAGACTCTTCGCTGCGCTCAGAGTGACAACCACGCGGTAACAGACCATTTAATGTGTTAACGTATCGTTGCGGGCACGCGATAGGCGCGTTGCGCCAGCCCATAAGCGCACTCGTAGGCCATTTCCGCCGCCTCGTCCTCGGCCAGCAGGCCCTGGACCACCAGCCCGGCCAGCCAGTCGCAACTGACCCGCCGCCACACGTCGTGGCGCGAGGGGATGGAGGCAAAGGCGCGCGTGTCGTCGTTGAAGCCCGCCGTGTTGTACAGCCCGGCGGTTTCGATCACCCGGTCGAAGTAGCGGCGCATGCCGTTCACGCTGTCGAAGAACCACCACGGCGGCCCCAGCAGCAGGGCGGGATAGTGCCCGGCCAGCGGCGCCAGTTCGCGGCTGTAGGTGCTCTCGTCCAGCGTGAACACGACCAGCCGAAACCGCGGGTCGCTGCCGTAAGCGTCCAGCAGCGGCTGAAGATTGCGCGTCCACTCGGTCGCCACGGGGATGTCGGCCCCCTTGTCCGGCCCGAAGCGGGCGTAGAGCGCCGTGTTGTGATCGCGCAGGCTGCCCGCGTGCAGTTGCATGACCAGCCCGTCCTCGGCGCTCATGCGGGCGAACTCGATCAGCATATGCCCGGTGAAGCGGGCCGCATCGTCCGCGCCGGCCTGGCCCTGCAGGGCGCGGGCGAAGATGGCGCCGGCCTCCTGCACGCTCAGGGGCGCGGTGTACGGGGTCGTCACGCCGTGGTCGGTCGCCAGCGCGCCGAATTGCTTGAAGGCCGCCCGGCGCTGCTCCAGGGCCTGGATGTAGCTCGCGTAGCCGGCCACGTCGATGCCGGATACCTCGCTGAGCGCGGCGATCTGCTCGCGCCACGCCGGGCCGGCGATGTTGACCACCGCGTCGGGCCGGAACGTGGGCCGGATGTAGTCGAAGCCCTCGGCGTGCAGCCGCCGGTGGGCGTCGAGCGTGTCGGTCGCGGCGTCGGTGGTGCAGAGCAGGGTGAGGCGGAAGCGGTCGAGCAGGGCGCGCGGCGTGAATTCTGGGCGCGCCAGTTGCGCTTCGAGATGGTCGTAGATGCGCTGGCCGCTCTCGCCGGTCAACCGCTCGTCCACCCCAAACAGGTTGACCAGTTCATCGGCCAGCCAGAGGCCGGTCGGCGTGCCGCGAAAAAGGTAGAAGTGCTCGGCGAAGCGCTGCCAGATGCGGCGCGGGTCGGTCTCCACCGGCGTGCCGTCGCGAGTGGGCACGCCGAGATCTTCGAGCGCGACGCCCTGGCTATAGAGCATTCGGAAAACATAGTGATCCGGGATGATGAACAGGTCCGCCGGGGTGCCCAGCCGCGCCGCCGGGCCGGCCAGCAGCGCAGGGGGCACATGGCCGTGCGGGCTGAGCAGCGGCACATCGTTGAGCGTGGCGTACAACTCGCGGGCCACGGTACGCCGGGCCGGGTCGGCGTGGAAACAGCGGTCGGGCGAAAGCGTCCACGGAATGCCTGCCATTGCCTTGCTCCTTCCTCGCCTCGTTACCGGCTCGCCACCGGCTGCGGGATGCTTTCCGCCCGCGCCGGCGCTGCCTGCTTCACCCAGAACTCGCGCAAAACGTATGCCGCCATTTTCGGGGTGCGGATGCGGGTGAACACACCCTTCATGTTCAGGCCGCCCACGCGCATGATGCTCTGCACCGCCGCGAAGTCGGCGAAGTTCCAGACCTGCATTCCGGCTACGTACTCCTTGCGGCCCGCGACCTGCAGATGCCCGCGGATGTAGTCGGCCTGATACTCCTCGGTCCACATCACCGTGGGGTGCCCGTGCATGCCGGCCATGGTGTCGGCGCCGAACTCGGTCATGATGATCGGCTTGTGCCACATCTCCCAGACGCCGTCGAGTTCCTTCTCCAGGGAGACCATCGCCTTATCGAGTTCGCCGCCCAGCACATACCAACCCCAGTAGCGGTTCATGCAGATCACGTCGCAGTGCTCCATCCACTCCTGCGGCCCGCCCATGACCGTCACCAGCGTCACCAGCCGGGTCGAGTCCAGATCGCGCGCGTGAGCCAGCAGCGTGTCGAGGAACTGTTTGCCGCGCGCCGCGGAAGGGTCCGCGCTGGTGGCGGCGCCCAGCGTACTCAGGTTCAGACTGGATGGCATCGGCTCGTTGGCGACGCACCACATCACCACGCTGGGGTGGTTCTTGTCGCGGGCGATCAGTTCGTCGATCTGCTGCAGGCACTGGCGCAGGCGGATCGCCGCGTTTTCGTCGTTCTCGAATTGCAGGCTGACAGCCGGAATCTCGTCGATGATCAGGAAGCCCTCGCGGTCGGCCAGCTGCATTTCCTCTTCGCTATACGGGTAGTGCGAGGTGCGATAGCTGTTCGCGCCGGTCCAGCGCATCAGTTGGTAGTCCTTGACCAGCAGCGGCAGGTTCAGGCCCTTGCCGCTGGCGATGAAGTCCTCATGGCGGCCAAAGCCGTTCAGATGCACCGGCTGCCCGTTGAGCAAGATGCGCCCGCCGTCCACGGCGATAGTGCGGATACCGACCGGCAATGTATAGCGGTCACTGTCCGACGCCACGGTCAATTCGTAGAGGTACGGGTCTTTGTCGGACCACAGGTGAGCCTGGGGCACGGCCAGCGTAGCCTGCGCCACGCCGTTCTGGAACGCCAGATCGGCCCGCACCGGCTCGGCGCTGCCGGTCAGCGTGACCGTGCCCTGCGCCGTCACAGCGGCGTTCAGCCGGGCCGTGACTTGCACCGTGCCGTCCGCGCTGGCGATGCCGGTGACGACGGTAATATCCTCGATATGGGTTTGCGGCAGGCTATAGAGCACCACCGGGCGATGGATGCCGGCGAACGGGAAGAAATCAAACGTGGTGCGCGGGAAGCTGGCGGCAAGGCCGAGAGCGGTGGTCATGTTGCCGGCGGGCACCCGCGTGGGCTTCAGTTCGTTCTCGACGCTGACGGCGATGACGTTCGCCGCGTCCCACTGGACCACGTTGCTGATCTCGAAGGCGAAGGGCAGGTGCCCGCCCTCATGCTCGCCAACCTTTGTGCCGTTGACGTACACGGTGCCGTGGTAGTTGGCCGAGCCGACACGGATAAAGATCCGCTGGCCCTTCCAGCTTGCCGGCACGTACGTCCGCGTGACGTACCAGGCCAGGTCGAGGTAGTTGAAGAGATCCTCGTACTGCTCATTCCAACTGCCCGGCACCGCGATGGGGCGGGCCTGCGGCAGGCCGTTGAACCACTGGGCCTGTTCGCCGGTGTGGTCGGGGTCGGTCTGGAAATCCCAGATGCCGGAGAGGTCGAGCTTGTTGCGGTAGTCGTTCTGCTGCGGGTACAACATGGTGTGCTCCTTGTGGTTCGCCGGGGCGCAGCGGCGCTGCGCCCCCGCCGGTCACTAATTTCAGAGAGTTCAGCCCGCCGCCGGGGCGGCCTGCTCGGCGGCCAGTTGCTGCTTCAGGCGTTCCTGATCGCGCGGGTAGGTGCGGTAGAACAGGAACCAGAAGACGACGTTGATCGCGTAGGGCACGGTGACCATCCAGAACATGACGGGCCGCAACCCGAAGCTCTGGGCCAGTTCGCCCAGGAAGATGGACATGATGGCGGCCAGCGCGCCCTGAACGAAACTGAACAGCAGCGCGAAGGCGGTGCCCCGATACTGCGGCAGGACCACATTCGAGACCATGGGCAGCACACAGCCCGAGAAGCCGATGGAGCCGAACAGCCCGAAGAGCAGCCAGATTCCGTAATCAAACACCCGGCTGGGCCAGTCAATCTGCATCGCCAGGAAGCTCAGCACGGCGAAGGCAGCCAGGTAGAGTTGCATCAAGATGACCCGGCCCGTGTGCGGGTTGCGCTTGGCGAACCAGTCGCCGATCAGCCCGCCCAGGAACGAACTGATGGTGAAGCCCAGGAAGAAGACCGAGGTGACCAGCGTCGCTTCCTGCGTGGTGTAGTGCCGCACATCGGTCAGGAATACCACCTGGAAGGCGAAGAGCACCAGGCTGGTGATGAAGATGAGTTGTATGCCCAACAGCGCCACGGTGGGGATCGCCAGCAGGCGCGGCACATGCGCGAATTTGAAGCCCTCTTCCTTGCCGGCCGCGGGCGCCGGTTCGTCGGCGGTGGCGGTTTTGGCGATGCCGCCCGCCTTACGCGGATCTTCCACTAGCCACCAGGTCAGCAGGCCGCCCAGCACGCCGATGCCGCCCATGATGAACATGCCGTACCGCCAGCCCTGGTTATCCGGCACGCCGGCCAACTGGCCGATCAGCGGGGTCAGTACGATGCCGAGGATGCCGCCGATGCTGCGCAGACTGCCGTAGACCTTGCCGCGCTCGTCGGGCTTGAACAGGTCGGAGACCAGCCCGTTGGAGATCGGTTCACCCGCCACAGTGCCCAGCACGCCCAGCGCGTAGAGTACCATGAGCTGCTCGTAGTTCTGGGCCAACCCGGCGGCCATGGTCCAGACACCCCAGAGCGCCGTCACCACCAGGATCAGCTTGCGGCCAAAGCGGTCGCCGAGCATGGCCCAGATGGGGCCGAAGATCATGCGGGCGAACTTGCCGATGCTGGTGAGGATGCCCAGGGCACCGAGGGTCAGGCCCAGATCGGCGCGCACCACCGGGAAGAGGCTGTTGATCAGCCCGCCCTCCGAGTTCTCGACCGCCTGCAATAAGGACAAAACACCGACGGTGGTCCACCGTTTCTTGGAGGCAGCGGTTGCTGCCGGCTGCTGTGCTGCGGGGGTTGCAGCGGAAATCACATTGCTCATTTCTGGCCTCCCTGCTGAAATGGACTTGCTATTGCCGGCGCTATCAGAACCGTCCGGCGTACCCTGTTCCTGAACAGCGCGGATGGTTCACAATTCCTGAACCTTCCCCATCAGACGTGCTACATCGCACTTGTAGATATGGTACCAACCCGCCGGCCCGTTGTGGTATCCGCTTGGCTACCGACCCGGATACAAAAAGTGATACAGACAAATCGGTCCGCGCCCCAACCAGCGGGTCCGCGTCCAGCGAACACGCGATCCAGGCAGACCGGCGCGTCTCGCTTAGCTTTGCCGCGCGGGCATCAGCGCCGCGAGCGCCTTGTAGCCGATGAGTTGGATGCCCTCGTTCTTGAGGTGGTCCTTCAATTCCTGCTTCATGAAGGTTTCATAATCACCGACCCGGCCCGGCCAGGTTGGCGTGATCGCGCGGGTTTCCGGCGTATCTTTGGTGGGGTGGAACGCGAAGTGGGTTAAGCCCGGCTGCAAGTCGCTGAACAGCTTCTTGGCGAAGTCAAGCCGGTCACCCTCAACGACTATCGGCATCCCGGCGATATAGTCGGGTACGGGGGTGCCCGCGGTCGTCAGGGCCTGCGCGGTTTCCTCAACGCTTTCCACGGCGTCACGGATGGCCTGCAGGTCGACCCCGCCGTAGGGGTTCGGCGCCGCGGGGTCGGACGGCGAGGCGGCGGGCAGCCCCATCGTCGCCATGCGCATCAGCACCGGCAGGATGTGATACTGCCGGGCGACCACGACAAAGGGCCGCACGAGTTCCTTGTTGTAGAGGATGCCGTGATGGCTGTCGAGGTGCGTCGGAGTGAGGCCCAGCTTCAGCGATAGCCGGATCTGCGCCTCCACCTCGCGAATAATCACGGCGGGCGCCGCCCGGCGGGCGGTGTCCGCCGGGCGGCGGTGGAAATAGCCTGCCTCGTCCACCAGGCCCGAGTCCGGGCCGGGGTTGGACACCGGGCGCCAGCGATACGCCGCGTGCTCCGAGGTGACCGGCAGGTGCAGGCCCATGTCCAGGGCGGGGTTCTCGCGCACCAGCCGGGCCAGTTCCGGAAACCAGGAACTGGGAGTCATGGCCGACCCGGTGGTGATCGTGCCGTAATCCATCAACTCCAGGTAGGCGTCGATGCTCGCCTGGCTGACGGCCACATCATCGGCATGGATAATAACCACGCGGTCTTGCTCGGAAAAGCCGAGCTGCTTCAACGCTGGATTAAACATCGTCATTGTCTCCCGTTACGTGCTCATCGCTGTTCAAAAATGCTTCGCGAAGACGCGAAGGGCGCGAAGATTCTTTAGATTCGTTCTCTTCTTCACACCCTTCGCGTCTTCGCGTTCAGAAATTCGCCGCAAAGACGCGAGGCTTTTGCATACTTGTTTCGTGCTTCGCGTCTTCGCGGTGTCCAATAGTCGAGTCGTGCCGGCCTAGCTCACCACGTGACTGGGCTGCACTTGCAAGGCGCCCGGTGCGCCCGGTTCGCTCTGCGCCTTCCCCAGTTGCGCCAGATCCACACCCCGTGTCTCACGGGCGCTCCAGGCGGAGGCGGCGGCGATCAGCATACAGGCGGCGGCGAAGACGGCCACCGGCACCCAGCCCGTGGAGCCTTGCCCCTTGATCGCCTGCATGATGGTGGGGGCAAACCCGGCCACGATAAAGCCCAACTGGGTGCCGAGCGCCACCCCGGTATAGCGCACGCGGGTGTCAAACATCTCGGTGTACATGGAGGCGCCCACGGCGTTGGCGGCCGTCGCGACCAGGCTCATCAGCACGAACATCACGAAGATCAGCCCGTAGTTGCCGGTGGACAACACGGCGAAGAACGGGAAGAACAGGATCGCCGTGCCGATCATGCCGCCCGCGAAGACGGGCCGGCGGCCCACGCGGTCCGACAGGCTGGCCCACAACGGCTGGGCGATCAGGCCGGCCACGCCACCCAGGGTGCTGGCGATGAGCATATCGTTGGCGGGCACGCCCACCGTCTGCACGGCATAGGCCAGGGCGAAGACGCTCATGGTGCTGCCGCTGACCGCCAGCAGGCTACAGCCGATCACGCGCAAGAGATTGGGCCAGTAATCGCGCAGCACGACCATAATCGGCACCTTGGCGTCGCGGCGCGCCGCCTTGGTTTGGACAAAGGCTTCGGTTTCCTTAACGCTGCTGCGGATGTAGAGGGCGACCAGCACCAGGGGCCCGGCTACCAGGAACGGGATGCGCCAGCCCCACGAGAGCAAGGCGTCCTGGCCCATGCTGGCGATGGGAATGAAGATGGCCGAGGCGATCAGAGTGCCGAACGAGGTGCCCTGCATGGTCCAACTGGTGTAGAGGCCGCGCTTGGCCTTGGGCGCGTGCTCCAGCGACAGCGAGTTCGAGCCGGCCTGCTCACCCCCGGCCGAGAGGCCCTGGGCGAGCCGCAGCAGCACGAGGATAATCGGCGCGGCGATGCCGATCGTCTCGTAGCCCGGCAGCAATCCCACCAGGAACGTGGCAAGCCCCATCAGCACCAGCGTGGCGGTGAGCGCTTTCACGCGGCCCAGCTTGTCGCCCAGGCTGCCGAAGACGATAGCGCCCAGCGGGCGGGCCACATAGGCGACGCCGAATGTAGCGAAGGACGCCAGGAGCGCGCCCGTGCTGCCTAACGCCTGGAAGAAAACCTTATTAAAGACGAGTGCCGACGCGGTGGCGAAGAGCACGAAGTCGAAGTACTCGATCGTGCTGCCCAGGAACGCGCTGAGCGCTGCGCGCTTCGCCATCCCCGTGCTAGGCGCGTTGGGTGTCCCCTGCGCCGCCTGTATAGTAGTAGACATCCTATGTCCTCCCCAACTGAATTGACTTGACCGGGCGCGCCCTACGGAGACCGCCCGCTGATCCGACCTGCACCACGGATGCGCAAATGCCTTCGTATCTTCGTTCCGGGCCCGCCACATCGTGCTTGGGTCTATTATGCGGCGCCGGCCGGGGCTTGTGGTATCCGCGCGGGTACCCGCCCGGATACAAAAAGTGATACAATGGCGGCGGCAGCGCGAGGATCCAACCCCGCCGTGTCGCCCGGCCGCTATCCCGGTCGCGATGGGGCGAAGGAGGGTGTGATGGAGCATGTGGCAACTTTCGGCGGGTGGCTCAGCGCGTACCGCCAGGCCGTCCACCTGCAACGCGCCGAACTGGCATCCCGCATCGGCTGCGCGGTGGTCACGTTGCGCAAGATCGAGGCGGACGAGCGCCGGCCCTCACGCGACATGGCCGAGCGCCTGGCCGAGGTTCTGGCGATCCCGGAGCAACGCCGCGATGTGTTTATCCGCGTGGCTCGCGGCGAACTGCCGCTCGCGCGACTGGCGATCACCCCGCCCGCGGCCCCCGGCCCCACCAATTTGCCGGCCCCCACCACTGCCCTGGCCGGGCGCGCGCGAGAAATCGCCGACATCCAGGCCATCCTGGCCCGCCCGGAGGTGCGCCTGCTGACGCTTACCGGGGCGCCGGGCGTCGGTAAGACCCGCCTGGCGCTGGCGGCGGCGCAGGGGCTGAGCGACCTCTTCGCCGACGGCGTCTTTTTCGTGGCCCTCGCATCGCTGAGCGATCCCAAGCTCGTCCTGGTCACGATCGCCCACGCCTTGCACGTGGGCACATCCGGCGGACAGACTCTCGACGAGCGCCTGGGGCGCTACCTGCGGACGCGGCGAGTCTTGCTCGTCCTCGACAATTTCGAGCATCTCCTGGGCGCCGCGCCCCACCTGGCCGAGTTGCTGCGTGCCGCGCCGTACCTCAAGCTCCTGGTGACCAGCCGGGTCGCGCTCGAACTGTCCGGTGAGCACCGCTTTACCGTGCTGCCGCTGGCCGTGCCGCCTGCCGCCGAGCACCTGCGGCAGCCGCTCACCGCCGCGGAGGCCCAGGCGCGCTATCCCGCTGTCGCCCTGTTCCTGCAGCGCGCGCAGGCGGTCAATCCCGACCTGGCGTTGACCCCCGCCGCTGTCGCAGCCGTGGGCGAGATCTGCCGGCGCCTGGATGGGCTGCCGCTGGCGATTGTGCTGGCCGCCGCGCGCACCACACTCTTCACCCCGCGCGAACTGCTGGCGCGGCTGGACGACCGCTTCGCGCTGCTGAGCGCCGGCGCCCGCGACCTGCCCGCCCGGCACATGACTCTCGAAGCCGCGATCGATTGGAGCTACGGGCTGCTCGCGCCCGCCGACCAGCAGTTGTTTCGCCGCCTGAGCGTGTTTGCCGGCGGCTGCACCCTGGCCGCCGCCCAGGAGGTGTGCAACGCCGACGGCGCGGTGGGGCGTGACGTGCTCGGCGGGATCACGGCGCTGGTCGAGGGCAGCCTGCTACAACGCGAGGCGGGGGCCGACGGCCAGTCGCGCTTCGAGATGCTGGAGACGATCCGCGAATATGCCGCGAGCCTGCTCGCCGCGAGTGGGGAAGCGGACAGCTTGCGCGGGCAACACGCGGCCTACTATCTGCGCCTGGCCCAGGCCGCCGAGCAAGCCTGGGACGGCGCGGCGGAGTGGGACTGGCTGGGCCGGCTGGTGGTCGAGCGGGACAACCTGCGCGCGGCGCTGCGCTGGGCGCTCGATACGCAGGGCGCCGCGCTGGCGCTGCGGCTCAACGCCGGCCTGTTCTCGTTCTGGAGCCTATGCTCGGCCCTGCCCGAAGCGCGCCGTTGGGTGGAAGCAGCCCTGGCCCTGCCCCGGCCCGCCGACCCCGATCTCGCCCCGGTGGAGGCGAAAGTGTTGCACGTCGCGGGCTATATGGCCACAGCCATGGCCGATTACGCGCAGGCGCTCGACTACTTCGAGCAGGGGCTGGCGCGGTACCGGGCGCTGGGCGACTTCCGCGGGATTGCCTGGTCGATCCGGAGTTGCGCCTTCGCCCACATGCTGCGCGAGGAGCACGCCGTCGCCGGCGACCTGTATACCGAAAGCCTGCGGCTCTGCGAAGCCCACGGCGACGCCTGGGGCCACGCATGGTCCCTGTACGCCCTGGCTTTCTTGCAACTCGCGCAGGGCGATCTGGTGGCCGCCCGGCCCGCGCTGGAGAATGCCCTGGTGCTGCTGCGCCGCGAGAACATGGCCTTTGCCGCCTTCCGCGCGCTGCTCGCGCTGGGCGACGCCCTGTTCGAGCAAGGGGACCTGCCGGGCGCCGAGGCGCGCTACCGCGAGGCGCTGCTGCTCAGCCGGGAAACGCCGCTGCTGACCTTCATCACCACCGGCCTGGAGGGGCTGGGCATGATCGCGGGCGCGCGGCAGCAGCCGTTGCGGGCGGTGCGGCTGTGGGGCGCCGCCGCCGCGCTGCGCGAGGTGACGGACGAACGCCGCTGGCTGGTCTTCCAGCGCATCTATGATCGCGCGGTTCAGGCCGCCCGCGAACAGGTGCCGGCGGCAGAGTGGGACGCCGCCTGGGCCGCCGGGCGCGCCCTGCCCGCGGCGCAGGCCGTGGCCGAGGCCCTGGAGTCCGCCGAGCCGCTGCCACGTCTCGACGACCAGTCGCTACTGGTCGGGCGCACGCTGATTTATTGACAGGCATCCCGTCCCGCCGGGCGCCGCCACCCCGTCCACACGAGTTTCGCGGCCCCGTCACGGCGGCCCACACACTGCGCCGCCCGCCAGGCCGCCGTGTGGCGCTGCGGCACTTCCGGTTTTACCGCCCTGGCCCGGATATACCGGGCAAGCAAGCAACCGGCGGGATGGCGGCCAGCAACCGATCCTGCGCCGGTCCGTTTGACTGGAGTACCCATGACATTGGCGCAGCGCGCGCCGCGTTGGCAGCATTGAAAGGAGTAGAGGATGAGTCGAGTACGCGTTTTGGTAGGGACGCGCAAGGGTGCGTTCATCTTGACGGCGGACGGCAAGCGCGACCGCTGGGATGTGAGCGGCCCGCACTTCGCCGGGTGGGAGATGTATCACCTCAAGGGGTCGCCCGCGGACCCCAACCGGCTGTATGCGTCGCAGACCAGCGGCTGGTTCGGGCAGACGATGCAGCGCTCGGACGACGGCGGCAAGACGTGGGAGCCGGTCGGCAACGAGTTCGTGTACGATGGGGTGCCCGGCACGCACCAGTGGTACGACGGCACGCAGCACCCCTGGGAGTTCGCCCGCGTCTGGCATCTCGAACCGTCGCTGACTGACCCGGACACGGTCTACGCCGGGGTGGAAGACGCCGCCCTGTTCCGCAGCACCGACGGCGGCAAAACCTGGAACGAGTTGTCGGGCCTGCGCCGCCACCCCTCCGGGGCGTCCTGGCAACCCGGCGCCGGGGGCCTCTGCCTGCACACGATCTTGCTCGATCCGAGCAACCCCGACCGCATGTTCATCGCCATCTCGGCCGCGGGAGCCTTCCGCACCGACGACGGCGGCCAGACCTGGCGCCCGATCAACCACGGCCTGCGCTCGCAGGGGATTCCCAACGAGGAGGCGGAGGTGGGCCACTGCGTCCACCGCATCGCCATGCACCCGGCGCGCCCGAACGTGCTGTTCATGCAGAAGCACTGGGACATCATGCGCAGCGACGACGCCGGCGATTCGTGGCACGAGGTCAGCGGCAACCTGCCGACCGATTTCGGGTTCCCCATCGCCGTGCATGCCCACGAACCCGACACGATCTACGTCGTGCCGATCACCAGCGACTCGCAGCACTTCCCGCCGGAAGGCAAGCTGCGCGTCTACCGCAGCCGCACCGGCGGCAACGAGTGGGAACCTCTCACGGCGGGGCTGCCGCAGAGCAACTGCTACGTCAACGTGTTGCGCGACGCGATGGACGTGGACTCGCTCGATTCGGCGGGCGTGTACTTCGGCACGACCGGCGGGCAGGTCTACGCATCCGCCGACGGCGGCGATACCTGGTCGGCCATCGTCCACGATCTGCCGTCCGTCCTGTCCGTCGAGGTGCAGACCCTGCCATGATCCGCGTTGTCCTCCCGGCCCATCTACGCACCCTGGCGCGCATCGACGGCGACGTAGAGATCGAGCTTGCCGGGCCGGTCACGCAGCGCGCCATCCTCGACGCCATCGAGGCCCGCTACCCGATGCTGCGCGGCACGATCCGCGACCACGTGACCCAGCGCCGCCGGCCCTTCGTGCGGTTCTTCGCCTGCGCGCAGGACCTGTCGCACGAGTCGCCGGACGCCCCGCTGCCCGACGCCGTCGCGCAGGGAACGGAACCCTTCATGGTCGTGGGGGCCATGGCCGGCGGCTAGGCCGGCATCGCACTATAATTCACCGCGAAGACGCGAAGAACGCGAAGATTCTTTATATCAGTGTTGTTATTCGCGTCCTTCGCGGTGCCCATATCGGGCTATGCCCCGCTGGCAGGAGAATGACATGGACGAGAACGCTCAGGGCCGGTACGCACCCGTCAACGGCCTCAAGTTGTACTATGAGATTCACGGCACCGGCCAGCCGCTGGTGCTGCTGCACGGCGCGTTTTCCGCCATCGGCACCTCGTTCGGCCAGATGCTGCCGGCGCTGGCCGCGACCCGGCGGGTGATCGCCGTTGACTTGCAGGCGCACGGCCACACCGCCGACATCGACCGTCCGCTGACCCTCGGCTATATGGCCGGCGACGTGACGGCGCTGCTCGAACATCTCGGCATCGCCAAGGCCGACTTCTTCGGCTACAGCATGGGCGCCGGAGTGGCCCTCCAGGTCGCCATGAAGTATCCGGATCGGGTGCGCAAGCTCGTCGTCGCCTCCGTCACCTACACGATAGCCGGATTACACCCCGGCCTCATCGAGGGCTTTGCGGGCTTGAAACCCGAATACCTGATGGGCACCCCCTGGCAGGAGGAATACGCCCGCATCGCGCCGCGCCCGGAAGACTTCCCCCGGCTGGTTGCCAAGGTCACGGAAATGAACATGCAGATCCCCGACCTGCCGTCCGAAGCCATCCGGGCGATCCAGCGGCCCACTCTGCTCATCATCGGCGACTCCGACATCGTGCGCCCCGAACACGCCGTGGAGATGTTCCGCCTGCTCGGCGGCGGCGTCGCGGGCGATACCGCGGGCCTGCCCAACGCCCGGCTGGCCGTGCTCCCCGGCACCACCCACGTCACTGTCGTGAACCGCGCCGATTGGATCGTTTCGATGGTGACCGAATTTCTCGACGCCCCCATGCCGGAGGGCCAATAAATAGATGGAAGGGCTCGCAATGACCACCCCTGGCCCGACGACCGGCTATGCGGCGGTCAATGGTCTGCAACTGTACTATGAGATCTACGGCGCGGGCCGCCCGCTGGTGCTGCTGCATGGTGGCCTGGGCGTCACCGGTATGTTCGCGCAGTTGCTGCCGGCGCTGGCCGCGACCCGGCAGGTGATCGCTGTCGAGTTGCAGGCCCATGGCCACACCGCCGACATCGCCCGCCCGTTGAGCTTCGAGCATATGGCCGGCGACATCGCCGCCCTGATCGGGCACCTCGGCCTCGGCCCCGCCGACCTCTGCGGCTATTCGCTGGGCGGCGGGGTCGCGCTGCAAACCGCCATCCGGCACCCGGAGGTGGTGCGCAAGCTGGTGATCCTCTCGGCG
>DASSGZ010000628.1:0-18090 GCA_035693165.1 Chloroflexia bacterium | reverse complement strand
GATGAAAAAGCAGAGATCCGTGACTAGAGCGCAGCGGACCCACCCAGTTCCATCCCGAACCTGGCCGTGAAACGTTGCAGCGCCGAGGGTACTGCCTCCTCAAGGGGGTGGGAGACTAGGCCGTCGCGGGTCTCTCTTTTTTTGCCCTTTACGGCTCCGGTAGTTGCTACCGGGGCCTTTTTCATGCCTGCGTCCTGGCTGGTAAGGCGCCGGTCTGGCGCGGAAGTTGCTTTGATCCGCTGGGGTGCCCGAATGCCGGGCGCCGGTAGTCCAACCCCAAGGAGGTTACTAACCCGATGGATACAAGCAGCAAGCAGAGCCAGGGCGGGCAGGGTTCGCCCACCGGCGTGAGCGACGAGGCGTATGACCTGATGACCACCCTCAGCAACAAACTCCAGGAACTATGGCGTGTCGAGCAATTCGCGCAGGATCAGAAGCGCGGCAGCCGCCAGGTCTGGGAGATGATTCGCCGGCACGATCAGGAAGAAGTACAGGCCCTCCTCCAGGAACTGAAGAAGAGCCTGCAATAGCAAGGCGTAGCGGATCCATGAATGTCACCGGGCCGTCTGCGCACCCGGCCTACGGATTAATCGCGCTCGACCTGGACGGCACCTTGCTGGACAGCCGAGCGCGTATTAGTGCCGGCAATGCCGCGGCGATTCGCGCCTGCCACGCGGCGGGCGTGCGCGTCACCCTCGCCACCGGCAAGCTGCTGGCCGCCACCCGCGGCATGTGCCGCGATCTGGGCATCACCGGGCCGCAGATTACGGCGAACGGCGCCGTGATCATCAACGTCGCGCCGGAAGAAGTCCTCCATGTGGACCCGCTGCCGGTCGCCGGCTACCAGGCCGCCATGGCCGCGCTTGGCGAGTACGACTTGCCCCAGGCCGCCTACACCCCGTTTGCCATCCACACGCCCCGGCCCGATCCCCGCCTCGACGTGCTGGTCGCCATCCACGAGCCGCCCCCGCGGGTTGTGCCCGACATCGCCACCCGTGCCGCGATAGACGGCGCGCCCTTCGTGAAGGTGCTGACCGTGCTGGAACAGGGCCGGCCCGAAACGCCCGCTATCGAAGCCGCCCTGCGCGCCCGCTTCGAACCGGCGCTCACCGTGGTGCGCACCAGCGCGCTCTTTTTTGAGTTCCTCGCCCCCGGCGTCGACAAGGGCCGCGCCCTGCGCCGGTTGGCCGCCATGCTGGATCTGCCGATCGACCGGGTGATGGCAATTGGCGACAGCTACAACGACCTGGCGCTGCTGCAAGCGGCGGGGCTGGGCGTGGCCATGGCGAACGCGCCGCCGGAAGTCCAGGCCGTCGCCGATGCCGTGACGCTGGACAACGACCACGACGGCGTGGCGGCGGCCCTCTATCGTTATGTGTTGCCCGGCGTGGCGCCGTCCGGCGTGTAGGCTGCGCAGAGCATCCCGAAGTAGGTCGGCGCCTGGTACGATAGCAGTTCCCCGCGCATCGGCGTATGCTCGATCGCGCCCTTCAGGATCACGATCTGCCAGAGGCCGTCGGGCTTGGCCGCTTCGATGAAGTCTTCGTCGAGGTGCATGAGCCGGTTCAGGTCTTCCGCGCGCACGGCGTCGGCCACCAGTTTGTCGAAGCGGGTAGAGGCCGGGTCGTAGCCGTAGGGACCGTCGGCCTGGTGGGCGTGGCCCAGGTCGGAACTGGCGATCAGCCCGACCCGCTTGCCCGACTCCGCCGCCGCTTCGGCGATGCTGCGCCCGAACGCGACAAGCTGTTCCAGCGGCAGTTGCCGCGACGGCGTCACCACCACGATCTCCGGCGGCGGCGTAGCCCGCCCACCCATGAACCAGAGGGGGATGAGCGCGCCCCAATCGAGCGGCAAGCAACTCGCTTCGCCGCTGCTCGACCCGTAGCCCACCAGGCCCACCGGCACGTCCTTCGCGTGCGCGGCCTCGGCGATGGCGTAGGCCAGATCGCGGTCGATGGTCAGGCTCAATTCAATGTGCCCCTGCGGGTTCTCGTCGTCGTCGTTCAGGTCGCCGAAGGCCGTCTCGGTCACGCTGACGCACATCAAGCCGCTCACCCGAATGCCGTGCGGCGTGATGACGACCACGGTGTCCGGTTGGGCCGCCGCCATGCGCCGGCCCAGGTCCTCTATGGCCGCGCGCGTTGGCGCAGCCAGGTCGCGCTCCGCGCCCGCCAGTTCGGGCACGACCATTCCTCCGTGCGGGGCGATGCAGGCGAAGACAAGACCCCCTTGCAATTCTTCTGTGTCCATAGTAAGATAAGCTCTCCTTTTGGCAAGCATCCGCGGAGTTCGATACTCCTCGCGGCCGATTATACCATATGGCTAGGTATCAACTTAAGGGAGGGGGATGTATAATGGCTGTGGCCGAGGCCGGCTAACCCCAATAGCCCGTGCCATGGAGGAGGTGATCAGGTTTGATACCGGGTAGGGTCGCTCATTGCGATTCAAATCAACCATCTCATCTGTTGAGCTAAGGAGGAGAGTAATCGCTATGTTTAATAAGCGCTGGGGAATGTTAATCCCCATGATTATGGTCTTGAGTCTGCTGCTTTCCGCATGCGGTGGTGAGACCGCTACGACTGCCCCCGCGGCCCCCACGAATACCACGGCGCCGGCCGCCGCCGCCGCGACGGACACGCCCGCCGCTGCTGCGCCGACAAATACGACCGCCGCCGCCGCCGCGCCTACCGATACTGCTGCGGGCGCCACGCCAACGGAAGCGACGGCGGCGGGAACCGCCACCACCGGCACCAGCGGAGCCACGTACAGCAAGGATAACCCCCCTTCCTTTACCGGGGCGGCTAATGCCAAGCAGTACAGCGGGCAGAAGATTACCTACTACGGTGACTCGGTCGGCCTGGGCGCGGATCTCGACCAGGCGCTCGCGAAAAAGTTTACCGCCGAAACCGGGATTGTGATCAACGTCGTACCCAAGCCCACCAGCGCCACCGAGAATTACTCGGCCTATCAGCGCTTCTTCCAGGGCCAGTCGGCGGACGTGGACGTGATGATGCTCGACGTCATCTGGCCGGGCGCCTTCGCCCAGCACCTGGTGGATCTCACTCCGAAACTGGGCACTGAGGCCAAGCTGCACTACCCAGGCATTATCGAGAACAATACGATCGACGGTAAGCTGGTCGCCATGCCGTGGTTCGGCGACTTCGGTATGCTGTACTATCGCACGGATCTTCTGCAGAAGTATGGCTTCAGTGCCCCGCCGCAGACGTGGGATGAACTGGAGCAGCAGGCCAAGAAGATTCAGGATGGTGAGAAGGCCAGCAACAGCAGCTTTGTCGGTTTTGTCTTCCAGGGCAATGCTTACGAGGGCCTGACCTGCGATGCGCTCGAGTGGCTAGCGTCCAGCGGTGGCGGCCAGATCATCGAAAATGGCCAGGTGACGGTAAACAACCCGCAGGCCGTGGCTATCCTGAACAAGGCTAAGGGTTGGGTCGGCACCATCTCGCCGAAGGGTGTGACCAGCTACCAGGAAGAAGATGCCCGCAACGTCTTCCAGTCGGGGAACGCGGCGTTCATGCGTAACTGGCCCTATGCCTACGCGGCCGCCAAAACGCCGGACAAAGACGGTAAGGTCTCGCCGATCGCCGATAAGTTTGACGTCGCGCCGCTGCCGCACACCGAAGGCAACAAATCCGTGGGTACCGTCGGCGGCTGGCAGTTGGGAGTCTCGAAGTATTCCAAGAGCCCCGATGCCTCGATCGAGTTCGTGCGTTACATGACCAGCCCGGAAGTCGAGACCTGGCGCGCCGTCGTCGGCAGCTATGTCCCGACCCAGGCCGCTGTGGCGGCAAATGCGGATGTCCTGAAGGCCATGCCGTTCTTGAAGAACCTGTCCGATGTCGTGCGCGTTACGCGTCCGTCGCGCACCACGGGCGCCAACTACAATCAGGCCTCGACGGCATTCTTCCAAGGCGTCAATCAGATTCTCAACGGGAGCGATGCCGCTCAGGTGCTGCCGTCGATCGAGTCGCGTCTCAAGCGTATCGCACCATAACACGACGAGCGCAACCGGGATCGCGTTCCGTCGTTTGGCGCGCTACCACCATCGGCCGAGCGGAGCGTGGGGAAGTATGCCTTCCCCACGCTCTCCTAGATGGAGGACAACATGAGCCAATCTGCTGTGAAAACCGATCGGCAGGCGGTCCTGGTACCCCAACCGGGTACTTCCACTAGCCTGATTCGCAGTCAAATACGTCTGGCGTGGTTAATGCTTCTGCCCACGCTCGCTGTTGTCGCCTTGGTGGCGCTCGTGCCGCTGGTGCAAACCATCGGGCAAAGCTTCACCGACGCCCGGCTGGCCAGCGGAGAGCCGTCCAACTTCGTGGGGCTGAAAAACTACATCAACCTGCTTAGTGATCAGGATTTCCTGCACTCGATCATCGTCACAGTGACCTTCGCCATCCTCACGCTCGTCTTCGAGTTTCTCCTGGGCATGATTATCGCCCTGGTCATTAACTCCAACTTCAAGGGGCGGGGCGCCATGCGCGCGGCGATGCTGGTGCCCTGGGCGATCCCGACTGTAATCTCGGCCCAGATGTGGAAGTGGATGTATCACGACGTGTACGGCGTGATCAACGACATCCTCGTGAATCGAATCCATCTCCTGCAAAGTAATGTCGCGTTCATCGCCCAACCCGAAACCTCGATTCCCGCTATCGCGGCCGTCGATATCTGGAAAACGACCCCGTTTGTGGCTCTCTTACTACTGGCCGGCTTGCAGGTCATCCCTAGCGATGTGTATGAGGCTGCCCGAGTCGACGGTGCCACCGCTATTCAGCAGTTTTTCCGCATCACATTACCCCTGCTGCAACCGGCCATCGTCGTGACTCTCATCTTCCGCACACTGGATGCCCTCCGTGTCTTTGATGTCTTCTATGTGATGTTCGGCGCGCGGCCTGATACGCAAACGATGGCGATCTACAATCAACAAAACATCGTCGCGTTCTCCGATCTCGGTTATGGGGGCGCTATTAGCGTCGCGATCTTCGTGATCCTTGGGATCTTTGTGGCGGCCTACGTCACGTTCTTGAAGGTGGAAGAGACATGAGCGCACAACGAGTCAATTGGGTGTCGCGGATCCTGTTCTATATACTCATCGTCGCCATCCTGATTTACACGGTGTTTCCATTCTTCTGGGCGTTCCGCTCGTCGATCATGTCCAACGCCGAGCAGTTTGTGACGCCGGTCCGCTGGTGGCCGCAGAGTCCCACCCTCAGCAACTATCAACAAGTGTTCGGCAACGACCTGTTTGTGCGCGCGCTGATGAACTCGGCGATTGTGTCCGCGTCAGTCACGGTGCTCTCGCTGCTGCTCGGCACCCTGAGCGCATACGCCATTGGCCGCATCAAGTTCCGCGGGCGCACGCCGATCATGTATCTCGTGCTCTCGATGACGATGTTCCCGCAGATCGCGGTGCTGGGCGCGCTCTATGAAGAGGTGACCCGGCTGGGCCTGTACAACTCGCTCGGCGCGCTCGTGCTGACCTACATGATTTTCACCCTGCCGTTTACCGTCTGGGTGCTGATCAGCTTTTTCCGCTCCTTGCCGCGCGAACTGGAAGAATCGTCCTATGTGGATGGAGCGTCGCCTTTCCAGACGTTCTACAAGGTGATGCTGCCCCTGGTGGCGCCGGGCCTGGTGACCACCGGGCTGCTGGCCTTCATCCAGTCGTGGAACGAGTTCCTGTACGCTCTGTCCTTCACCCAAACGCCCGATAAGCGTGTGGTGAACCTGGCGATCTTCTATTTCAGCCCGCAGACGGGCGGTGGCTTCGAGATCCCCTGGGGCCAGATGATGGCCGCCACGGTCGTCGTCACCGTGCCCCTGATCGTGCTGACCCTGATTTTCCAGCGGCGCATCCTCGCCGGCCTCACCGCGGGCGCCGTCAAGGGATAAGCGGCATAGCGCTGCACCACCGGCCGCCGGTCATCGGTAGCAATCCCGATGACCGGCGGCCGGCTTTTTGCGGGTCTATTCCAGCCCGGCCTTTTCTGGTATAATGAATGCAGATGCCAGATTGAGCACATGCCGCGGAAATGCTGGGGTTACCCAGGGGAGGTGGCGTGATGGCGAAGTTACCGCAAGCGGATTTTAACTCTAACGACCCTGCCCATTTCCAGTTTCTTAACGACGAAGGTGAGACGCTCCCCGCCGATCCGTTCACGCCATGGGTATCGCACTCCAGCGCTGCCGATCCACGCCCCGTGCCGCTTAAGCCGGTGAACGGCTGGCAGGCTCTCGACAGTGATTACCGGCCCCCGCTGCTGCTGCACGATAGTGGGCCATTCTTGGAGCCTTTACGCCCCGCTTCGCTCGCGGCGGCAGCGTATAGAATCAATATATAAGCCGCTCCTGCCACTCGGGCTGATCGGGTGGCTGATGTTTTCTTCTGCCGGTGTAACGTTCCCAGCGGGCGGGTCGGGTGCCGGTAGGGCCCTATTCTCGGCGCCTTTGTCGTGGCAGAACACATTCTGCACAAGGAGGAACCCATGAGCGATCAGCCGTTATTTCAGAATATGGACGAAGAAGAACGCATCTACGCGCCGGAACAGTTGCCGCCGGAGGAGCAGGCCCGTGTGCGTGCCGACGAAGGTCGTGAGCCGGCAGGACGCGATGTGCCTCCGATCTCCGCGCCCATAGCGAACCTGGGTAATGCGCCGAGCACGGCCATGGCGCCGTCCAGCGATGACTTCGCGGAGTTGAGCTCGCCAAGTGATCCCGATACCGACCCGGCCAGTCAGGCCGAACTGGATCGCCAATAGCGCGCATGGGGATCTGTCCGGGCCGGGGTGCATGGCCGCCCGGCCCCGCAAATGCCTAATCCCGCCCGCGTTCGCTGAATGTTAGAACGTCCGAGTCCCTGGCGGATCGCTCCGTTCGGGGACTCAGGTGTTTTGTGATCTCTCGGTTGTTACCGTCTCACGCTGCACGCCATCCTCCATCCTATCCGCGCGAAAAGTGCCTGATAAATTCGCCCCACAGCCTCGGCTCATTGTAGGGGCCGGTTTGAAACCGGCCCCGTTGTAACATGCATGTGGGGGCCGGTTTGAAACCGGCCCGATCGGCCGCGCCTACTGCCCGTCCAGCATCATGACCGCACCGGGCGCCAGGGTGAAGGCCAGATCGTGCCCGCTGCGCCGGCCAAAGGGCCGCACCTGGTCGTCGTTGCTGGCCTGGGGATTGTTGTGGCCGGCGTCAAAGAGCGTCACTGCATACTCGCGGGCACTCCAGGCGGGCGGCAGCGTGATGCGCGTCTGCAGGGCGTTATAGCTGTTATTCCATACCAGCAGATGCGGGTGGCCGCCGGGCGCCGCGGCCAGCGCGCCCAGCCCGGCGCCGCTGACCTGCACCGGCAGGAGTTGCGTTCCCAGGGCCTGGTAGGCGCGCAGCGCGTGATAGATCGGCTTTGTCCGCCCGTCGTAGGTGGTGATGCCCCAGCGGCCCCAGTACGAGCCGGCGGCGTTATAGCCGTCCTTCACCTCGAACAGGAAGGCCCGGTCGAGGCCCGCGCGGTCCCACGCGTCGAGCATCGCCAGCACATAGGCGGCCCCCGCGCTGCTGTCGCTGCGGTGTTCGCTGCTGGTGTCCCCGTCGCCGCCGGTCAGGACGTTGAACTCGGTAATGGCGAGTTCCGGCGTGAAGCCGGGATAGCGGGCCAGCACGTTGCGCGCCGTGCCGATCTGGTCCAGCACCGTCGGCGCAGGCAGCCCGTAGGCGTGCCAGGACAGGAACTCCACCCCGCCGCCCGGCCCCACCTGCTGCTGGTGGCCGAGGAACCAGTTGAACGCCCCGGCGTCGAACGTCTGCCGCGCCGGGCCGCCCACCCGCGCCTGGGGATCGACCGCGCGGATCGCCTGGCGGCTCGCGTCGTACAGATCGAGGTAGCCGGGCCACGAGCCGCGCCAGAAGTCCCACTGGTCCGGCTCATTCCAGATCTCCCAGTAGCGGATGCCCAGCTTGCGATCGACGTTAAAGTGCGTCACCGTGGCGCGCACCAGCGTCTGCCATTCGCTGAGGTTGCGCGGCGGTTGGATCGGCGTGCCGTCGGGCGACAGGGCCGGGGGCGTGTAGCTCAGGCAGAGCAGCGGCTCCGCGCCCATGGCCCGGATGTCGTCCACCACCGTGTCGAGGCGGCGCCAATCGTAGGCCAGCCCGCCGGCGGCGTCGCGATGCACCACATCGTAGAAGGTGTAAATGTTGTCGAGCCGGATCAAGGGGACATGCAACTCCGCGATCAGCGGGACGACGTTGCTGAAGAAATGCGAATCGCGCGACTCGCCGCCCTGGGCCAGCCCCAACTCTAGATGGCGGGTGCGGGGCGCATCCAGGCTGACCGTCACCTGGCCGGTGCCCCTGGCGCGTTCCGCCAGCATTTCGCTGCCCAGCAAGCCCAACGTCACGCGAAAGGCGGGCGGTAGCTCCGGGTGATATTCAAAGCGGGCGCGCTCGAACCATTGCTGGCGCAGGCCGTCCTCCACAAACTCCTCGGAGATCGGGTAGCCGAACAGCGTGACGCCGCCGTGGGCCTGCCAGTAGGCGAGAAAGGGGCCGCCGAGCCGGTGCTGTGTCTGGGGGATATAGGCCGGCCCATCCGCCGCCACGGGCACCGCGGACACCGGCGCGAACGCGCCTCCCGCCCGGCCTACCGTCAGGTCGCCGCCCAGCCGGCCCAGCAGCACCTCGTAGGGCGTGCCTGCGTTTTCCGGGTGATACTCCAGGCGTTCCCGCTCACAATACTGGACCAGGTAGCCGCCCTCCTGGTGCGCTTCGTCGATGGGATAGCCGAAGACGGCGACCCCGCCGTATCTGTCATAAAAGGCGGTGAATTCAGGCGCCAGGGTCTTGCCCGTCGCCTCGAAGAAGCGCCCCGCCGGGCTGGCCGCCGCCGTTGCGGTGGAGACCGGCACCCCCGCCGGTGCGAACAACAAGATCAGGCCAAGAATAGCGCAGGCCACGCGGATAGAACGCGGGCGCGCTCCATTGCGCGCCGCAAGGTGCGGTTTCACGAAGCTCTCCTATCGCAGGTCATTTTTGAGGTCGCTTACCCGGTACACTGATGGCTGCCGGGGACGGGCTGCCGGGAGGCAGGCCGGCGGGCATGCGTGGAATGCCCGGGCGGGCGGCGCGGGATCAGGCGCGCGCTCGCTTCCGCACGGCTCCCGGCTTGAGCAGTTCTTTGATTTGATCAATCTGTGCGTTGGCCGCTTCTTCGCCCAGGCGGACAAACTCGTCCAGCCGTTCGGCTTCCAGGGCGCTATACATGCCGACCTTTGGCGAAATCAACACGTCATAGGGCGCCATTTTCAGGATGGCGATCTGCGCTTCCATGATCTCGCGCATGCTGTTGTAGATCTCGAAGATGGTGGGTGGGCGACCGGGGCCGACCTTCATGCGCACGCTGCGGTACTTGCGATCCTCCACCTGGGGGATCGCGTTGGAGGCGATGATAATGTCCGCGCCGGCTTCCTGCAGGGTGCTGCACGGCACCGGGTCCACCTGCCCACCGTCCACCAGGAACTCGTCTTTATACAGAACCGGCTGCATGACCCCCGGCATCGAGACGCTGGCGCGCACCGCGTCGGAGAGGCGCCCCGTCGAGAACGTGACCGGGTGGCCGGTCAGCACCTCGGCGGCGACGACGAAGAAGGGGATTTCCAGATCCTCGAACGACTTGCCCCTGGTCCAGTGGTCGATCCAGCGCTTGGCGGCGTTGCCGCGCACCACGCCCGACCGGGGGAACTGGAAATCCCAGATGCGCCAGGCGCTGAGTTTCTTGAACCCGGAGAACTCCTTGCCCAGTTTATACAGCCCATCCGGATCGGACCCGCTGACAAAGGCCGCCCCGATCAACGACCCCATGCTGGTACCCGCCACCATATCGATGGGAATCTGGTTCTGCACCAGCATGCGCAGCACGCCGATATGCGCCAGCCCGTGTGCGGCCCCGCTGCTCAGCGCCAGGCCGACGCTCATATGGGCCACGCGCCGCGCCAACCGGTCAATATCGCGCTCGCCCCGCTCGGGCGTGTAGCGCCGGTGATCCGGCCCCAGCACCTGCCAGATCCGGTTGGCGGGCATGGGCGACCGGAATACCCAGTGGTCGAGTTGCTGGCCGAAAATAATCACGCTGTCGCACAGGTCGAGCGCCTGGTACAGGTACGTCCCGCTATATTCCGGCAGGCGCACCAGCAGGTGGTTGTAACGCAGCAGCAGGCGCGAGGCGATCTCGCTGAAATCGCCGCTGCTGACCTCCACCGGCACATCGACGCGCGACACGCCTTCGGCGATGCCGATCACGTCGTGGAAGGGGTCCGCCGGGTCGATGGTGCTGCACTCGTCGCCGGTTTCGACCAGGTCCAGCAGCAGCACCGTGCGCCCGCTCTGGCGATGCACGCTCTCCGCCAGCCGCACCGCTTCCTGCGGGGTACCGACCAGCGCCACCAGGTGCGATGTTTCTTCGAGCACAATGCGGCGGTCGGCCTGGCTCAAGCGCTTCGCCAGCACCCGGCTAAAGGTCAGGGGAATACCGGGGTACTCGCGCAGCACCTCGTCGAAGTCGCCCTTGGTCAGTTCCCAGAGTTCGGCGTCGATGCTGACCACCAGCGTGGCGCTGCGGGCATCGCCGGTCAGCAGGGCCATCTCGCCCACATGGCTGCCCGGCCCGGCGGTGGCAAGCAGGATGCGGCCATCCGGCGTCTCTTTGTAGACGCGGATCTGCCCCGCTTCGATGATATACATCGAATCGCTGGGGTCGCCTTCCTTGCAGAGGACGGCGCCCTTCTTCGCCCGGCGGAAGCGCAAGCGCTGCGACAGCCGTTCCAACTCATCGGTCGAAAGGCCCTGAAATAGCTCGTTGCGCGCCAGTGCCGCGGGGGTAAGATGCTGCAGCAGATGGTCGTCCATGGCAGCATTGTATACTGGCCCTCTGTGCTTGTCAATGGCCCAACTGTCCCCTCCGGCCCCGCCGGCAGGCCCCGATTCTGCGTCGCCGCGTGCTGAATCGCACCCTCCGCATCCCCGGCACTCGCCTGCCATATAGCACGTCGTAGGGGCGGGTTTCAAACCGGCCGCGCCGCCCCGTTCCTCGCGCACATAGACGGGCGTGGCGAACGGCGGGCCGCGAACCTCTTGACCGTATAGATCCGAATCAGTATACTGATGATCAAGTACAAAACGTGGTACCCGAATTGTCCGATTTTGTCCTCACGGGCATGTATGAACGGGGGCGCTCCTTGCACCTGACTCGGATGGCCGTCTGGTGGTATCGGCATGGTTGATCCTGGTGCCCACGCGGCGACGGTAAATCCGCTGGCCCAGCCGGTCTGGATCCAGCTTAACAACACGATTCAGGCGGCCACCGGGTGGCGGACCGTGCTGGCCGACTGCGCGGGGGCCGTCGTGGACGCCGGGGCCGCGGCGCCGGGGGCGGCGGAATCGCCCCCGCTGAGCGCGACGCTGGCGCGGGCCGTCCAGACGACGTGCCGGAACGGGACCCCGCGCGTGGTGCTGGACGATAGCCGGGACGGCCTGCCGGTGCGCTGGGCGGTGGTGCCCATCGTCATCGCGGGGCAGGCGCTCGGCGTGTTGCTCGCCGGGGGGTTGCCGGCCACCGAGGATGTGCCGGGCGGCCCCAGCATCGGCCAGGCGGATGCCGACCAGGCGTGCCGGTTAATCGGCGGCCTCGTCACGGCCATCGCCGGCTTATACAGCGCCGCCCCAACGCAGGCCGCCGTGCATGATCGTTACCTGGCCGCGCAGCGACGCGCGGCGGCCCTGTATGACCTCTCCACCTTGATTACCTCGACCCTGGAACTCGGCCCCATTGTCGAATTGCTGCTCACGCAGACCCGCCAGCTATTTGGCGCGGACCGGGCCGCGGTGTTCCTGCGCGGCGACGGCGGAGAGTTGCGCTGTGTGAATGCCGTCGGCCTCTCCGGAGAATACCTGAGCGCCGTCAACCAGATGTATAAGCAAGCGGCGGGCGGGCGTGTCGAGCAGACAGGCCGCACCCTGGTGGTGGAGGACGCGACGGCCAGCCCTACCATGGGGCCCTTGCGCGTCATGGCCCAGCGCGAAGGCTTCCGCAGCATGGTCGTCACGCCGTTTGTCTACCACGGCCAAGCGATCGGCGCCCTGACCCTCTACCATGACAGCGCGCATGAGTACAGCGATGAGGATGTCTCCGCGCTGACGACCTTCGCCAACCATGTGGCGGTGGCGCTCGGCAATGCGCGCCTGTTCGAGCAGGCCCAGCGCCAGGTGCGCCGCTCCAACTTCCTGGCCGAAGCCGGGCGGCTGCTCAACTCCAGCCTCGACATGGGCCATGTGCTCAACTCGCTCAGCCGCTCTGCCGTGGAGGTGCTGGGCGAGGCGTGCGCGATCTACCTGCTGCGCAAGAACGAAGACGAACTGGCGCTGACTGCCTACTCGGATCAGCTTGACGAAAACATCCGCGATCGCGTCGCGTTTCTGGAGGCCCACCCGCCACGCCTGGGGACGAGCGGGATCGGGCTGGCCGCGCTGCGCGGCGAGTCGCTGCTGGTCGACGCCCAGCATCCGCGGCCCGATGGCGGCCCCGATCTCTACCTGGAGGGCCTGGGCGCACATTCGTACCTGGTGGTGCCACTGCTGGCCCAGCAGCGGCTGGTGGGCGCCCTGGTCCTCTGGCTCATCAATCCTGCCCTCACGTTCGATCCCGAGGACATTGCGCTGTCCGAGGCCCTCGCCGACCATGCGGCCATCGCGCTCGAAAACGCCCGGCTCTACGAGCGCGAGTTGCGCACCCAGCAGGCGAAGGACGAGTTCCTGTCCTCCGTCTCGCATGAGCTACGCACCCCGCTGACGGCGATCCTGGGCTACACCCAGTTGATCCGCAAAAGCGCCCCCGATGAGCAGAGCAAGCTGGCCCAACAGTTGAATGTCATCTGGTCGCAGGCCCAGCGGCTGAACCGCCTGGTGGAAACGATCCTCGATATCTCCAATATCGAGCAGGGACAGTTGAACCTGCATCTGGAGCGCTTGGATCTGTGGGCCGTGGTAAATAATGCCCTGGACCGCTTGCGGGCGACCGCCCGGCCAGGGCTGGCGTTCGACGTGCGGGTCTCGACCCCGCAATGCTGGGTGATGGGCGACCGTGCGCGGCTGGAGCAGGTGTTCGGGCATCTGATCGCCAACGCCATCAAATACTCGCCCACCAACGGCACCGTCACAATTGTCATGGAGAATCAGGCCAGCCGCGCCGTGGTCCGCATTGCCGATGCCGGCGCCGGCATGACCACCGGCCAGCTCGCCCAACTGTTCCAGCGCTATGTCCAGGGCGACACGCCGCTCAACCGCAGCGGGGGCCTGGGCCTGGGCCTCTACATCAGCCGGGCCATCATCGAGGAACACGGCGGCGCCATCAGCGCCGAAAGCACGCCGGGCACCGGCTCCGTCTTCCAGGTCACGCTCCCCGCCGAGCCGGAGGAATGCTGATACCCGTGCCCGCCCACCCCTGGGCCGGGCCGCCGGGTTGCCCTCTCCCCGGCGCGCCGACGGGCGGCGCGCCCCCGCGTGCCGCCCGTCCCGTTCTGCCTCTCCCTGGCGCCGCTTACTGTGCCGGCGTTGCCGGGTCCTGTAACAGCCCGATGATGTTCCCGTCGGGATCTTTCACCAGGGCGATCAGCCTACCTCCGCCGACATCCCTGACTTCTTGCACGGTTTCAGCGCCGGCGGCCAGGAGCGCCTCCCGCGTCTGCCCGATGTCGTCCACGTGGTAGTAACAGACCGGCCCGGCCATCCCCTGGCGGTGGCCGTTGGGGTCGAGTCCGATGTCCTGGCCGCCCACCTTGAAGCCGACGTAGTACGGGGCATCCGCATACGGCTCCGCGCCCAGCAGTGTGCTGTAAAGCTGCTTTGCTTGCGCCAGGTCTTTGACCGGGTAGATAATGGTTTGGACGCCTTTCATAGGTAACTCCTTAAACTAGTCGTGTGCCTGCGCCGGCGCACCCCGGCGCGGCTGCTCATCTCGGTGACGCAGTTGGCAGGTCCGCTGGTGTGGCACGGGCGCCGGGCCGCGTGTCACATAGGATCGGTTTCTCGCGTCACTACTATGACGGAGCGCGGCGGAGGAATGTGACCGATGGACGAACACCAATGGCTGGCGGAACAATTCGAGACCTACCGGCCTCACCTGCGGGCGGTGGCCTACCGCATGCTGGGCTCGCTCAGCGAGGCCGACGACGCCGTGCAGGAGTCCTGGCTCCACCTGAGCCGCAGCGGCACGAGCGGGGTCGAGAATCTGGGCGGCTGGCTGACGACGGTGGTCGCGCGGGTCTGCCTCGACATGCTGCGTGCCCGTGCTTCGCGCCGCGAGGCGCCGCTGGATGGGGCCGTGGCCGAGCCGGTCGTGCGCCGGGAGGACGGGGGCGACCCGGAGCATGCCGTGGTTCTGGCCGACTCGGTCGGGCTCGCGCTGCTCGTGGTCCTCGACACGTTGAATCCCGCCGAGCGCCTCGCGTTCGTGCTGCATGACGTCTTCGCCGTGCCCTTTGACGAGATCGCGCCTATTGTGGGGCGCACCCCGACCGCGACCCGGCAACTCGCCAGCCGCGCCCGCCGCCGGGTGCGGGGCGCGACGACGGAGACCGCCGCCGATCTCTCGCGGCGGCGAGCCGTGGTCGCTGCCTTCCTCGCAGCGTCGCGCGGTGGAGACTTCGCCGCGCTGCTGGCGCTGCTCGACCCCGATGTGGTCCTGCGCTCCGACGCCGCCGCTGTGCAGGCGGGCGCCGCCGCCGAGGTGCGTGGGGCGGCCGCCGTCGCCGGCACCTTCGCGGGGCGTGCCCGGTTCGCTCAGGCGGCACTCGTGGACGGGGCCATGGGCGCGGTGTGGGCGCCGGGCGGCACGCCGCGCTTCGTTTTCGCCTTTACCATCAGGGACGGGAAGATCGTCGAGATCACCATCCTGGCCGACCCGGCGCGCCTCCAGCGGCTCGACGTGGTGATGCTCCCGGACTGACGGGCCCGGTTGGGGCGCACATGGTAGGGCGCGGGCGCACACCGGGCCGGAAACCGGCCCTACGGGGTATTGCCGATCCGCCGGCGCACGGCAGCCAGTTGCTGCTCCAGTTCGCGGATGCGCGCTTCCGCCGCTTTGCGGGTGTTCAGTTCGTCGAGCACCAGGGCGACGGCTTGCTGCAAGCGTTCTTCCAGGTCCAGCAGCGCGCCTTGCAGGGCCATCTGGGCTTCCTGTGCCGCGGGCGTGGCTTCGGGAGGGAGGTCGGGGAACGGCACGGGGCGCCCGGTGGGCGGCTCTTCCGTGTGTGCGGGCAGGGCCGGCGCGGCCGCCTGGGCGGCGAGCATGTTACTCTGTAGCTCGGCGGCCAGGTTGGCGATCCCGCGCAACTCGACCTTCAGCGTCTCGATCGTCTCGTGCTGGTGCCAGCTTTCGTTGTCCTTGTGGTTGAACGCTTCCTGGAGCTGGCGCACCTTCTCGCGCTCGATCACCAGCTCCGCAGCCAACCGCGCGGCGCGCGAACGTTCGGCGCGCAACTGCGCGCTCAGCGAATCCCCATCCCCTGACGAGCGCCGATATTCGCTCATATGCCTCTGCCCCTCCTGCTGCCGGATTCTACACCGCCCCCGGCGGGGTGTCAAGCCGGGCGCCGCGCATCTGGTTATATCCCCCGGTTCTGAACCGCGAAGAACCGAAGACTGTTTATATGAGCCCTGTCCTTCGCGCCTTCGGGATGCACTCATGAACGGAGGTGCGGCGCGGGCAGGCTCTCATCTTAGCCGGTGGTTGCCGCTACTATATTGACATCCATCGAATTAGATGTTAAACTAAAGTTAAATCAATAACTAATCGGCTAAGGAAGGTATTTGCGCCATGCCCACGACTCCGCTCGACAACACGGATCTGCGCGATCTGATTCATATCAACGAGTCGGCAGCTTATGAGTTGCTGCTTAGCCTGGGCGCCCTCTACTCGCCGGCGCCGCGGCACCGGGCCTGGGCGGAGCGCACCCGCGCTGTGCTGGGGCCGCAGTGGATGGCCGAGGTCCGCTTTTTTCACGAGGACTTTTGGAGCAAACTGGTGCTCATGGAACTGCCGGTCGACTATCCGGGGCGGGCCGACGATGCCGCCGGCTTCATCGACTACGTGGCCGGGCTGGACCCCGACAGCTTCCTCTTCTACTTGTTGGGGCGCGTGATCCCGCGCGCCGAGATGCCCGCCGTCCGCGCCGAGCCGGACAGCATCGCGGCGCGCATCGCCAACTTCTACGAGTTGCTCTGGCCCGGTAGCAGCCACAGCCACATGACCGGTGACATGATGCCGCGGGTCGCCGCCGACCCCGCGCCGGTCCAGCAGCGGCTGGTGGCGTTGCTGCGTCATTATTACGGCGCTGTCTTCGCCGCCGAACTGCCCGACCTGAAACGCCACTGGGCGGCCAGCATCGCCGATAAGCGTCGCGCCCTGGCCCGCCAGGACCCGGACACCTTCCTGAACCGGCTCTTGACCAAATCGACCCTCCCGCCCATGTTTCCGGAAGACATGCCGCTGGCGCGCATCAACGTGATCCCGTCCTACTATATCTGGCGCTCGAACTTTGAGATCTGGGGCTACGGGTCGGTGAACATTCTCTATAACGCGCTGGCGACCGAGGAACGGGACGAGGAGCGCGGCAAACAAGAGGCGTCCATCAGCCAGGTCGCCGCCGCACTCTCCGATACCAACCGCCTGCGCATCCTGGCCGCCATCACCCAGGACCCGGAAGTCTACGGCCATAAGCTAGCCCGCCTGTGCGGTATCAGCCAGCCCGCGGTCTCGCGCCACATGGGCATCCTGAAGCGCGCCGGACTGGTGGAAGAGGTGCCCACGGACGGGCGCGTGCTCTACCGCCTCTGCCGCCCCGTCCTGGACGACTTCCTGCCCCAGGTGCTGCGCTACCTCGAAGGCTAGAGACATCGCCGCTCGTACCAGTTCCGGATCGGTCTTGAGATGGGGCTGGACCCTGCCCAGAATGATCCTTCGGCAAGAGCCAATATCAGTCTTTCGACCGACCCCAGCCTATTGACCGCGCACTGTTTCAGTGATATAATCTTAACACATTAGTTAAAACCGTATCAAGCTCACCGGGACCCAGGTGAGCATTTTGATCTCGGCTGTATTAACATATTAGCTAATGGGTTAAAGGAGGAGCGCATGAACGCGAACATCTACGACATCGAGTATCGCATGCGAGACGAAGTCGCCGGTCGCCGGATCGCCGCCGATGGGCGCAGGCGCGCACGGGAATTGCGCACCCCTGTCGCCGCTTCGAGCAGCCGCACGCTGCTGCGCCTCGGGCGCCTGGTTGTCGCCTGGGCCGCCCGTTAGCAGCACCGTCGTCGCCATGAGAGCGCCTCTGCCCATTGGGGTAGACCAGGATCAGTCTCCGGACCGATCCAGAATCGCTTGGATTGTGTTAGAATTATAACTAATCAGTTAAATTACAGTTAATTGCCTCGCCGAGAGGGTGAGGCCGCGACGACGCACCACACGCCGGTGTTAAGGGTCGCAAGGAGGACACAATGTACGCCAACAGCTATTATTTCGAGCAGGAGATGCGCGGCACTCCGACCGAGCGGCAGGCAACCGCCCGGCAGAGCCGCCAGGCGGTCCAGGCGCGCCTGGCCGGGCGCCGCGCCGCCGCGCGCGCCAGCCGGCCTTTCTCGCGTCTGTTAGCCTTCAGCGGGCGGTAAGCCTGTAGCCCCCACAGGCGCGGCCTCCCCGCCGGCTGCCCCCTGAAGACGGCCGGGGGCCGGTTCCGAAGCTCTCCTCGGAACCGGCCCCCGGCTTTTTGATTCTCCGGTAGCGGTGGGTGAATCGCGTTAACGCTTCTTCTCGCGCCGCCGCTCGCCGCGCTGCGAGGTGCGGCGCGGATTGCCGGGGTCGCCCGCCGGGCGCACCGGGGTGGCGGGATTGGCGGGCCGCGTGGCCTGCGGGCGGGCGCGTGCGGGCGCCGCGGCGGTCCGGCCCTTCTGCGTCTTGCTGAATTTCGCCAGCTCGGCGGGGTAGCGGGTGCGGAAATAGTACGCCGCGTAGATCGCGAA
>DASSGZ010000627.1:0-3865 GCA_035693165.1 Chloroflexia bacterium | reverse complement strand
CCACCTGCCGCCGCCGATCCGCCCGCCCTGGCCGGCGACACGGGCTTTCTCGCGCGCTACGGGCGCGTCCTGTTGCGCGCCGGCATCGCCACCGTTCCGCAGGCGCTCTTCACCCACCAGGCCGCGCTCGACCTCACCCCGCAGCAGATCTGGTTCATCGCCTACATCCTGTCCTACCGCTGGACCACCGACGTACCCTATCCCAGCCTGAGCAAAATGGCCGCCCGCACCGGCTACAGCCGCCGCCAGTTGCAGAACATCAAAGACCGCCTGGTGGCCCAGGGCTATCTGCGGCTGGTGCCGCGCGTCTCGGCGGCGGGCGGCACCGACAGCAACGGCTACGACTTCAGCGCGCTGTTTGCCCACCTGATCGCCCTGCTGCAACCCGGCCCGCTCGCAGCCCCACCGCCCGCCGCGCCGCTCCCGCCCGTGCCGCCTCGCGCCCCGCGGCGGGGTCGCCACATCCCGCCCGCCCCGCCCGCGGGTCTGGCCGTGGAGCCCGTGTCGAGCGCCGCACCGGGGAGCGCCCAGACTGCACAGGGGGGAGGGGCCGCCCCGGTGCACAGCCGGGGGCGCGCCGAGACTGCACAGGGGGTCGAAAGCGCGTTGCCGGGGTCGGGGCTGCCCACCAGGAGCGCCGGGCCGGTCAATCGCCTCGCGCCCGCACCCCTCGCGCCTGTACTGCACAGGGGGCCGGTCGCCGCTGCACAGGAGGGGCGCGCCCCAGATGCACAGGGGGGGCGCGCCGCCGCTGCACACAAAGCAGAACCCCGTCAAGCAAAACCCCCACAAGCAAAAACCGATTCGAATCGGGCCGCGCCCGCCGGAAAAGCCGACGATGACGGAGACGCGTTGCCCTATTCGCCCTACATCGCCGGGGTCATCCTCGACCACTCAGCCGAGCTGGGCGACGCCGCCCACGGCCCGGCCAACGTCACCCAGGCGCTGCGCCTCTGGCGGCAAACCGCCCTGGGCGACGACGCCTTTGTCGCGCTGCTGCACGAAACCCGCCGCCGTGTGCGGCTCTACCAGGGCCGCCAGGGGCCAGGCACCATCGCCAATCGCATGGGCTACTATTTCCGCGTTCTGGCCGACGTAGCCGGGCTGGCGCCCGCAGGAGCCGCCTGAGATGCGCTGGGGCAACAAAAACTCCGGCAATCGAGGGCCGGGAGGCCGCCAATTGCCGGATGCTGGATTTGCTATCATGCTCGCGGTCGGCCTGCTGTTACCAGGCGACGAGCCCCGCGGCGCTTGCCGGGACGCCGCCCACGCCCGGCAGCGCCGTCAGGCTACCGTCTTCCGCCACGCGGAACCCGGCGATGCCCAGCGGGGTGCCGGTGGTCAGCGCGTACAGGAAGCGGCTGTTGTGGCTGACGCCCAGGTCGATGGGGTGGCTGGCGGCAGCGAGCACGCCTGTGCGCCCGTCGGCGTCCAGCAGGCTCAGGCGCCCGTCATGGTGTACGCGATACCCGCTGATGGTGCCGCTGCCCGCATTGGTCGTGTAGGCATAGCGCCCGTTGCCGGTCGTGGCGACCCAGCACGGCGCGGTCTGCTGCGTATAGGCCAGCGCGCTGACCGTGTCCAGGTCGCCGTCCTTCGAGAGGTTGTACGATGACAGCGCGCCCGCGTTGGCCGCGCCGCCGAAGGCGTCCGACACAATCAGGTGATTGCGCCCGGCGAACGCGAAGCCGAAGGGCGTGACCCCCGCCGAGGCATGGACGACCGGCGCTTGCGCCACGCCGTTATGGCCGACGGCGTAGGTGTCGATCTGGTTGGTGGCCTTCTCCGTGACCACCAGCGTCCGCCCATCCGGCGCGAACGAGATCTGCGCCGGTCCCACGTTGGCGCCGCTCAGCGGCTGGGTCGACCCGGCCAGGGGCCGCAGGTGCCCGCCGTCGGTGATGTGGAACCCGGTGATGTTGTTGCTGCCCGCGTTGAGCACGTAGAGTAGATCGTCGTCGACTGTCAGGCTGATCGGGCTGATGCCGCCCGAGGCGGTGCGCGAGACAAAACGCAGGCCGTTGTGCTCGATGCGCAGCACCGAGATATCGTTGCTGCCCGCGTTAACGGCGAACAGCCAGTGGCCGTTCTCGCTCAGCGCCAGCGCCCCCTGTGAGCCCAGGCCCGCGCCCGTGCCCAGGCCCTGGGTGGACACGGTCCCATCCGCCGTCAGCGTACCGTCGGCGGCCCGCTGGAACACCGCCACGGCGTTGCCCGCCGCCGCGTTGGTCAGCACATACACGGCCCCCACCGGCGCCGGCGCCGCGAACGCCGCGCCGCCACCCCAGCCAAATGTCGCCAAAAACAGCGCGCAGGCCAGCAGAACTTTGATCGCGCCGCCCATGTTCATTCGCTTCATTGTGCATCTCCTTATCGCATGTACACTTCGTAATAGACAGGTCATGCAGCGAAATCCCGCTGCCGGATCTCACTTCAGTGAAATAGAATAGCAGGTCCGAATTATCGGGCCGTCGTAATCAGGATTCGCTTGCTCCTTTCCCATGCTGCGTTACCTCTTCGCAATTTGCGAACAGCAGCAATAGAACTCGCTATCGTCGTTGGTGCTTCTTGTGTGAAATGCCGGCATCTACCACATAGTCCTCGCACCCCCGCAAAACGTTACACCCCCGCGTTGCCTCTTTTCAGGGAATGTGCGAATCGGTTTGCCCGACGGCAGGGGAGGGGGATGAGGAAGCGGAGAGATCGCAGCGCGCCCACCTGCGAACACGTATTTGACATAATCAAGGCACGTAGCCATAGCCGATGTAGGGGCCGGTTTGCAACCGGCCCGCGCCGCGCCTAGTTGCAGATGTAGGGGCCGGTTTGCAACCGGCCCGTGAGCGCCGGGTGCAGATGTAGGGGCCGGTTGCAAACCGGCCTGCGCCGGGCCGCCGCCACCCCCGCTGCAAAAGCGGGACGCCCACCTCCTGCCCTGCCTCACTCAGCACTCAGCACGCGTTTGCGCTATACTAGGGCGCGGAGGGTGAGTGCATGGTCTGGGTACAACTGGTGGGGCTGATCCTGGGCGCCTATCTGATCGGTGCCATTCCCAATGGGTTCCTGCTGGGCCGCCTGCACGGGCAGAACCTGTTGCAGCAGGGCAGCGGCAAAACCGGGGCCACCAACACGATGCACGTGCTGGGGCGGCGGGCGGCGGCGGTCGTGTTCCTGCTCGACCTGGTGAAGGGCGCGCTGGCTGTGCTCCTGGCGCGCGCCCTGCCCTGGCCCGACCCCCAGTGGCGCGACCTCGCCGTGGGCGCTGCCGCCGCCGCGGCCATCGCGGGGCACAACTGGTCGCTCTGGGTGCGGCTGCTGGCCGGGCGCTGGGGCGGCGGGCGCGGCCTGGTCACGGCCCTCGGCGCCGCGCTGCTGATCCATCCCCTGGCCGGGCTGGTGGCCCTCGTCGGTGCGGCCCTCGGCTTCGGCCTCGCCCATGACACGCTGATCGGCGGCATGCTGGGCACGCTGGCCGGGCTGGGCACCATCGTCGTCCTGGCCGCCACCGGGGTCGTGTCCGCGTGGGTGGTGCCGGGCGCCGTGCTCTGGGCCTTGCTGATCATGGCCGGCTTCCATGACAGCTTCCGCCGCGCCCTCCAGGGCCGCCAGGATCCCCACGGCCGGCTCCCCGATTAATAGCCCACCACACTGATTCTGATAGGTGGCAGGCCGGTTTGAAACCGGCCCCTACACCGCAAAAGCACGATGACCGCTATCAGCCGCCATCGCGAATCGCACTCATCGTAACGACCTCTGCGTCCTCTGCGCCTCCGCGGTGAAAAAGGCTCGTGTTTATTGACTCCCGGCGGTATAATGAAACCGCAGGGGCTGGTCGCATCTGCTGCTTGGCCCGCGCCGCCGTCGCCCT
>DASSGZ010000626.1:0-2459 GCA_035693165.1 Chloroflexia bacterium | reverse complement strand
CCTGCCCGACGGCTGGCACCGGCTGCCGGGCAGCGACCGCCGCAGCCGCGTGCGCGCCGCCTGCCCCAACGGCGATCTCGTCTACGACGGCCCCGCGGAGTCCGGGTCGCCCGACTTCCAGAACGATTCCCTGATTGGTCGGCGCCTGATCCGCACGGCGCGTGACGGCACGGGCCTGGCGCCGTTGGCTCTCGACCCCACGCAGTTTAATTCCTTTGTCTGCACACGTGGCGGGCTGTGGGGCCTGGGCAACCAGGGCGCCTTGCCGGGGCGCGGCGGGGCGCGCTACCAGACCGGCTTCCAGGCCGCGGGCGCCACCGGCGTGGTCACGCCCACGCTGCCCAGCCCGCTCTGGTCGGTGGTCGACCTCATCGCCGACGACCGCCTGCTGGTGCTGAGCAACACCGTGCCGCTGGGCGCGCAGGAATGGCGAACGCAACTCTACGCGATGGCTCCGGACGGCAGCCGGATGCAACTGCTCGACGAGCGGCCGGGGTTGCTGGATAATACCACGTTTAGCCCGGATGGCCGCTACCTGCTGGCCGCCGTCAACAACGCATCCTTCACCGGGCCGCCGGTGGTCCAAACCATCGCGCTGGTGGACATAACGGGCGCCGCGCCGCCCCGTGCGTTGATCGACGCGCGCACCACCGAAGGCTCGGAGATGCTGCTCTTCGGGATGCGCGGCGCCTTTATCCGCCAGGGACCGTACGCCGGGCAGGTGCTGCTCATCTGGACCGACGCCACCGGCCAGGTGATCCGCCAGATCGACCCGACGCACCCCGATGCGGCGGTGCGGGAGGTCCACACGGACCGGCGTTACGTGGGGCTGCACTTGCTCAGCGCCGATGCGGACGGTGGCCTGGTGCTGGCCGACTCAGCGAGCGCCGGCCCCAGCAGCCAGCCCAGCAGCACGCTGCTGCACCTCGACGCTCTGGGCCGGTTGCGTACCATGGCGGTGCCGTTTCCGGAGGCGGGTGCTTTCGCCAATAGCTGGACGCGGGGCGGGCGCCTGGTCTATGCAATGGGGCTCTACGGGGGGCAGGGCCAGGGACCGCGCTTCACCGTGAGCAGCATCCCGCTGGACCAGTTCGGCTTGCCGGGCGCGCAACCCACTGAGATCTACAGCGGCACCATGACGCAGGACGGCATCTGGCCGGTGTTGCCCTGGCGCGCCGGTCCCGGTCTGCTGGTCTACACCACGCCGCAGGGCCAGTTGCACGCCCGCACCTACACCACCGGCGCCGACATCCCGCTGGAGGCGGGCGTGCTCGGCTTCTCCCTCATCGAATCTTATGCGGGTGGGGCGATGCCATGAGCGATCCCGCGCCCTTTGCGCCTATCGACAACCTGGACGCGGAACCGGTGCGGGCCGGGCAGCGGGCGCGGCGCGGGGAGGCGCTGCTGGCCGCGCTGCTGGTGCTGGCGGTGATCGGCTTCGCGGGCGGCCAGTGGTGGGAGGCGCAAGCGCAGGCCGGCCACTACCAGGCGGGCCGCCGGGCTGCCGCCACGTTCGACTGGGCGGGGGCGGCGGCGGAGTACGCGGCGGCGGGCACCTACCGCGACGCCGCGCAACAGGCCGCGCGGGCGCAGGCCACGCGGGATGAGCGGGATCGGCTGTACGCCCAGGCGCAGGCGGCGGCGGATCGGGCGGACTGGGCCGCGGTGCTCGACGCCCTGCCCCGGTTGCGGGAGATCGGCCCGGATTACCGGGACACGCCCCACCTGGCCGCCGTGGCGGGAGCCGTCGCGCTCGGTATGGCCCTGAGCGGCACGGTGGCTTTGCGCGCCGGGCCCGATCCGCCCGGCCTCTATAGCTACCTGGGCGGCGGCTGGCGCCGGCTGCCGGGCAGCGACATCCACAGCCGCGTGCGCGCCCTGTGCCCCGGCGGCGACATTATCTATGACGGGCTGCTCGACGGCGCGGCCAGGGGCGCCAACGGCTCGATGATTGGCCGCCACATCTTGCGCGCCGCCCGCGACGGCACGGCCGCCGTCACCCTGGCCCTCAACGCGCTGCGCTTCGACCGCTACGAGTGCACGCACGCGGGCGTCTGGGGCCTGCGCTACGAGAATACCCTGCCCGGCCCCGACAGCGCCGGGTGGACCTATCAGGCGGGCTTCCAGGCGACCGGCAGTTCGCAGGTGCAGGTGCCCGCGCTGCTCGACCCGACGCTCGCCGTGATCGACGTGACGCCGGGCGGCGAGGCGCTGGTGCTGAACACCGCGCTCGATTTTGCCGGCGAGGCATCCCAGGTCCAGCTCTTCGTGGCCGCCGCCGACGGCAGCCGGGTGCGGCTGCTCGCCCTGCGACCGGGGCAACTCGGTGGCACGGTGGTCAGCCCCGATGGCCGCTACGTCCTCGCCACCGTCAACCGGGTGAGCGACGACGGGCAGGCGGTGATGCAGACGGCGCTGTTGTTCGACCTGCGGCGCGGCGGCCCGGCCCAGCCCTTGAT
>DASSGZ010000625.1:0-21155 GCA_035693165.1 Chloroflexia bacterium | reverse complement strand
GAGGTATCATTACATCCAGTCCCGATGCCTTCTTACTGATAGGAGCATAAATAACTAATACCCGTAGTGCTTGAAGAAGCTGCAAATTATGTCGGGTTTGGCCCGCAAGCGCGCAATCGCCAAGCGCAGCAGGTAACGGAGTTCACCCAGGTTATGACCCGCGACGTTACCCAACTCATCATGCTTGAGGTAGTTCCACACTCCCTCGTCTGGGTTGAGGTCCGGCGCGTAGCCCGGCAATTGCTCGACGCAGATCCCGCCCCCGGCTTCCGTCAGGAACTGCTTAACTGCCCTTTCTTGGTGCGCTGGCAGCCCATCCCAGATCACCAGCAACTTGTCATCCAACTGCCGCTGCAGGTGTTTAAGGAAGCACACCGCATCCGCACCTTTATACGCGCGTTCCTGCATGCCCGTCAGCAATTGGCCGCTGCGCGTAATGCCACTAATCACCGAGAGATGATCGCGCGTCAGGGGCACCCGCAGCACGGGTGTTTGACCACGCGGTGCGTAGGTGCGCAGCACCCCGGCCAACAAGTAGAACGCAGCTTCGTCTACGAAGACGATAATGCGCCCGTCTCGCAGCGACTTTTTTTAAGTGCGGGCCAGCGCTGGTGGTACCAGGCGGCAATGGCGGCTTCGTCACGCTGGGTAGCGCGGACGATCGGCCGTTGCGGACTCCAGTCGATTTGGCGCAGGAGGCGTCCAACATGCGTCGGATGGTAGCGGATCGCAAACTCGTCCTGGATCACTTGGGCCACGCGGCGCCGGGTCCAAACGTTACCGAGGAAGCCGTGGGCTTCGGCACCCTGGCGCAGCAGGTCAACCAAGCGCGTGAGCTGATCGGCACCCAAGGCGGGTGGGCGACCTGGGCGGGAGCGATCCGCGAGGGCCGGGGGGCCGTTGCTGCGGGCGCGAGTCAGCCACTGGCTCACGGCACCTTGGCTGACGCCCAAAGCTGCGGCGATGCGGACTTGGGTCCAGCCTTGTTGATAAAGCTCCCAGGCGCGGCGGCGACGACCTTCGCGCCAACTGAAGGGCGGGTTGGGATCTGGCGTGCTCATAAGCCACCATACAGCATATCTCGGCCCACGCTTATTAGTTACTTATGCTCCTATCAGTAGGTTGCTCGCCCGCCCGGATGCCGGCCAGGCTGGGGCATAGCAATAGGGGCGAGTGCAGCACTCGCCCCTATCGCCGATCTGTTTTCTTGTGCGGTGGCTAAAGCCGGGCGCTAGACCTCGGCGCCCAGGCCGGTGTTGGCGCGGACGTTGAGTTCGGTGAACTTCTCCTCCGCCGCCGGCTCATGGCTCAGCATCGTGCCCACGTAGGCGCCGATGAAGCCGAGCGGGATGCTCAAGATGCCGGGGTTGGTCAGCGGGAAGATGGCGTTCTTGTTGCCGAAGCTCGGGCTGAGCAGGATCAGGATGATCGAGGCCAGCAGCCCGGTGGCGATGCCGGCCACGGCCCCCATGGTGTTGAAGCGCTTCCAGAACAGCGAGAAGATGATCACCGGCAGGTTGGCGGACGCCGCGACGGCGAAGGCCAGGCCGACCAGGAAGGCCACGTTGGCCGTCGGCCCCAGGACGATGGCGATGAGGATAGAGACGGCGCCGACCACGAAGGCGGCCACGCGCGCCACCCGCACTTCCTCGCCTTTACTGCGCTCGGTGCCGTGGTGGATCACGTTCGTCCAGAAGTCATGGGCGAACGAGGTCGAGGCGCTGATGGTCAGCCCCGCCACCACCGCCAGGATCGTCGCGAAGGCGATCGAGGAGATGAAGGCGAAGAAGACATCGCCGGCCAGCCGCTGGGCCAGCAGCGGCCCGCTCATGTTGGTGCCGCCGTTCGCCGCAATGAAGTCGCGGCCCACGATGGTCGCCGCGCCGAAGCCCAGGAAGGTGGTCATGATGTAGAAGCTGCCGATCAGGGCCATGGCCCAGACCACGCTGGTGCGCGCGGTTTTGGCATCAGGCACGGTGTAGAAGCGGACGAGGATATGGGGCAGCCCGGCGGTGCCGAAGATCAGCGCCAGGCCCAGCGAGATCAGGTCCAGCTTGCCGACATCGCCCGAGTAGAGCAGGCCGGGTTGCAGGAAGTTCTTCGTAACCTCGGTGGTCGCGCCGGCGGCGTCCTTGACCTTATAGGTGACATGGGTGGCCTCGTTGAAGAAAGCGCCCAGGTCGAACCCGAAGTGCAAGAGGACGAGGAAGCTCAGGAAGACCGTGCCCCCCATCAGCAGGATCGCCTTGATGATCTGCACCCAGGTGGTCGCCAGCATGCCGCCGAAGACCACATAAACGATCATGAGGATGCCGACGCCGATCACGGCGACGTTGTAGTCGATGCCCGACCCCTTGAGCAACAGGGCGACGAGGGTGCCCGCGCCCACCATCTGCGCGATCATGTAGAACGTGCTGACGGTCAGGGTGCTCAGGGCGGCCATCGAGCGCACCGGGCGGGCGGCCAGCCGGTAGGCCAGCACGTCGGCCATGGTGTACTTGCCCGAGTTGCGCAGCGGTTCGGCCACGATCAGCAGCACGGTCAGGTAGGCCACCAGCCAGCCCACCGAGTACATGAAGCCGTCATAGCCGTTGAAGGCGATCAGCCCGGCGATGCCCAGGAACGACGCGGCGCTCATGTAGTCGCCGGCCACCGCGATGCCGTTCTGCCAGCCGGTGATCCGGCGGTTCGCGGCAAAAAAGGACGACGTGCCGCTGGTCCGGCGCGCCGCCCAGTAGGTGATGCCCAGGGTGATGGCGATGAACACGATAAACATAATGAGGGGGGTGGACATGGCTTATTTTCCCCCCCGCAGCGCCTTGACTTTAGCGATGATGTTCTTCGCCATGGCGTCAAAGCCGTCGGCTTTGCGCAGGTAGACGTAGGCCAGGATCCAGGCCATAAAGAACTGCGACAAAGCGAAGAGGTAGGCCAGGTTGACCGGGCCAAGGATCTTGGTGTCCATGAAGCTCGGTGCGTAGCACACGAGTACGAGCAGGGCGAAGTAGTAGACGATGAAGAAGATGGTGGCCGGCGCGATGAAGCGGACTTTGGCCGCCACCAGTTCCCGGAACTCATCCATCGCCGCTACCTGGTCCCAGGGGGCCACATCTACGTCTTCCGTTGCGGTGAGTTCGTGCTGCGGTTTCGGAGTGCTGCGTCCCAACGACGTAACATCGGTTGCGGACCCGACCGTGGGCGTCAGATCACCCGGTTCAGGTTCCAACCGTGCGCCTGCCTGTGCCATTGCGGTGCCCTCCTCTATGCGACTGTGCGATACCCTCCCTTACTCGTGCAGCAGGCCAACGAACGGCCCGTGCTTGGCGGAGAAGTATAGCAGTGCATGAGAAGGCTGTCAATATGATCGGGTAACGAATCTGCAAACGGGAATCACCGGGTGTTACAGCCCAATCAGGGCGTGAGCAGCGCGCCCGTGACCGCGCCCAGCTTCACCTGGATATGCCCGCCCTGGACCGTGTAGGCGGTGCCTCCACTCAGGCGATCCTTGAGCACGGTGCCGTCGGGCACCAGCGCCTTCAAGTCGAGGTCCAGCGTCTGCTCGGCGGACCCGGCGTTCAACGCGACCACCGCGGTGCCCGCCGGGTCATGCCGGGCATAGGCATAGAGGCGGTTGTCGTTGTGGACCAGCAGGGTCGTCGTGCTGCCGGTACGCAGCGCCGAGACCTCGTGGCGGGCCGCGCCCAGCGCGCGGTAGTAGGCGAGCAACGCCTGGTCCTCGCTGCCCCAGGGGTAGGTGCGCCGGTCGTCGGGGTCCGCGCCGCCTTCCAGGCCCGCTTCGTCGCCATAGTAGACGGTGGGCGGCCCGGCGCTGGTGAATTGCAGCAGCGCCAGCAGGCGCAGCCGGTTCTTATCCCCGCCCACCACCGTCAGCGCGCGCTCTTTATCGTGCGAGTCGATGGTGTTCATCGAGGCCAGGATGGCGTTGGGCGGATAGTCTTCGCGCAGCGACGCCAGTTGGTTGTCCAGTTCCTCGGCGGGCACGCGGTATTCGGGTTTGACGAAGCCGACGGTCGCGTCCAGGAAGCGGTAGCTCATCGTGCCGTCCCACTCGTCGCCGGTGAGGTACTGCGTCGCGTTGGTCCAGAACTCGCCGATGAGCACAGCGTCGGGGAAGGCGCTGCGGACGTTGGTGCGGAAGTCGCGCCACCAGGTTTCGCTCTTGTACTGCGGCGCGTCCAGGCGCCAGCCCGCCGCCCCCGCCTGGAGCCAGCGCTTGGCGATCGCGTCCGGCCCGCGGAAGATAAAGTCGCGCACCGGGTCCACTTCCTGCAACGCGGGCAGCGTGTCGTAATTGCCGAAGGTCAGGTACCATTTCGGCCATTTAGGGAAGCGGTACCAGCCGAAATAGGGCGAGTCTTGGGCCTCGAAGGCGCCGCTGGTCGGGTAGCGGCTGTAGCGGTCGAAGTAGAGGCTGTCGCTGCCCGTGTGATTGAACACGCCATCGAGAATCACGTGCATGTTGCGCTTCTTCGTCTCGGCGATCAGGCGGTCGAAGGTCTCCTGCGTGCCGAAGCGCGGCGCGATCTTGGTGTAGTCGCGGGTATCATAGCCGTGGTTCGAGGCGGAGTCGAAGATCGGGTTGAGATAGATCACGGTGACGCCCAGGCTCTGCAGGTAATCGAGTTTGTCGATCACGCCCTGCAAATCGCCGCCGAAAAAGTCGTTCCCGCCCTGCGGCTTGTCGCCCCAGGCGCTCTTGATCGTGGTGCCGTCATAGAACGGCCGGCCCGCAGGGGTATCATCGGCGGCGTCGCCGTTGTTGAAGCGGTCGGGGAAGATCTGGTAGATCACCGCGTCTTGCAGCCAGGCGGGCACGGTCCATTGCGGATCGTAGCTGTTGATGGAGTAGTCGTTGTCGTTCGGCCCGCCCACGGCTTCGCCCTTGCCGCCGTCGCGGTCCTTGTCGTCCTCATAGGCCGCGCCCGCGCCGCCGTCCTGCACCTGGAAGCGATACCAGAACACGTTGGGCGTCTTGGGCGTCGCCAGGTCCACGCCCCAGTAATCGGCGTCGCCGTCGCGCTTCTCCAGCGTCATGGGCAGCAGGGTCTGGGTGCCGGCGCGGCTATCCCAGACGCGCACGTTGGCCGCGGTCAGGTCGCCCGCCCCGGCCCTGAGGCGCAAGTGGACCACCGTGCCCGCGGGCACCGCGCCGCCCGGCGAGCGGTAGAACGGGTCGCGGCTCATATGGTACAGCCCGTCGAGCTTCACCTGCCCGTCGCCCGGCCCCGGCGTGAGCACCGCCGCGGGCGCCGGGGTGGCGGTCGCCGCCACAGTAGTATTCGTTGCCGCCGCCACGGGCGCGGTGTTGGTCGCCGCCGCGGCGGGAGTCTGCGTCGCCGCCGGCAGCGGCCCCGGTGTGGGCGTCGCGGCGCCCGCATCGCACGCGCCCAGCAGCGCCGCCACCCCCAGGATTAGCGCCCCGCGCCGAATCGCAGTAACCATGCGTCTACCCCTGTTCCACGAGTACACGGGCGACCCCTTTCCCGGCAGCGCGGCCCGGTTCGACATTCTCTACCTTGCTCATTGTACCAAAACGAAGCGACCGGCATACCGCGACGCCGGTCGCCCGACCCTGTTCATTATTGCCGAGGCGCCGCCGAGCCGGTTGCAAACCGGCCCCTACAAAATGCAATTCGCGCGCCCCACGCGGGCCGGGTGGACAGGCGGCGTGGCCCGCGCCCCAGCAGGGCGGTCACGCCGGACCGCCCCTACGTTCGCATTACCGGCACCCGTCAGGGGGCGAGAGTCAGTGTGGCGTCGGTGGCCTGCTGGACGGCGGCGGGCGACCAGGGGATGGTGCGGTACTGGCCGTGCAGCCAGCCGGCCACCTGGTCATCCCAATGGCTGGAGCCGACCTGGCCCGACTCGCCAGGCGCAAAGATCAGTTGCATCTGGTCCCAGTCGCCCGTGTCATTGATCATGCGCATGGACGGGTGGTTCGTCTGGCGATAGGTGTGCGGCGAGTCCTTGTTCTCAGCGTAGCCGCCGGTCGCCACGGTGTAGGCGTCGCCGGGCATGGGATAGGGACCGATGTTGAGCAGGCGATCCAGCGGCTTCGCCACGCCCAGCGTGTGGGCGAAGGTGATCGTGTGCAGCGCGCCCCAGGACCATTTCGTCCGGTCCCCGCCCTGCGCGGCGGTCAGGATGCCCACGGCGTCTTGCAGACTCCGGCGCAAGATGTCGTCGCGTGTCTCGTGCTGCGGGGTGCGGATGTCGTCCCACCAGGCGTTGGTCGGGTCCGCGACCAGTTGGTTCAGCAGGATGGCCGACTCGTCGCGCAGGGTGCCCAGGTAGCCGGCGGCCAGCGTGCCGCCCAGATCGTCGGCAAAGGTATTGGTCATGACCTGCCCGTAGGTGATCTCGTAGAGCGCGGCGGTGGGCCCGCCGGCACTGATGTTGCCATCCCAGTTCTGGAACAGGGCGGCGGCCTGCTGCGTGGATGGGTCGCTGCCGCCCGCCGTGGCCAGATACCTGGCGATCTCGACCGCCTGCAGGTCGTGCGTGTCGTAGTGAATCGCCTTGATGTCGTCCATGGTGAGCTTGGGCTTGGCCGTGATCATCTGCGCGATACGGTCGGCACGGAACCAGGCGCCCCAGCGCGCTTTGATCAGGTAGGGATAATCCGGCCCGACCACGCGGTTGTTGGCGGTGACGATGTAGTGATCGGGCGGGTTGTACACCCGCGGCATCTCGTCATAGGGGACGAAGCCGGTCCACTCGTAAGCGCCGCTTGCGCCGTCCACGGGCACCTGGCCGTCGCCCTTCTTGCGGATGGGCCAGCGCCCGGTGGCCTGGTAGCCGATGTTGCCCTTGGTGTCGGCATAGACGAAGTTCTGGCCGGGCACGTCCCAGGTGAGCAGCGCCTGGTGGAACTCGTCCCAGTTGGTCGCCCGGTCGAGATTGAGCACGGCGGGCAGCAGCCCACCCGGTTGGAGGGCGGTCCATTGTAGCGCGGTGGGCTTCGTCAGGCTGGAGTCCACGTCGTTCAGCAGCGGCCCGTGGCGCGTGGTGCGCACGACCAGCGGCTCGGGCGGGGCGCCTTTGATGGTGATCGTCTCGGTCAGGATGTCGAGCGGCAGCCACTGGCCCTGGAACTGGTACTGGCCGGGGTGGCCCGCCGGGTCCAGCGTTTCCACGAAGAGATCCTGCGTATCGGGGCCAAGATTGGTCACGCCCCAGACAATGTCGCGGTTGTGGCCGACGACGATGCCCGGCGCCCCGGCGAAGGTCACGCCTTCGGCGTCAAAGCTGTCGTCGGCGGCGTGCAATTGCATGGCGTACCAGATCGAGGGGTTCTGCACGCCCAGGTGCGGGTCGTTCGCCAGTAGGGGATGCCCGCTGGCGCTGCGCGAGCCGTCCACCACCCAGTTGTTGCTGCCGATAAGCCCAAACGTGTCGTCGGTGCCGAACACGCCGCTGAGGCGCAGCGGCCCCGGCGCCCGGCCCAGCGGGTTGCCGGGCAGCGCCGACTGCTGGACGATGGTGGTCCCGCCGTCGGGATAATCGGGCAGCAGTTCCGCCGCCCGCGCCGCGCCGAGCTTGGCCTGCAGATCGGCCAGTGTCTCTTCCTCGTCCATATTGCCGCTGAGATCCCAGGCCATGACTTTGCCGAAGGTGACGCTGTCGAGCGGTGTCCAGGGATCGGGCTTGTAGCCCAGGAGGGTGAATTCGATGGGCAACGAATCGTGGTGGGTATCGATGAAGGTGTTGACTCCGTCGGCATAATCCTGCAAGATCGCCTTGAAGCTCTCCGGCAGCATATCGAGTTCTTTTTGCGCGGCCCGGCGCCAGCCGACCGTGCGGATGAAGCGGTCGGTGTCGAGCGTGGTTTCGCCGAGCACCTCCGACAGGCGGCCCGCCCCGACCCGGCGGTAGAAATCCATCTGCCAGAGCCGGTCCTGGGCCACCACATAGCCCTGGGCCTTGAACAGGTCGGCCATGTTGGCGGCGGTGATATGGGGGATGCCGGTCTTGTCGCGGACCACGGTGACGGGTGCGGAGAGACCGGGGATGCGCACGGTGCCGCTGGTGGTGGGCAAGGGGCTGCGGATAAGCCAGGTCAGTGCCCCTACGGCCAGCAGCACGACCACCAGCACGATGCCGCCCAGCACCAGCAGCAGAATTTTCCAGAGCGGGCGGCGCCGCCGTCCCGGAGGCGCCGGCCCCGGCGCGGCAGGTCGTTCCTTGATCGCCATGCAGAATCCCCCTTTGGAATAAGTCCCCCGATTATAGCACCGCGCAGGGGGCTGTCAAGCCGTGCCGCCGGGGCGGGGTTGCCGTTTATGGTATTATAGAGGAGTGCCGCCCGCGTGGTTCGCAGCCGGACCGGGCGCCTGGACCCCCACGACACGCCCGGCGCGTGCTAGATTGGCAGTATGTGCGATGCTTGACGAAACCAGTCCCCTGGAGGGCGTAACCTTCGCCGTCTTGGACGTGGAGACCACCGGCCTCAGCCCCGAGCGGGGCGACCGGATCTGCGAGGTGGCCGTGGTGCGCGGGCGAGGCGGACAGGTGCTCGACAGCTATACCACGCTGGTCAACCCTTTGCGCTCGATCAGCCCCGGCGCCCGGCGCGTCAACGGCATCACCGCGCACATGGTGCATCGCGCGCCGGTCTTCCCCGACGTGGCCGGCGAAGTGGGCACACTGCTGAAGGATACCGTGCTGGTGGCCCACAATGCGGGATTCGATCTCAGCTTCTTGCGCAACGAGATAACGCCCGCCGCCGGGGGCGCCGCCGCCCTGCCCCGCTTCGTAATCGATACCCTGCAACTGGCCCGCGGCTGCTACCAGTTCCCCAGCAACTCGCTGGAATCGATCAGCGCCATCCTGAAGGTGCGCCACCGCGACGCCCACCGCGCCCTGGCCGATGCCCTGACCACCTGGCGCGTGCTGACCTGGTTCATCAACGACCTGCGCGACCGCGGCGTGTTGCTCGACTCGCTGAGCGATCTGCTGGCCCTGCAAGGGCGGCTCGACCTGACGCCGCGCCCTTACCTGGCGGCTGATGCCCCCGCCGAGATCGTGCCGCCGCTGGTGACGCAAGCGATCAGCGACGGCCTCCTGCTGCGCCTGCGCTATGCCTCGCCCGGCGGGCGCCCGACCGACCGGCTGGTGGCCCCGCGGCGCGTGGCCCTGGAGCGCGAGACGCTGTACCTGGTCGCCTACTGCCACCTGCGCCAGGAGGAACGCACCTTCCGCTTCGACCGCATCCTCAAATTGGAGTTGTGCGAATGACGCTGCGACCCAGCGAGTTGCATGCCTGGGACGTGGACCCGGCCCAGGCATTTGCCATCCAGCACCGGCTGGCCGAGCGCGTCGAACGGACGCCACGCCTGGGCGAGGTGCGGGTCATTGCCGGGGTCGACATGAGCGCCAAGGATGTGGCGCGCGCCGCCGTGGTGCTGCTCAGCTATCCCGAACTGGAGACCATCGAGATCGCCCGCGCCGAGAAGCCGCTCGTCTTCCCCTACGTGCCCGGCCTGCTCAGCTTCCGTGAGGGGCCCGCCGTGCTGGCGGCGTTCGAGAAGCTGAGCCGCATGCCCGACCTGGTGATGTTCGACGGGCAGGGCATCGCCCACCCGCGCCGCCTGGGTATCGCCGCGCACATGGGCGTGCTGCTGGATCTGCCGAGCCTGGGCGTCGCCAAGTCGATCCTCACCGGCCACGGCCCCGACCCCGGCCCGAACCCCGGCGACTGGAGCCCCCTCACCCACAGGGGCGAGGTAGTCGGCGCGGCCCTGCGCACCAAGCTGAAGGTGAAGCCGGTTTACATCTCCATCGGCCACCGCCTCGATTTGCCGCTGGCGCTGCACTGGGTGATGGCCGTCTGCCGGGGCTACCGGCTGCCCGAGCCGACCCGCCGCGCACACAACGCCGCCGCCGTGGCCGATGAATAGAGCCGAACGGACGGGGACGGCCATACCGCTGCCCACCGGGCGTCTGGTCGCCCTGGCGCTGATCGCCGCGCCGCTGCTGGCGCTAGAGACCTGGCTGCCGGGCGCCGGTATCCTCGCCGTGCTCTACCTGCTGGGCCTGATCGCCGCCGCCGTGTACGACGTGACGCGCAGCCCGGCGCCCGCGCGCTTCCGTGTCGAGCGCGTCAACGAGACCAAGCTGTCGCTGGGCGCCGAGAATGTGATCGGCATCCACCTGCACGACCCGCGCCCCAGCGGCCCGCCGGTGCGCTTCCTGGTGCGCGACGACCCGCCCGCCGATTTCCGTGTGCGCGACCTGCTGCAACACGGCACCATCGCGCCCCGCCAGGAACTCACCTTGCAGTACCATGTCTGGCCGCCGCACCGCGGGGACTATACGTTTAGGGATATGTACCTGCAGGTGTGGACGGCCTGGGGCCTGCTGACCCGCCGCCGCCGCGTGCCGCTCGCCGCCGCCGTGAAGGTCTACCCCAACCTGCTGGACGTACGCCGCTATGAAATGCTGGCCCGGCGCGGGCGGCTGTTCGAGTTGGGCCTGAAAAACGCCCGCCGCCTGGGCACCGGCACCGAGTTCGAGCGCCTGCGCGAGTACATGCCCGGCGACGATTACCGCCAGATGGCCTGGGCCGCGACCGCCCGGCGCGGCAAGCCCATCGTCGTCGAGTACGAAACCGAGCGCAGCCAGCCGATCATCCTGCTGCTCGACGCGGGCCGCCTCATGTCCGCGCCGGTGGGCGACCTCGCCAAGCTCGACTACGCCATCAACACCTGCCTGCTGCTGGCCTTCGTCGCCACGCTCAAGGGCGACCGCGTGGGCCTGCTGGTCTTCGCCGACAGCATCCTGGGCTACTACCCGCCCCGCCGCGGGCGCGCGCAGTTCCTGAGCCTGCTCGAAGCCCTCTACAATGTCCAGGCCCAGCCGGTCGAGAGCGATTACGCGCTGGCGGTCGAGTACCTCACCCGGCGCCACCCGCGCCGCAGCCTGGACCTCGTCTTCACCGACCTGCTCGACCGCAGCGCCGCGACCGGGCTGGTGCCCCATATCAGCCGCCTGGCCCCGCGCCACCTGCCCATGCTCGTGGCCGTGGGCGACCCCGCCGTGACGCAGCGCGCCACCGCCCTGCCCGCCGCCACCGACGAGCTCTACGAGCGCACCGTCGCCCGCCTGCTGCTCGGCGAACGCCGCGAAGCCCTCGACGCCCTCGACGCCCGCGGTGTCATCACCGTGGATGTGCCTGCGGGCGACTTGAGCGTGGCCGTAATCAACCGCTACCTGGAGTTGAAAGCGCGCGGGCGGCTGTAGCCCACGGCCCCTGTCACTTTGAGCCCCGCGAAGAGCCTCATCCTCCCTCCCGTCACTCTGAGCCCAGCGAAGAGCCTCGTCCGCCCTCTGTCACTCTTCGCTGCGCTCAGAGTCTCGTCTCATGGGGCAAGAAACGAGATGCTTCGCTGCGCTCAGCATGACAAGCACGCGAGGGACGAGATGCTTCGCTGCGCTCAGCATGGCAAGCACGCGGGGATCGGCTGGCCGCCGATCCCCGGACTGTTGGCGTTTGCGTTGTAGGGGCCGGTTTCAAACCGGCCCGTGCGGTGGGCCTACCCCGCCGCCGGGAAATGCGGCAACACGTCGTGCGCGAAGGCCGTGAGCGCGTCCATATCGTCCAGGTCGAGCCATTGCAGCATCACGCGCTGCACGCCGGCCTCGGCCAGGCGCCCCAACTGATCGACCAGGTCCGGCCCCGTGCCTACCAGGTAGCCTGCGGCCTTGAGATCGTCCAGCGGCTTGTTGAACGCCGCGACGCGGGTTTGCAGCGCGGCGGTATCGCGGGCGTAGATCGGGCGGGTCATCATCGAGCGGCGCACCTCGGCGGCGGGCCGGCCCTGCTTCGCCAGCAGGTCGTCCAGCTTCGTGTTCAGGGCGGCGAACCGCTCGGGGGTCTTGAAGGTCACGTTCCACTCTTGCGCGTAGCGGACCACCAGCGGCAGCACCAACCGGCCCCCGCCGATGATAATCGGCGGACCGCCGGGCCGCTGCGGGCGCGGCAGCAGGATCGCCTCGTTCAGTCGGTAGTACATACCGCTGTAGGCGACCGGCGTGTCGCTGCGCAGCAAGCGCGTGATCACCTCGACGCCTTCTTCGAAGCGGGCCATACGCGAGGGCACGTCGAGCAGATCGAAGCCGTAGTTGGCGTGTTCGCGGGTCTGCCAGCCGGCGCCCAGGCCCAGTTGCAGCCGCCCGCCCGACAGGTCGTCCACCGCCGCCGCCATGCGCGCCGTCATCACCGGGTTACGGAACGACACCGGCGACACCAGCGGGCCGAACTGGATGCGCTTCGTGTGGCTCGCCAGCCAGGCCAGCGAGATCCACATTTCCAGCGAGTCCTGGTCCGGCGGGTTCGCATTGGTGAAGTGATCCGACCGGTACAGCCCGGCGAAGCCCAGATCCTCCGCGGCCTGAGCCATCCGCTGCCAGCGCGGCCAGTTCAGCCCCGCCTGCCCCTCGATCATCAGCGCGAGATCCATGCTCCCTTACTCCTTCCCCGCTACAGGCTCGCCGGCCGGGCGGCGCCCGGCCAGGATCAGGTAGCTGTACAGCAGCACCCCGGTCAGCAGCCCGAAGGCGAAGTGCAGCCAGGCCGGCGTCTCCGACGGCGAGATGTTGCCCTCGATCAGCCCGGCCACGACCAGCAGCCCGGCCCCGCCGAGCAGCATCTGCACCGCCTCCCGCGCGGCCAGGCGCAACTGCGCGGCCCGCGACAGCATGCCGGGCCGCAAGATCGCGTCGGCCAGGCGCAGCCCGGTGCCGCCCGCGAGACAGATCACGGTCAGTTCGATAAAGCCGTGCGGGAACACAAACGTCCAGAGGTCCAGCCCGGCGCCGTAGACCTGGCACAGCCCGGCGATGGCCCCCAGGTTGACGCCGTTCAGGATCAGCACGGCCACGGTGGGCACCCCCGCCAGCAGTCCGCCCGCGAAGGCTACAAACGTCACCTGGATGTTGTTGGTCATGATCGCCGACGAGGCGTAGGGGCGTTGCTGCACCGGGATGTTGGTCCAGAGTTCGTGGCGCTCCAGGAACGACTGCACCCGGTCGTAGACCTGGTCGGGCAGCAGTGCGGCGGCGGTGCCCGGCTGCACCACCACGGCGATCCAGGCGGCAATCGCGGGCAGGAACAGCAGCGCCGCCGCGATGGCGACGTAGATCCACTGCTTGCGCACCAGCCGGGGAAAATCGGTGCTGTAGAAGCGGGCGATGCGCCGCCAGCTCCAGCCGCCCTCGCGGTAGATAGCGGTGTAGCTGGTCGCCACGAGGCGGTTGAGGTAGAGGGTGAGCCGGTCCGCCGGGTAGTCGCGGCGGGCGCGCGCCAGGTCGGACGACGCCTGGCGGTAGAGGCGGCCCAATTCCTCGATCTCGGTGGGGGTCAATTCGCTCAGCCGCCCGCGGGTGGCGCGCGTGCTCAGTGCCTCCAGCCGCGCCCAATCGGCCTGCCGGGCGGTGATAAATTGCTCGGGGGTTTGCGTCGCCATGCGCCCATTGTAGGCAGCCCGCCCCGCCACGTCAAGGAGACGGCGAACGCGGTTCCATGCGGCTTGCGGAGAAGCCGCGCATTCGGATAGAATAGGCGTAGCCGGCACCTGCCGGGCGCGTCGCGTTATCCCCACCCGGTTGGAAGGACACCCATGCAGACCACGGACGAGCAATTCGTCGTCGCCACGCCCGAACTGGTCGAATTCGGCTACGAAGTCGCCGGAGTCGGCTCGCGTTTCATCGCCGCCCTGGTCGATACCGCCCTGATCGCCGTCATCTACCTGCTGATCCAGGTGGCCGGGCTGGCGACCTCCTACGGCGGGCAGAGCCTGTTCAGCAAGGAAGGCAACAGCCTCAGCGCCCTCTTCCTGGCCGTGCTGACCGTGCTGGCCTTCGTGGTGCTGTGGGGCTACTACGTCTTCTTCGAGACGCTCTGGAACGGCCAGACCCCCGGCAAGCGCCTGACCCACCTGCGCGTGGTGCGCGAAGACAGCAGCCCGATCAGCCTATGGGAGGCGCTCATCCGCAACCTGGTGCGGCTCATCGACTTCCTGCCGCTGGCCTACGGCATCGGCGTCACGGTGATGTTCCTCAACGGGCGCGCCCGGCGCCTGGGCGACTTCGCCGCGGGCACGCTGGTGGTACGCGAGGGCAGCGCGGTGACGCTGCAAGGCTTGCTGGCCCGCACAGCCATCGCCCAGGCGCCACAGTACGGCCCGCCCGCGCCCGCCTCGCCGCTGGCTGACGAACTCGACATCCGCCGGCTCGCGCCCGCCGACCTCTACCTGGCGCGCGAGGTGCTGGCCCGCCAGGCCACGCTCACCCCGCCCGCCGCCTGGGAGTTGTGCCTGAAGGCCACGCAGATCATCGCCACACGCGGCGGCCTGCGCGGCACCGTCACCGACCCGCGCGCCTTCCTCATGGAAGTCTTGCGCCTGGCCGACGGCAACGCCGCCCGGCCGGCTCCCGATCCCGCGCCCGCCCCCGTCGGTATGCCGGGACCGCCCCCGCCTTGACGTTCGCGCCTGTGTTCAGGTATGCTACAGGCACGAGACGCCGCCCGGCGTCCGGGGGGGTGGTTGGGTCCCGGTGGGCTCCGCAGTCTTCAAAACTGTCTGGGCGTCGCTAAGAACGGCGTCGGTGGGTTCGACTCCCATGCACTCCCGCCTTGCCCCGTACATGGCCCGCCGCCAGGGATCTGGCGGCGGGCCTATCGTTTGTGCGGGCCGGTATCCATGGCCCAAAGATTGCAACGTGATCTGCACATAACGCCGCGAAATACGCTACAATACGCGTGTGCCGCGCGCACGACGGACCGGCGTCTGGCCGCCAGGGCGGCGAGTTGGCGGACGCCACCCATCCGATCTCCTACATCCTGCCGCGCGCAGGACCCGGCGGTGGCTTCTTGCTGACAGCAGACTGGTCTCCAACGGACCGTGGATTACTGCAAAGCCTATTGCCCGCTCCCCTGGTCGACTCGCTGACCCAACGGGTGCCGCCCGACCAGGCCGTGGCCGAGGCGAGCGCGCGCCTGGACGCCGCGCTGGTCGCGCTGGTGCCGTTCGTGCCCGCGCCCGTGCGCGACATCCACCTGGCTCAGGACACCCCCACGCGCATCCCTGGCCTTTACCTGACCGGCACGGTGCTCAGCGCCGATCTGTCGGGCTTCACCGCGCTGTCCTCGGAACTGGCCGCCGCCGGGCGCCAGGGCAGCGAGGAGATCAGCGCACTGATCAACCGCCTCTTCGCCGTGCTGGTGGAAGAGGTGGAGGCGCACGGCGGCGGCGTGATCCAGTTCGGCGGCGATGGGCTGACCGCTTTTTTTGACGCCGCCCGGCTCGGCGGGGTGCACGCCGCCCTGGCGAGTGCCGCCGCGCTGGCGATGCAGGCGCGCATGGACGCCTTCAGCGCCGTGCCCACCAGCAAGGGGCCGTTCCGGCTACAAGTGCGCCTCGCCGTCCACACCGGCAAGCTGTTCGCGGCGGAAGTGGGGGATGCCGATCACACCGAATTGATCGTCACCGGGCGGGTGATCAACCGGGTCGAACTGGCGCAGGAGAGCGCCGCGCCGGGCGAAGTGATCATCACGGCCAACACGCTCGAAGCCCTGGGCCACACGGCCACCGAGCGGCGAGCCACCGGCCTCTACCTGCTGCGGGGGCTCGACCACCGCCCGCCCTTGCCCGCTGCCGCCCGGCCCGCCTGGCAGCCGGGGCCGCCGAGTCCCGCGCTGGTCCGGGCGCTCGTGCACCGGATCCAGGCGTGCCGGCCCTTCGTGCCCCACGGCCTGCCCGACCGCTTCCTGGGCACCGACGCCGAGGGCGGCGAGTTCCGCCCCGTGACCGTGCTCTTCGCCAGCTTCTACGCCTTCCGCGAACTGCTGGCGCTGTTGGAAGGGCTGACCCTGCTGGAAGATGACGTGTCCATCGTGGGCCGGGTGCTCGACGCCTACTACACGCGCAGCCAGGCGGTGATCCATCAGTATGGCGGCAGCGTCAACAAGGTCGATATGGCGACCTTCGGCAACCGGTTGCTGGCCCTGTTCGGGGCGCCTGCGGCCCACGATGACGACCCGACGCTGGCCGTGCAGGCCGCCCTGGCGCTGCAGGCGGCGTTCGACGCCGCCGATGTCGAAGTCGCCCGGCTGCTGCACGAGTGGACCGAGGGCACGCCCGAAGGCTGGTCGCTGCTGCGCATGATCGGCGGGGAGTTCCACCAGCGCGTGGGCATTGCCGGGGGGCCGGTCTTTGCCGGGATCATCGGCACGCCCGCCCGCCACGAGTACACGGTCATGGGCGAGACGGTCAACCTGGCGGCGCGCATCCTGGAGGCGGCGGGTGACGGCGATGTGCTGCTCACGTCACGCACCCGGCGCGAGGTTCGCCACTGGCTGGAAACCGAGCCGCTACCGCCGCTGCAACTCAAGGGCCTCCAGGCGCCGATGCCGGTCTTCCGCGCCGTGCAGGAACGGGCCGGCAGCAGCGGCCTGCGCTGGGCCGTGCCGCTGCTGGGGCGCGAGGCCGAGCTGACCCGCCTGCTGGAGGCCGGCGAGACGGCGTTGCGCGGCGGGCAGGGCCGGGTCATCGCCCTGGTGGGCGAACCGGGCATCGGCAAATCGCGCCTGCTGGACGAAGCGCTGCGCGAAATCGGCGTGCGGGTGCCCGCCTGCGAGATCCTGCACACGACCTGCCAGAGCCACGAGCAGGCCATCCCCCATGCGCCCGTTGGGCGGCTGCTGCGGCAGGCGCTGCTGCCGGCACCCGCCCAGGATATCCCCACCCAGGTCGCCGCGCTGCGCGGGCAACTCGACGTGCTGGTGCCCGAATGGAGTCGCTTCCTGCCGCTGCTTGGTCCGCTGCTCAATCTGCCGCTGGCCGACACGCCGCTGACCGCCGCCCTGACCCCCGAGCAGCGCCGCGCCCGCCTCCACGACCTGATCGTGATGGCCTTCCTGGCCCTGGCCCGCCGCCGGTCGCTGGTGCTGGCCATCGACGATCTGCAATGGGTCGATGCGTCCAGCCATGCCCTGTTGGCGCGCCTCGCCGCCGAGCCGGCGGGCTATCCGCTGCTGCTGCTGCTGGTCTATCGCCCCGTGCCCGACCTGACCGAACCCTGGCAGGCGCTGCCCCACGCCACCGGCATCGCGCTGCGCCCGCTGACCACGCAGGACAGCGCCGCCCTGTTGCAGGCGTGGCTCGGCGGTCCGGCCCCGCCCGAGATCGAGCCGCTGATCGCCCGCGCCGACGGCACGCCCCTCTTCATGGAAGAGACCGTGCGCTACCTGATCGAGTCGGGCGCCCTGACGCGCAACGGCGCGGGCGAGTGGATCGCTACCCGGCCCGTGGACAGCGCGACGATCCCAGCGCACGTCGAGCAACTGCTGATCGCCCGCCTCGACCGGCTAGATGAAGACACGCGCACGCTCGCCCAGATCGCGGCGGTCATCGGCGTGCGCTTCAGCGAGCCGATCCTGGCCGCGCTCATCCCCCTGCGCCGGTCGTTGCGGCACGGCCTGGACGCGCTCATCGCCGCGGCGATCATCCAGCCCGACGAGGGCGCGGTCCCGGCCACCTACCAGTTCAAACACCCGCTGCTGCGCGACGTGGCCTATAGCAGCCTGTTGTTCGCCCGGCGCCGCACGCTCCACGCCCAGATCGCCGCCGCGCTGGAGCAGGTCTACCCCGGTGAGATGGACACCTACCGGGTGATGCTGGCTCAGCACTACCAGTTGGCCGGCCAGGAGGAGCGCGCCTTTGCGCACTTCCTCACCGCGGCGCGGCAGGCCCAGGCCCGCGATGCCCATCGCGAGGCGGTGGAGCTATACACCCAGGCGCTCGCTGTGGCCCCGTGGGCGGCCCGCGATCCGTTGCCGGCGGATCTTGACGCCGCCGCGCCGCTGTATGAGTGCCTTGGCGATGTACTCGATCTCACCGGCGATTACCCCGCGGCGCGCGCCCAGTACCAGCAACTCGCCCAGTTGCTCGAAACCAGCTCGCGTCCGGATCACCGGATCCGGCAGGCGATGCTCCTGCGCAAGATCAGCGGCACCTATGAGCACCAGGGCGACCTGGAGCAGGCTCTCAGCCGGCTGGCCCGCGCCGAGGACATGGTCGCCGGGGCGCCGGACCCGGCAGCCGTGCGCGAACACGCCGGGATTCTCAGCGACATGGGCTGGGTCCACTTCCGCCAGAGCCATTGGGAGCAGGCGCAGGAGTTCCTGGAACGGGCACTGGCGCTGATCGCTGGGCTGCCCGCCTACGCCGAACAGGCGCGTATCCACAACCGGCTGGGCGGTGTGGCCTGGGCGCGCGGCGCGCTGGACCGCGCTCAGCATTATGTCGAGCAGAGCCTGGCCGCCGCCCGGCAAAGCGGCGACCTGGTGGCGCAGGCGCGCGCCTTCAACAACCTGGGACTGATCACCGAGAGCCAGGGCTTGCCGGACGACGCGATCCGCTATGGCCTGCAGGCCATGGACATCAACGAGCAGAGCGGCAGCCGGCGCGACCTGGCGATCGCCGCCATCACCGTCGGCTATGCGTATTATGACCAGGAAGATTATGCGCAGGCGCGGACCTATTTCAGCCGGGCGCTGGCCCTGGCCGCCGAGGTGCACGACCGCTATGCCCAGATGCAGGCGCTGCTGAACCTGGGCCGGGTGCTCAGCGCGCTGGCCGAGTGGGATGCCGCGACCGTCGCCCTGTCCCAGAGCCGCGCCATCGCCGAGGAGTTACAGATCCCGGCCGTCGCACTGGATGTGTGGACGGCGCTCGGCGAGATCGCGCTGCACCGCGGCGATCTGGCGGAAGCCGCCCAGGCGCACCAGCAGGCCCAGGCGCTGGCCGGCGACCCCGACAGCGAGGAATATGGCCGCTTCCAGCGGCTCACCGCGCGCATCGCCGCCGCCCAGGGCGACCGGCAACGGGCCCACGCGCTGCTGGCGGACGCCGAAGCCCTGTTCACCCGCCTGCAAAACGTGCCCGAAGCCACCCGTACCCACAAACTGGCCGCCACCCTCGCCCCGCCCCCAGCAGACACGCCGTAATCGCCCGCAGCAGCCTCTCACCATACCCCTGTCACTCTGAGCAGAGCGAAGAGTCTCGTCGCCCGTCCGACCAAGACGGAGATTCTTCGCTGCGCGCAGAATGACGGTTCCTGGGGGCCTTGTCACTCTGAGCGCAGCGAAGAGTCTCGTCGCTTGCCCTACCCGACCGTTGGGCCTTGTCACTCTGAGCGCAGCGAAGAGTCTCGTCGCTTGCCTGCCGAGCCGCAGATTCTTTGCTGCGCGCATAATGACGGTTCCTGGTGTGCGAACCGCACAAAAAGGGTGAGGAGCGGTAACTCCCCACCCTTTGCGCTTGCTGCCGGGTGCGGCTCATGGATCGGGCACGAGGGATTCGGCGGCGGAGGCACTGGACAGCGAGGCGGCGCCCGCCGACCCCGCCCAGATGCGCCCGGCCCCCGCCCAGAGGGAATCGCTGCCCGCCCAAGCGGTGGTGCCTCCGGCCCAGATGCGCCCGGCCCCCGCCCACACGCGGCCCGCTCCGGCCCAGATGCGCCCGGCCCCCGCCCACACGCGGCCCGCACCCGTCCATACCCCGCTCCCGCCGTCCCACGTCGTCAGCGGCGCGCCGGTAGCCGGGTCGATCAACTGGAAGGTGCTGGTTGCCGGGTCCCAGGTGGTGTAGCCCCAGTAGTGGGTCGGGCCGGTCAGGTCCTGGGCGATGTCCATGCCCGTGTTCGCGGCGGTGGTCGTGGTGGTGAACACGGCCTGCGGGGCGTCCACCAGGCCCGCGCCCTGCTCCCACACGCTGTAGGCCGGGCCGCCGGTATCGGCAGCGAGGGCTGCGCGGGCCGTGCTCACCAGCCGGGATTTGACCTGGTCGTTGGTCAGGCCGGGAGTGGCTTGCAGGATCAGCGCGGCGATTCCGCTCACCTCGGCGGCGGCCATGGACGTGCCGCTGAGCTGATAATAGTTGATATTGTCCTTGACCTTCGTCACCTGGTAGACCGGGTCGGCCTTCTCCTGGATGCGCCCGGCCACGACCTGCAGCGCCAGGACCGAGTTATCGGGCATCGGCGCGATGGTGCGCGAGGCGGGCACCACCACATCGGGCTTCACGAAGGCCGACTCGGTGGGCCCGCGGCTGGAGTAGGCCGCCAGTTCGTCGTCGCCGCTCGCGGTGTAGCGCCCGCTCTTGACGGCGCCGACCGTCACGACATAGGGCACGTTGCCCGGCGCGGTAATCGTTGCGGCATCCGGGCCACTGTTGCCCGCCGCCGCCACCACGACCAGCCCTGCCTGCCAGGCGCGCATCACGGCCTGGTTCAGCGGATCGGCCCAGTACGGTCCCTGGACCGGCGCATAGAGCGAGAGATTGAGCACACGCACGTTGTAGCGCGCCTTGTTGGCGACGATCCAGTCGATGGCCGCGATCACGTCGGAGTAGGCGCCGGCCCCGGTGCTGTCCAGGGCACGGGCCACCAGCAGGTTCACCTGCGGCGCCACGCCCACCGGCGCGGGCGGCTGGTTCGCGGCCAGCCGGGTCGCCCGGTTGTCGCTGATGGTGGAGATGACGTGCGTGCCGTGGCCGTTCTGATCGACGCTGTTGAGCGCGGCGGCCCCGCTGTTGCCGTTGGCCGGGCTGCGCGGCAAGAAATCCCGGTAGACGAAGCAGCGTCCCGCCTTTTCGGCCACCAGGGTGCCGGTCGCCGGGTCCTGGTCCGCCCAGTCGCCCGGTTGTGAGGCGTTAACCAGCCCGGAATCGACCACTGCCACCGTGATCCCCCAGCCCTGGAGCGGCAGCCGATCCTGCTGTGTCGTGGACACCGTGACCCGGCCATTGGCGCAGGTGGTGCGCGGGCCGGTGATGGTCTGCTGCTGCAAGCCGGTCACATCGGTGGCGGCCGCCGGGTAGAGCAGATAGCCGCGGGTGTCGGTCTCGTGGCCGTCGTCGGCTTTGCGCACAGCGCCGTCGCGATGGAGGGTGATACCGGGCGCGACGTGGAGCCAGGCCAGGGCGGCGCCATCCAGCGCGGCGGCCACGCCGTTGATGATACCCAGGCGCGTGCGCACGGTGCCGCCCGCCTGCGCCACAGCGGCCGCGGCGGCATCCGCCGTGGGCGCCTGGACGATGTAGGGCTGTAACGCCCCGGCTGCGGTGGTGGGG
>DASSGZ010000624.1:0-13567 GCA_035693165.1 Chloroflexia bacterium | reverse complement strand
CCGAACGAGACGGAGATTCTTCGCTGCGCTCAGAATGACAAGGCCGAGGGAGCACATGTTCGGCAGGACAAATCGGAGTGACGAGGCCGGGGGAGCACGCTATTCGGCAGGCGAAACCGGCGCGCGGGCGATTCAGCTATCGCGCTGGCGGCCCAGCGCGGCCAGCACGCGGGTGTCGCGAGTGTGGCTGCTGGCGTGGCCGTTGCCGTTCGCGGGGGGCGCGGGCGGCGCCAGGGGCACGAGCGGGGTCAGGGGCAGGGTGAACGTGACAGTGGTGCCGTGGCCGGGCCGGCTGTGCGCGCCGATCTGGCCGCCGTGGGCTTCGACGATGCGGCGGGCGATTGCCAGGCCCAGCCCGGCGCCGCCGCTGCTGCGCGTGCGCGCCCGGTCGGCGCGCCAGAAGCGGTCGAAGATATGCGGCAGGTCGGCGGGGTCGATGCCCGCGCCGGTGTCGGCCACGGCGATGACCAGGGCGGGCACCAGGCCCGGCGGGTGCGCGGCCCAGGCGTGCAGCGTCACCTGGCCGCCCGCCGGGGTGTGGCGCACGGCGTTGCCGACCAGGTTGCTCAACACCTGGGCGATGCGTTGCGGGTCGGCGGCCACCTCGGGCAGGTCGGGCGCGGCCTGCACGTCGAGCGTGACGTGTTGCGCGGCGGCCTGCGGCGCCAGGGCGCGCGCCGCGTCGTGCAGCAGGTGGGCGGCGTCCAGCGGTTCGGGGTAGAGCGGCAACTGGCCCGCGTCGGCCAGCGCCAGCAAGCGCAGGTCCTCGATCAGCCGTTCCAGCAGGGCCACCTCGTCGAGCAGCATGTCCATTTGCTCGGGCGTGGCCGGGTAGATGCCGTCCTGGATGCCCTCCAGCCGCCCGCGCATCACCGACAGCGGCGTGCGCAGTTCGTGGGCCACGTCGGCGGTAAGCTGGCGGCGCTGCTGGTCGGCGCGCGCCAGCGAGGCGGCCATCGTGTTGAAGGCCTCGCCCAGGTCGTGCAGTTCGCGCACGCCGCCCCCGGCCACGCGGGCGTTCCAGTCGCCCGCGGCCAGGCGGCGCGCCGCCTCGGTCAGCCGGCGCAGGGGCGCGCTCAGCCGGCGCGAGAAGAACGCCGCCAGCGCCAGCAGCACGGCGGCCAGGGCCAGCCCCGCACTGACCAGGCCGCGGAAGAAATCGGCCGGGCCACTGTGCCCGCCGAACACCGCGCTCAGGCCAAAAAACACGCCCATGCCGCCCACGCCCAGCACGATCACCAGGGCGAACGCGCCCAGCATCAGGCTGAAAAGCTGCGGGCGTTTCATGCCGATCCCCCATAGCTGCCCGGCGGGACGGGCGCGTCCTCGGCCACGTCTTCGGCGAACTTGTAGCCGATGCTGTACACGGTCAGGATATAGCGCGGCGTGTGCGGGTCGGACTCGATCTTGCGGCGCAGGTTCTTGATGTGCGCGTCCACCGTGCGGTCATAGCCCGCGTAGCTGGTGTCGTAGACCAGGTCGACCAACTGCGCGCGGGTGAAGGACCGGCCCGGCTCGCGGGCCAGCACGGCCAGCAGATCGAACTCGGTGGCCGTCAGGTCGAGCGGCACCCCGGCCCGGCGCACAGTGCGCCGCTCCAGGTCGATGCTCAGCGCGCCCACTTGCAGCCGCCCGGTATACGGAGCGGTATCCTCGGCCCGCCGCAGCACCGCCCGCACGCGGGCCACCACTTCGCGGGGGCTGAACGGCTTGGTGATGTAGTCGTCGGCGCCCAACTCCAGGCCGATCAGCCGGTCGGCCTCCTCGACGCGCGCCGTGAGCATGATGATCGGCAGCTTGTGCGTGGCCGGGTCCTGGCGCAGGGCGCGGGTGATGTCGAGGCCGTCCATGCCCGGCAGCATCAGGTCGAGCACCAGCAGGCTGGGGCGCTCGGCGCGGGCCAGGCGCAAGGCGGTCGGGCCGTCTCCCGCGGTGAGTACGCGGAAGCCGGCCCGGTCCAGGTAATCGCAGACGACGGTGACGATGCCCGGCTCGTCGTCGACCACCAGGATAGTCTTGGTTGCCATCTTAACGCGGCGGCTCCGGCGGCGGCCCGCCCTGGTACGGCTGGCCGCCCGGCGGCGGCTGCGGCGCCCCTGGATACGGCTGGCTGCCCGGCGGCGGGGGTTGCGGCGCCCCCGGATACGGCTGCCCCTGGTACGGCTGTCCCTGGTACGGCTGTCCCTGGTACGGCTGTCCCTGGTACGGCTGCCCGCCCTGATAGGGTTGCCCCTGGTAGGGTTGCCCCCCCTGGTATGGCGGCGCGGGCGGCGCACCCGGATACGGCGGGTTGCTTTGCATCGGCGGGGCGCCCGGATAGGGCTGCCCGCCCGGCGCGCCGGGACCCGGCCCGGCCTGGCTGAAGCGCACCCGGCCCATGCCGCCCGGCCCCCGCCGCCCGAACAGGCGGAACGCCAGGAACAGCAAGAGCAACACGCCCAGGCCCATCATGGCGAAGTGGAAGAACCGCCCCACCGCTGCACCCGCGCCGAAGTGCTGCACCGGCCCGCCCTGCCACTTCCACCCCGCGGGCGGCATCATCTTCGGCGCTTGCGGCATCACCGGCACTGCCGGTACCACCGGTACAGCAGGCACCACGGGGGCGACCGGCGCCTGCGGCGCGGCGGGTACCACCATGCCCGGCGGCCATCGCGCGTCAGGATATGCATAGGCGATCTCGGACCGCGCACCGCCGAACCGCCCGCTCAGCGCGACCACCAGGGCCAGCGCCGCCAGTCCCAGCGCCGCCCAGCCCGCCCAATTCCGATTATTGTCCATCCTCTCGATCCTCCGTTGTCATTTTCGCCCACCTGCAGGGTTGCGGTGGTATATACAACAGTATACTGCGCGAATGTGAAGTATCTATGAAGATCTACGCAAGACATCTGGGCAATGTGACAGCTTGCCGTGATCCGGCGGCGTTCGCTTACTGGACCAGCGTGGCCCGGCCCCGACGTGTCGCCGCCGGGCCAAACTTGTCGCGATGATGCACACGCAAACCCCGATCCGCCCGGCGTAATCGTGCTATAATAGAGCAACGACGCCGTACATCCACCGCCATGCACGCTCAGAGCCAGGAGAGTGACTGTGGATCGACAACTCACTCCATCCGGGGAGCCGGACGGACGGGAACCGCCGGGCAATCGTTTGCCCGCGCGGCCCCACGATAACCTCCCGGCGGCGCTGACCCCCTTCGTCGGGCGCGGCAGCGAGTATACGCAGCTCATCACCCGCCTGGGCGATTCCGGCTACCGCCTGGTGACGATCACCGGCGTGGGCGGCGTGGGTAAGAGCCGCCTGGCGCTCGAAGTGGCCCGCGCCCTGGCGCAAACCACCGATCCGGCGGCGCCCTTCCCCCAGGGCGTCTATCTCGTGCCGCTGGGCAGCCTCACGGCGCGCGCCCCGCTCGACGAGGCGCTGGCGACCGCCGTGGCCGGCGCGCTCGACATCAGCTTCTCCGGCCCCGATTCCCCCGTGACCCAACTGCTGCAATACCTGCGCGAAAAGGCCCTGCTGCTGGTGCTCGACGGCTTCGAGCACGTGGTCGCCGGGGCGCGGTTCCTCACAGCCCTCTTGCAGGATGCGCCCGACCTGACCATTCTCGTCACCTCGCGCGAACGGCTGAACTTGCGCGGCGAGTGGGTGGTCGAACTGACCGGGCTGTCCGTCCCGGCGTCCGAGCCGCCCGGCGCCGCAGCCGGCGCCGCAGCCGACGGCGCAGTGCAGTTGTTCGTGCAAACGGCGCAGGCGCTGGCTCCCGCCTTTACCCTCACGCCGGAGAACCGGCCCGCGATTGTCCGCATCTGCCGGCTGGTCGAGGGCCTGCCGCTGGGCATCGAACTGGCGGCCAGTTGGATCCGCATGCTCACCTGCGCCGAGATCGCCGACGAGATCAGCCAGAACCTCGATTTTCTCACGGCGTCCAGCCAGGATCTGCCGCGGCAGCAGCAAGGGTTGCGCGCCGTGTTCCACCACTCGTGGATGCTGCTCACGCCCGACGAGCAGCAGGTCTTGCGGCGGCTGGCCGTCTTCCGCGGCAACTTCACCCGCGAGGCGGCGGCGGCGGTGGCCGGGGCCGGTTTGCCGCAACTGGCCGCCCTGGTCGACAAATCGCTGGTGCATCGGGTGGCGACGGGCGGCAGCCGCGCCGGGGGCCGCTACGAGGTGCCGGAGGTCTTGCGCCAGTATGCGGCGGAACAACTGGACGAAGCGGGCGAGACGGCGGCGACCGCCGCCCGCCATGCCGACTATTACCTGGCCTATGTGGCCGACCACACCCCCGACCTGCGGGGCGCCGGGCAGCTCGCCGCGCTCGCCGCGCTCGACCAGGAGATCGAGCAGATCCGTGTCGCCTGGCGCTGGGCCGTGGCCGCCGCGGATCGTGCCGAGGAGCCGCCGCGGGATCGCCAGGCGGACGAGCCCCGGCCGCGGTTGTCGCGCCCGGTCCAGGGTCGCCGGCACCCCACCCGCGCCCCGGAGGCGGATAACGGCGCGCAGTGGGCCGCCCTGGGGCGCGCCGCGCTGGGGCTGTTCCACTTCTACGACATGCGGAGCTGGTTCGGCGAAGGCGCCGCCGCCTTCACCGCCGCGGCCACGGCGCTGGCCGGTGCCGCCCACGACCCGCAGGCGGCGCCCCTCTACGGCATGGTGCTCGCCCGCCAGGGCTGGTTCACCTTCCACCTGGGGCGGCAGGCCGAAGCCAAGCAACTGCTGGAGCGCAGCCTGGCCGTCTTGCGCCCGCTGGGGCCGAGTCCCGACCAGGTGTTTGCCCTGAACTACCTGGGTGTGATCTGCGCCTACCTCGGCGAGTACGGTCCGGCCCGCACGTGGGCGGAAGAAGGGCTGGCGATGGCCCAGGCCATCGGCGACCGCTACGGCCAGGTCGTCGCCTGCAATATCCTGGGCCAGACGGCCTATGAATGCGCCGATTATCCCGCCGCGCAGAACTGGTCGCAGCAAAGCTACATGATCGAGCAAGACCTGGGCAATCGCTGGAGCATGGCTTTCTCGCTGACCAACCTCGGCAAGGTCGCCTTCATCGTCGGCGAATACCAGTCGGCGCGCTGGTTCTTCACGCAGAGCCTGGAGATCCGGCAGGAGATGGGCGACACACGGGGTGTCGCGCTCTGCGACATCCGGCTGGGCGATGTCGCGGTGGCGTTGGGCAACCCCGCCGAAGCCCAGGACCGCTACGCACAGAGCCTGGCGCTGTTCCGCGAGATCGGCAATCAGTGGGGGCTGGCCGAGGCGTTGATCAACCAGGGGCGGCTAGCCGCGGGCACCGGCGACGATGCCACCGCCGTGCGCCGGTTGCAGGAGGCGCTGCAACTGGCGCTGCACACGCGGTCCGTGCCCCAGGTGCATGCTATCCTGGCCGCCACGGCGCCGATCGCTCGCCGCCACCGCCAGGCGGCCTGGGCCGATGAGTTGGACCAACTGGTCGCCGCGCCCCCGGACGGGCTGGACGCCTACCGGCGGGTCGCCGCGCACCTGCTCGGCTGGTATCCGGAGGCGGCTCCGGCGGGGAACGGGGCGCATCCCGCCGCGCCGCCGGCCGCCGCACCGGGCGCCGCCCCCGCCGCCTACCCCGCCGGGCTAACGGCCCGCGAGGCCGAGGTGTTGCGCCTGGTCGCCCAGGGCCTCACCGATGCCCAGGTGGCCGAGCAACTCGTCGTCAGCCGGCGCACCGTCAGCACCCACCTCACGGCCATCTATGGCAAGCTGGGCGTCAACACGCGCAGCGCCGCCACCCGCTTCGCCATGGAGCACGGCCTCGCCTGAGACCGGCCCACGGGGCCTTAGAGCGCCTGCAACTCGCGCCGGGCGATTTCGCTGGCCGGGTTGATGGCGAGGGCGCGCAGCAGGCAGTAGCGCCGCTCGGTGCGGTCCGTGACCTTCGTGGCGAGCCACAGCCAGTCCATCTCCAGGTTCGACCCGTCCTCGACGGCGGAAGCCAGCAGCGGCGACACCTGCATCGCGGCGCTTTCCACCGCACCGGCGAGGGCCGGCATCGCGCGCCGGGCCGGGGCACTCGCGGTGAGCGCCGCCAGGGCCGCGTTGGCCGCCTCGGCCAGTTCCATGGCGCCCGCCCACATCTGCAGCGAGACTTCACCCATGCCGATCTGTTGCGTATGCTTCCGTGCGTTCATCGTGTGTTACTCCTCTGTTGCGCGGTGCGGTCCATCGTGTCGATGGCTCTACTGTACCACCGCGCAACGGGGCGCGCATCGGGGGAATTACGGCTCCGCCTTACGTAGCCCATGCCGGCGCGGGGCCTACGTAAGGGTACGTACAGCACTACGCCGCCTCCGCCGCGCCGCTCGGCGGCGCGGCGCGCTGCTCGGTGCGTAAATACTGGTAGAGGCAGAGGGTGCTGGCCGCGCACAGCAGGTGCCAGACGGCATGGCCCTGCAGCAGGCTGTCCGGGTCGCACAGTGGGCCTGCTGTGTTCGACCAGAGCCAGACGCCGCCGTAGGCCGCCGCGAACAGGCCCAGGGCCGCCGCGAACCAGGGCCGGCCCTGCCGCCGCAAGCCCGGCACCTGCCCGCGCAGGATGCGCGCCTCCAGCAGTAGCACCGCCACGATCCCCGCGCCGAACAGCAGTTGCCCGCTCTTGGGCACCAGGGCGTCGGCCAGCCCCTGCCCGGCCACCAGCGGCAGGTAGATCGCCAGGAACACCCGCCGCGCGGCCCGCCGGATACGCACCAGGTCATAGACGAGCAAAAAGCTGCTGTAGAGCATCATCGAGACGAGGTCGATCCAGCCGCCCCAGGCGCGTAGCGATGCGTGGAAGAACATGCTGGCCGGGCCGAGAAACACCACCAACCCGCCGTATAGCGTAGCGTAGAAGCCCGGCACGGTCATGGGATTGGCCGGCGCCGCGGGCCGCCGGCGCCCGGCCTGCCCCAGCACCAGCAGCCCCGCCGCGATGAAGCCGAAGTTCGACCAGGTGTTGGCCGGTTGCTTGATCGGGCCGGGGCGGGTGTAGTTCTCGCAGTAGCAGGTATCGGGCGTGCGCGCCAGGCACACGTCCGGGGCGCCGGGCCAGCCCTGGGCCCCCAGCGCCAGCAGCAGCGCCAGCAGGCCCACGACCCCGGCCAGCGCCGGCCCGATCGTCTGGTACAGGGCCGGGCCGCGGTGCAGGTCGGTTTGCATAGGTAGCGCCTTTCAGAGCGGGATGGGCGCATCATACGCCGCCCGGTCCGGGGCGTCAAGCCCCTCCGCCGCCGGCGCGATCTCGCATCTGCGGGCTGCCGGCGGCCCCGATCATCCGGCTGAACACACAGATCGTCACCGCTCAATTCTCGCAGTGTTCACTATATGCCAACTCTTGCTCTACCAGAGAATTACGGCATCTGTGCGTGAGTATGCGCGCGATTCTGGTTGTTCGTCTCAAATAGGTCTCAGATCTGATCATGAATTTGTATATGAATCAGAAAAGAGTGTATCAAACAAGTATCAGAGGCGCGATTCATGCCGCTACCTCTTGACAGGCCCATCGAACATCTGCATAATGAACCCTGCATCTGCGCTGTGCGTCTGTATAGTGCTCTTGCAGACCATTTGAATAGAGACGCTGAAAAGGGCAAACCCATCGTGAGATGGGGACGCAAAGCGCCGAGTCTCGTTTTTCCGCGAGATAGTCGCGCTGCCAGAACTCGTTGGTTCCCCGCGGCGTCTCTCGCCACGGGGTTTTTGTTGGCTCCCCTGGCACTACCACAGGATCGTCCGGCGCTGCCGGCGATCAGGAGGGTTCTGCCCATGTGGACTATGCATTGGCGCCTCCGGGGGCGATGGGTTCCCGGTCTCCTGGCGTTGCTCCCACTACTCTTGGCCCTATTGATCATACCGCAAGGCTACGCAGCGCCCCAGGCGGCGGTGGCCGCGCTGCCGCGCCCGGATCACGTCGTCATCGTCGTCGAAGAAAATCACTCCTACTCGCAAGTGATCGGCTCGTCGGCGGCCCCATATATCAACGCCCTCGCCCGCAGCGGGGCCTCGTTCACCGACGCCCACGGCGTCGTTCATCCCAGCCAGCCCAACTACCTGGCCCTGTTTTCGGGCTCGACCCAGGGCGTGACCGACGATAGTTGCCCGCACACCTTCGGCACGGCGAACCTGGGCCGGTCCCTGCTGAACGCGGGCCTGACCTTTGCCGGCTACTCGGAAGACCTGCCGGCGGTGGGATCCACCGTCTGCTCGTCCGGTAGCTACCGGCGCAAGCACAGCCCCTGGGTGAATTTCAGCAACCTGCCCACGAGCACCAACCTGCCGTTCACCAGCTTCCCCAGCGATTACCGGCAATTGCCGCAACTGTCGTTCGTGATCCCCAATCAGGCGCACGATATGCACGACGGCACCATCCAGCAAGCCGACACCTGGTTGCAGCAGCACCTCGACGGCTATGTCCAGTGGGCGCGCACGCATAACAGCTTGCTGATCGTGACCTGGGACGAAGACGACTTCACGGCCACCAACCACATTCCCACCCTCTTCGTGGGGCCGATGGTGCGCGCGGGCGCCTACTCCGAGACAATCAACCATTACCGGCTCTTGCGCACGCTGGAAGATATGTATGGCCTGCCCGCTATCGGGGCGAGCGGCGGCGCAGCCCCCATCACCAGTGTCTGGGCCGGGGCCGGTGGGCCTACGGCGACGGCCGTCCCGCCGACCGGGGCGGTGCCGCCCGCGGCGACGCAAACCCGCACGGCCACGCGCACGCCCACGCGGACGCCCACCCGCACGGCCACGCGGACGCCCACCCGCACAGCCACGCCCGCCGCCCGCACGCCGACCGCGGTGCCTTCGCGCACCAATACGCCCGTGCCTCCCGCCAACACGCCGCCGCCCGTGGCGACGGCCACCGCCACGCCGGGCGGCGCGCCGGACAGCCTGGCGCTGCCCATCCGCGCGGCGTTCGTGTACCCATGGTTCCCGGAAGCCTGGACCCAGCACGGCATCTATCCCTACACCCGCTACACGCCGAGCCTGGGCTATTACAACCAGAATGATCCGGCCATCCTGACCCGGCAGATCGCCGCGATGCAATACGGCAACATCCAGGCCGGGATCGCATCCTGGTGGGGCCAGGGCACCCCGACGGACGGGCGCATCCCCGCGTTGCTCGCGGCGGCGCACAACACCTCCTTCCGCTGGGCGCTCTATTACGAGGCCGAGGGCAGCGGCAACCCCTCCGTGGCCCAGATCCAGGCCGACCTGGCCTATATCCACACACGCTACATGCGCGATCCCAACTATCTTTGGGTCAACGGGCGCCCGGTCATCTTTGTCTACGGCGACGGCGGCGATAGTTGCGCGATGGCGACCCGTTGGGCGCAGGCCAACACCATCGGCGCCTACGTGGTGCTGAAGGTCTTCAGCGGCTACCGCACCTGCGGCGACCAGCCGGCAGGCTGGCACCAGTACGGCCCGGCTGTCGCCACGGATTCGCAGGCCGGCTACAGTTTCGCCATCAGTCCGGGGTTCTACAAAGCCGATGAAGCCGCGCCCCGGCTCGTGCGCGACCTGAACCGCTGGCAGCAGAATATCCGCAGCATGATCACCTCGCAGGCGCCCTGGCAACTGATCACCACGTTCAACGAGTGGGGCGAGGGCACCAGCGTGGAGTCGAGCACCGGGTGGGCGTCGGCGAGCGGCTGGGGCGCGTACCTCGACGCGCTACACAGCAACGGCGGCCTGGCCCCGGTGACCACTAACAACCCGCCGGGGGCCGCCGCCCAGCCCCAGGCCCCACGCGACAAGGAAAAGCGGCACCGGTAAGCCGCGCCCGCCCGCCGGTGAGGTGAGCGGACACGGCAACGGAGACCGGGCCGGGTGGAGGCATCCCCCGCCCGGCCTCCGCGCGCCGGCCACCCGGCCCGCACCGGGCCAGGGAACGCACCGCCGCGCTGCGGGGTAGAAAGGAGAAAGGAGGCGATCAGGCAGCGTAGCGGGGCGCGCCCCGCGCAGTACAGGAGGTAGACGATGGCGGCAGCGAACCGGCGTACGGCATTATCGGCGTTCACCATCGGGGCGCTGCTGAGTCTCGGCGCAGCGCTCCAACCTGGCCCGGCGGCCCTGGCGAAGGACGAGACACAGTTCTTCCCGGAGACCGGCAAGACCGTCCGGGGCCGCTTTCTCGACTACTGGCGCACCCACGGCGCCCAGCACCAGGTCGGCTACCCCATCTCCGACGAACTGCAAGAACGATCCCCCACCGACGGCCGGATGTATACCGTGCAGTATTTCGAGTGGGCCGTGCTGGAGGCCCACCCACAGAATCCGCCGCCCTATGACGTGCTCCTGGCCTTGCTGGGGGTTTTCGACTACCAGGCGCGCTATCCGCGGGGCGCGCCCGGCCAGGCGGCCAATGCGGCGCGCGATACCCGGCTCTACCCGCCCACCGGGATGCACCTGGGCGGGCCGTTCCGGACTTACTGGGACGACGCCGGCTGGCCGCCCGACGGCAGCCTGGGGCAGCTTGGCTACCCGATTTCGGAGGAGTTCGCCGAGCGGACCACCGACGGGACGCCGCTGCGGGTGCAGTACTTCCAGCGGGCGGTGCTGGAGCGCGGCCCCGACGATAACCTGCGCGCCCGCCCGCTGGGCACGCTGCGCTACCAGGCGCGCTACGGCTCCATGCCAGCCCTGATCACCACGCGGGCCACCTGCCCGGCCACCCAGCGCGGTCCCAGTATCAGCGATCCCATCGACACGGCGCCGCTGCGCGATTCGGTCGGCCACGGGCACGTGCTGCAGGGCCGGGTGCGCTCCAGCGTCGACTGTGCCCCATTGGTCGGGGTCACGATCATCCTCTGGCTGGCCGGCCCCGATGGGCAATACGACGACGCCCACCGGGGCACGGTGCGCACCGACCAGGCGGGCGCCTATCGCTTCGAGAGCAACTTCCCGGCCTTCTACGGGGCCGGCGGGCCGCACATCCACCTATTTGTCACGGCGGATGGCTACCGGCCGCTGGAAAGCGAGTATTTTGTGCCGGAGGGCGAGACCACAGGCACCTTCAACCTGAACCTCGTCCCGCGCTAGCCCCGCCATAGTAATTGTGACTTGTAGGGGCCGGTTTCAAACCGGCGCGCGCCCGCACCGCCGCTGTAGGGGCCGGTTTCAAACCGGCCCGGCCACACACCAGCGAACCCCGCTATAGCAGCCGCCAGAAGGAATCGGGCGGTTGGCGGCGTTTGAAACGGCCATACCAGCGGCAGAGCACAAACAGCACCGCCAGCCCCAGCACCCAGATCGGGTACATGGCAACCAGCCCCGTGCCCTGCGGCGCGAACAGCCGTCCGGCCAGCCCGTAGCCATACAGGTGCACCAGGTAGAAGAACAGCGCGCTGCCCCCGAACACGGCCAGCGGCGCCACCGCGCGGCGCCCGGCGCCCGCCAACCGCGCGCAGCCGTAGAGCGCCAGCAGGTCGATGCCCAGCGTCCAGAGCAGATAGGTCAGGGCGGGCGGGTACTTGACCAGGCTGAAGAAGGCGATCAGGCCGGGGCCTTCGACGGGCCGCAGGTTGCCGAAGCCGCCGAGCGCCCGCAGCAGGGCGAACCCGACCAGGCAGCCGAGGCCCATCCACCCGGCCCAGCGGTAGGCCGCCGCCGGGTTCCGGGCCAGCGCGCGCCCGAGCAGTAGCCCCAGCGCGGTGGGCGCCAGCCAGGGCAGCGCCGGGTAGAGCACCAGCACCCCGTCCGTGGCGCCCGCCACCAGCAGCAGCCGCGCCGGTATCGGGATCGCGGCGGGCGGAGGCGGCAAGGCCGGGATCACCAGCCCCGTGAGCAGCACCGCGCCGGCCCCGACGGCGGCGACGGCCCCGGCGGGCGCGCGCACCAGCAGCCCGCCCACGATCATGCTCGTGCCGAGAGCATAGAGCACCCCGGCATAGCGGCTCATATCGCCGAAGTCCGCGCGCAGGCCCCAGGCCGGGTCCTCGACCAGGAATTGCAGCGCGATCAGCAGGATGCCGCGCAGCAGAAAGTGCCCGGCGATGCGCGTGGCGGGCCAGCCGGCTCGCGCCCGGTTCTCCGCGAACAGCGCCAGGCCCGCGCCCATCAGCAGGAAGAAGCCCGGCGCGCAGAGGTGGGTCACGAAGCGGGTCAGAAACAGCAAGGGATCGACGGCCGGCGGGGCGGGCCGGTTCCATAGCTCGCTGGGCAGGTCGGCCTGCGCGATAAAGTCGCGCGCATGGTCGAGCGCCATCAACGCCATCAGGCCGCCGCGCACGGCATCCACCGGAAACAGCCGGGCCGGTTGCGCATCCATGCCCTATATACACCGGGCGGCCCGCCCCGGTTGCCCGCATCAGTGGATATGAATCGATTCCGGTCTACCCTCTTGACAGGACGCCGGATCGGATGTAATATTGGTGCAAGATATATGTAATTGACATATATCTACGGACACTGAGGGTAGATTGTACTGCGTGAAGAGGTGGGATCCGGCGTGCATCATGGATTTGGGGGGCCGTTCGGCCACGGGAGACACGGCGGGGGCTCGTTCATGGAACCGCCCATCTGGGGGTTTCTGCAACCGTGCCTGCTGCTCCTGCTGGCCGAAGGCCCGGCCCATGGATACAGCCTGATGGAGGAACTGAACCGGCGCCAACTCCTGCCGGGCGATGTCGATGTCGGCAATCTCTACCGTGCGCTACGGCGCATGGAGGCCGCCGATCTCGTCACCTCGGCCTGGAGCACGCACGAACGGGGACCGAACAAACGGGTGTATCAGATCAGCGACCGGGGCGAGGAAGTGCTGCGCCACTGGGCCGGCGCGCTGGAAGAGCGCACCCGGCTCCTGCGCGCCTTCCTCGACGAGTACCACCGCGTCTTCGGGCAGCCGCCCACCGTCACACCCCCACCGCGTCCAGAGGACCAGGACAACTTCATGTAGCGCCAGGATGGGCTACTGAAAGGGGAAAGTTAGCAGTATGCACAAGCATCATCATCACCACGACGAGGAATGGGAAGCCGGCGACGCGCGCTTCGGCGGACCGGAGGGCGAACCCGGCTGGGGCCCGCCGCCGGGCTACGGCTGGGGCGGGCGGCCTGCCTCTAAAGAGGCACCGCCGCCCGGCGCCTTCCGCCACGGCGGGGGCTTCGGGCGCGGCTTTGGCTTCGGCCCGTGGATGTTCCACCGCGGGTTCGGCCCGTGGATGTTCCACGGCCGGCGCGGCCCGTTCGGACGCGGCTTCGGGCCGGACTGGGACGGACCGGGTCCCGGCTTCCGCGGCTGGGGCGGACCAGGCCCCGGCTTCCACGGCTGGCATGGGCCGGAGGGCGAAGGCGAGTGGCGCGGACCGCAGTTCCGCGGCGGGTGGGGCCACCACGGCCATCCCGGCCATCATGGCAGGCACGGCGGGCCGGATGTCGCCTGGCAAATCGCCCGGCTGGAGCAGGCCCAGGCCTTCCTGGAGCAGCGACTGGCCGACGTGAAGACCGCACTGGAACACCTGCGCGCCCAGCAGCAACAGCAGGACCAGCCACCCACGGGCGGCACCGATCGGCCCACCGTCCATCTATAGCAGACAACGGGGCAGGCGCGGACAGGCGCCCGCCC
>DASSGZ010000623.1:0-28708 GCA_035693165.1 Chloroflexia bacterium | reverse complement strand
GCGATAGCTGAGGACGGACGTTATACTATACAGAAGAACTTTCCTCCTTTGGATAGCCCCGGTGGTCCGCCCAACCACCGGGGCTTGTCCTTTCCCCCGCGGCACGCCTGTCCCAGCCCGCGGAAAATTGCCCGCGATTCTCGTTTGCGGCGATGGAAGCGATAGCTGAGGACGGACGTTATACTATACAGAAGAACTTTCCTCCTTTGGATAGCCCCGGTGGTCCGCCCAACCACCGGGGCTTGTCCTTTGTCCAGGACGCGGCCCGGTGAGCCGGCGCATCTCAGAATGTGCGCCGGCGGCAGGCACAAAAAAAGGAGGCCCGGCGCGACCCGGACCTCCACCCTCACGTGGTCCCTACTTAGGGACCTGTAATATCAACCTGATAACGCATCTCCAAGACACGAAGGTTCGCTTTATACACTAAGCAAGTCTCCTTACTTGTCTTTCGCTGCGTTGGGGAATGTGTCGAGAAAATGACCGTTCCCCTGGTCAAGAATCGGCCCCCTTATCTGCGGGGCCTCAGCGATCCACCTGGAAGCGCATCTCCAATACGTGAGTTTTAATTTTGAACATACAGCAGTTCTCCTTTCGCTCACGCTTGGGGGGTGTCTAGGTCCCCTATTTGATTGCCTCTGGAGGTATACTACCACAATTTCCCAAACGTGTCAAGTCCATTGCCCGAAAATCGTCCCTATTCGGTACCCGGTTTTTTGATATATATTATGTCAAGATATACTATGCAATATAGTAGCAAACCGGGGTATCGCCTGCTCTACGGAGGCAGGGAGCCGGTTTCAAACCGGCCCCTACAGGAAATATTAACGGGCTGGGCGAGATCCGGCGCAGTTGGATGACATGGGGCGTGTCAGGGCCGGCGGGATGGGATCCCATACACCGGAGCGGGTGATTCCGCGTGTTGACAAGCCCTTTCGGGCTATGCTATACTCTTGCGGGATTAACATAAATCTACGCGCGGTTCGTTGGTGACGCAGCGGCCCTGATCCACATCCTAATCCCCGTCGAGAGATCGGTCCAGGCAGAGGTGAACCTATGCGCATCCTAGCTGTCCGGCGTCTGCGACAGAGCGGCCCGGCGACCTGTGCGGCTGCCCTGGTACTCGCTGGGCTGTTGCTGGCGGCCTGCGGTAGCGAACCGGCGCGGGTGAGCAATAGCCCTGCCGCCCAGGCGGCCGCCCGCGCGCGCCTGCAAACCACGCCCGGCCCCACGCCGGTCGTGCCCCACCCGCAAGGCAACGCCAACTCCAGCGGCAGCTTTGGCCCCTCGCTCGACTCGCTGAACCTGCCGACGCCCGCGCCTACCGTCGTGCCCACCCTGCCCGCGGCCCCGCCCGCGGCGGCCACTCAGGCGCCGAGCGCCGGGGTCCAGACCCGGCCCTTGCCCGCCGGGCAACTCAACGTGCGCTGGCGCCTGGCCTATGCCGGCCTCGACGGCCAGATCTGGACCGTGACCCGCCAGGGCACCGACCCGCGCGTGTTGCTGGCGCAGCCCGCCGCCGATGGGGGCACGGGCCGGGTCATCGACCTGAACCCCTCGCCCGACGCCACCCGGCTCTTGTACACCGTCGTGGGCGGCCCGACCGGCCCGCGCTACTTCCTGTTGGACCTCGCCGCCGGGCAGGTATCCGCGGTCAAGTACAACGGGCCCTGGGCACAGGACAGCCGCCATATCGTCACCTCGGTCAACAACCAGCTTGTGGTCGCCGACGTCAAGGCCGGGACCGAGGAAACCGCCGGTGAAGGGAACTACGCGGGCTGGACCGCCGACAACCAGATCATGGCCGTGCGCGGCGGGAATATCTGGCTGATCCCCTACCCGGCCAGCGCGGGCGCCCCCCGCCAGCTAACCGACTGGCCCTCATCCGGTGACGGCGCCTGGGTCTTCGGCGCGCCGCTGCAATACCATTACACCAACCGCATCCTGTTCGCCGGCGCGCCGCGCAACACGCTGAACGCCGCCGGGAACGGGCTGCGGCTGCATGCGCTCGACGTTGCCACGCGCCGGATCACCGACCTGACGGCGCCCGGCGGCAACCAGGTACGCGGCCTGGCCCTCTCGCCCAGCGGCATGCAAATCGCCATTGCCGAGCAGACGGCGCGCACCGCCTGCGCCAGCCCCGGCGCCATCTACGTGGCCCGGCCCACCGGCAACGGCCCGGCGATCACCATCACCTTGCCGCAGGCCGAGAACGACTTCTACTTCCTGCGCGGCCTCACCTGGTCGCCGGATCAGTGGCTGGCGTATAGTGCGGTCGAGCAGAGCTGTGCCGGCGGCACGCCCCAGCAGGTCCACACCGACAAAATCTACCTGGTCAACCCCGCCAATCCCGGCAAGTCGATCCCGCTGGTGGACGGCGCGTTCCCGGCCTGGATCATGCCGCGCGGATTGGGCTAATCGCGGGCGGCCACCCGCGCGTAGGACCGATTGATGCTGCAACAGATTCACCATACCATCGCCAACATGGCGCTCTACTACACCTTCATCGTGGGGGTCTGGGGTCTCGTGCTGTTCCTGCGCCGGCGCGGTCCCGACGGCAATTTCAACGGCGCGGTGGCGATCGCCGCCGGGATATTCGCAGTCCAGGCCGTTGTCGGGCTGATCCTGGTGTTGACGGGCCTGATGCCGGCCAACGGCATCCACTTCCTGTACGGCGTCAGCACCTTCCTGACCATCCCGCTGGCGTTCACCCTCACCCGCGGCCGGACCGACAGCCGATCCTCGCTGATTTACGGGTTGGCCCTCATGTTTCTCTGGGGCCTCTCCCTGCGCGCCTTCGATACGGCGTTTCATTAGGCCCATCTGCGCGCCGCGTTGCCGGTACGCCTTGACGGCGCGGCGGTTCTTGGGTACATTGCATTGTCCAGTTGCCGTATGCCCGGCATGAACAGGGCGGCCACCCAACACCACAGGTAATCCATCCTATACCGATACCAACCGAGGTCCCGTTTTGTCCCTGTCGCTGCCTGCGGCGCGCGGTATGCGTGCTGCCGCCCTGCTCTGCCTGATTTTGCTGCCGGCCCTGCTCGTGGCCTGCGGCGGCAATAGCGTCGACGTTACCCCCGGCGCGCCCTCGCCGGTCCGCGCCGCCACGGTCGCCCCAACGCTGCCCGCCGCGCCTACGGATACCGCGATCCGGCCCACGGATACCGCGGTCCTGCCCAACCCGACTCCCGCGCCGCCCACGGCGACTCCCGGCCCGCCGCCGGCCATCGCGGTGCTGGCCTACCACCACTTCGACGTGCCCGCGGCCGGCGATTACAATGTGCCGCTGACCAAGTTCGAGTTGCACCTGAAGTGGCTCAAACATAACGATTACGACTCGGTCTCGCCGCAGCAACTGGTGGACGCCATCCATGGCCGCGCCACCTTGCCCGCGCACCCGGTGCTGATCACCTTCGACGACGACAACAGCGAACAGTACACCGAGGCGGCGCCGCTGCTCGAAAAGTACGGCTACCGGGGCGCCTTCTTCATCGACACCGTGACCATCGGCAAGCGCTACTTCATGACCGCGGATCAACTGCGGGACCTGGAGCACCGCGGGCACACGATCGGCACCCATACCTGGGACCATCGCGACCTGGCAATTCTGACCATGGACGAGGTGAAAGAGCAACTGGATCGCTCCGAAAGCGATATCGAGGCCGTACTCGGCCACAAACCGCTGTTCATGTCCTACCCCTTCGGCGCGTATAATCCGGAGATCGTCGCCGAACTGAAGGCCCGCGGCTATCACGGCGCTTTCCGCCTGCGCGCTTCGGACGATCCGGTCGTGGATCCGGCCTTCATGATCCACCGCCAGATCATCGCCGGCGTCTGGTCGGTGAAGGACTTCGCCAACAACGTCCACTGGATGGAACCCTGATCGGCCCGCCGAAGGACGCTCGCGCCGCCTGTGGCACCGGCGCCGGTATTTTTGTGCAGAGCGCACGAGATTCGATAGTCAGATTCGTCGTGCCGGATGCTTGCGGTGGAGTATAGATAGTGCTATAATACCGCATAGCACAAAGGCGTCCTTCTGCCAGCGTGGGCAGTATGGGTCCGTGGATCTGCGCGACCCCGCTACATGTTCGCGACCTGCGTTCGGAAAGGAGCCGCAATTCCATGAATATGACGGATGAGTATCAGGCCATCGCCGAGTCCACCACCGACTGGGAGTCGGGCACCGCACAGATGCCCGCGGCCCGCATGGATTACACCCGTGTTAGCCAGGCAAACCATGTCGAAGACGGCTACGCCGACGAAGCGAACAGCGACCTCGGCAATCTGGGCCGCGATGTCCACGATATGGCCGCTGCCGCCCAGTTCGAGTGGCGCCAGGCCAGCTAAACCCCGCTGAAATGCAACCGCCGCGTGACACACACGCGGCGGTTTTTGTTGCCCCAACGTTCCCTCCGGCGCGTCACGGTTCCGCGCCCGCTGGGCAAGGCTGCGCGGCGGGGAAGGCGTTATAGATGATCTTGCTCATCTGCCCCCGCGTCGCCGCCACGGCAGGCCGGAAGTAGGGGCGCCGGCCCGGCTCGATGCACGGCTCGGCGTCGCTGCCGCAGGTGTAACCGCTCAGGATACCGTGCGTCGCCGCCTGCCCGATCCAGTCGTAGAACGGGTGCCCCGGCGGCACATCCTCGAACACCTGCGCGCTCGCCGCCCCGCTCCACCCGGCGGCCCCGACCACGATCTTGGCGATCTGGCCCCGCGTCACCTCGACATACGGGCGGAAGTAGGGCCGCCCCTGCTCATCACACGGTTCGCCCGCCCCGCCGCAATCGTACCCGGAGATCGTGCCGTGGAGCGCCAGCACTTCGATGTAGCGCCAGAACGGGTGGCCCGGCGGCACATCGGCGAAGCTTTGCTGCGCGGCGGGGATCGCGTCGGTGAACCCGGCGCCCCCGGCCACTACCTTCGCCAGTTGCCCGCGGCTGAGGGGGTTGCCGGGCCGGAACGTGCCGTCCTGGTAGCCGCTGACGATGCCCCGGCAGGCCAGGCAGGTAATGTACGGATAGAACACGCTGTCCGCCGGCACATCGGTGAACGCAAGCGCACACGCGGTCGGTTCCGGGCCGGCGGTGCCGGTGGGCGTCGCGCTCGCCGTGGCGGAGGTAGCCGTGGCCGGGACGGTGGGGGTGCTCACGGCAGTCGCTACCGGCGTCTCTGTCGCGGCGGGCGGTCCGGCTGTCGGCGTCGCGCTGGCCGTGGCATTAGGTACGCTGGTCGCCGTGCCGGTGGGATCGGGCGCGGCTGTCGCCGTGCCGGTGGCGTTCGGCGGCGGCGTGGCCGTGGCGCCTGGGGTACGTGTGCGGGTCGCGGTGGGCGTGGCGGTTGGCGTGGCCGTGGATGCGCCCGGCGGCACGATCAACTGCTGGGTGTGGTCGCAGATGCCGCCCAACGAGGCCAGGCCCGGACAGCGCGGGTCCGTATTGTACGTGGTGCGCCCGCCCGCGACATAGAACGCATTGCCCAGGAACGCGCCCCCGGTGAATTGGACTGCCCGCAGCAGCGGATCCAGCGCCGTCCAGGTGTTGCCGGCGGGGTCATAGCGTTCGGTGCGATTCAGGTAGCCGCCGTTGGTGCTCACCGTGCTGCCGCCCGCGACATAGAGCGCGCCGTTGTAGACGCCCGCCGCGCCAAACGCGCCGCCCACCGTCATCGGCGCCACCGCCGACCAGCTATCCGTGGCGATGTTGTACTGCTGCACGTCGGCGGTGGCCGTGCCGGTCGCCGGCAACCCGCCCGCCACGTAGATCTTGCCGTTGATCAGCCCGGCCTGCGCCCCGGCGCGGCCCTCCGGTGGCGGCGCGCCGGTCGACCAGCTATTGGCGCCTACGTCGAAGATCTTGAGCACGGGCCAGGGCGTGCCCGAACTGTCGCTGCCGCTCACCACATACAGCTTGTTCGCGGCGGCATCGCAGACGGCGGCATAGCGAATCAGACCCGGCGCGGGCAGTGTCGGGCCGGTGGTCCAGTGGTCCCCGGCAATATCGTGGATGTAGAGCGTCCGCTCATAGAGTTGCCCGGCCACGTTATAGCCGCCCGGCACGTAAATCTTGCCGTTCATGGCGCAGGCGGCGATGCTCTGCCATTGGGCCGGCAGGGACGCCCGCGCCGTGTAGCTGTCGGCCCCAGGGTCGTAGCGGTAGACCGCGCCCAGCGCATCAAGCCCGCTGCCGTTCCAGATCTGCCCGCCGATGACGTAGAAATACGTGCCGTCAGCGGCCACCGCGTGCTGGTAGACCGGCGCGGGCAGGGGTGTCCGCTCGACAAACACGGCGGGCCCATGGTCGGCCTGGGCGGGTTGCGTAACCAGGAACAGGCCCCCGAGGACCAGGGCAGCGAGCACCACCAACCCGCGAACATGCCAGGGATAGCGCCACATCAAACTCTCCTCCACGCGACGGGCGACATTGCCCGCCATGATCAACAGCATGCGCCGGTGCTGTACACTCAGCGACCGGAGTGCCGGTAGACCTGCCCGGTCTACCTGCCTTACCGGCCATCTCTACAGATGAGATCGCCCGCCAGGAAGCAACGGCCATCATTCTAGCATGCGGCACATGTGGTGTCAACGAACAATTGCCTTACCGGCAGCTATGTTTTGCCCAATGCTTTCATGTAAGGCCTGCGCGGCGGGTAGCCGGCCACGCCTCATACACCGAGCCAAGGCCGCGCCCTAGCGGGCGGTTGCCTACCGGCCGCAGCAATCGTCGACCACGATTTTTACCCCAAACCTCTGAATACCGCCACCTTTCGGGCGTTCAATCGTTTTAGTTAGTAAGAACGACAATTGTCTCTGCTTGCCACCAACATTGCGGGCGATCAGGGGCTGTACTCGCCCGTGCTGTTGCCGCCGGCACGCCGCTTGAAGCCGAATCGAATGACCCCAGACTATACCGATTACTATCAGTGGGAATGGCGCGAAGTTGCACGCCATGCCGCCTCGCTACACAGCGGGTGGGAGTTGCGGGGCTACGTCACTCGCCGCCCCGATGGGTGGTATGCCATCGCTGATAATCCTGGCGACGGCCTGCTACACCGCTACAGCCTCAAAGGGCTGCCCCAGGCGCAAGGTCCCTACCCCACCGCCGAAGCTGCCGAGCAGGCCGCCCGCGCGCTGATCGACTCGCCCGCAAACGGAAGCACCGAGAATCCCGCAACGTCCTCCTGGACGTGATCCTGCCGGGCGCGTGATGCCGCCACGGTGGCCGGCGCCACGCAACCACGCGCTCACGCAACGGCCCTTCCCCAGCCTGGGGAAGGGCCTAAGCAGGCGAGACGGAGGGCTAGCGCTTGCGCGGCAGCGGGGGCGCGGGTGGGCGCTCCCGCAGCGCCTGGTCGAGCAGCAGGTGCGGGAAGCCGCGCTCGATAGGGTAGACCTTGCCGCAGTCGGGGTTGGTGCAGCGCACCTCCTGGCCCACGATCTCGACGGCGCTGTGGCAGCGCGGACAGGCCAGGATCGACTCCAGATCGATGGGCCGGGCCGGGCTGCGCTTCACCCGGCGCAACGTACGCAGGGCCTGGATCGCGGCGGGCGGAGCCACCATCTCGCCGATGCTGGCCGCCGTGCGGTAGAGCATAGTGGGCAGGCTCTCGCGGGGCTTCACCATGCGCCGCAACCGGCGCGGGCTGTCCAGGTCCAGCGGCGACTCCTGGCGGATGGTGATTTTGATCTCGCCCTCCCACTCGTACTCGATCCAGAAGAGATCGGGCAGGCTGCGCTGGAACCGCGCATACCAGGGATTATACTCGTACAGGTAGTCGAACAGTTCGCCGAAGATATTCGGGTCGTCGTTCTTGGGGTGCAGCACCAGCGTATCGCCGATCTTATTCACATACCACTTGTGGAAGGGCCAGTAAAACAGCTTTTCGGCGATCTCGGACGGCGAGGCGATATGCCCCGCGCGGGCCACGCGCATCAACTCCCGGCAAAAGCGCACCGGGTCGTCCATGTGCTCGATGATGTGCGAGGTGACGACATAATCGAAAGCCTTGTCTTTGAAAGGCAGATCGTGGGCATCGGCCACGATCAGCGGGCGGTCGGCCCGGATGGAGCCGCCGCGCTCGGTATCGTCGTCGATATAGCGGTCGCAGAGCACATCGGCCCGCGGGTGCGGACTATGGCCGCTGCCGATGTCGAGAACCAGATCATTAGGACCAATTCGCATACGGTAAGAACCTCTCCAAACTACATCTATACTTCGGAACCGGTGCCGGGCTGAGCCACATGGACCGGCACCGCATCTGCCGCGAGCGCGGTGGCAATGGCGCGCGCCGCGTCTTCGGTGGGGCAGTAAACAAACAGGCTCGGCCCGGCACCGGTCACGCGGACGGACTCGCCGCCCGCCGCGACCACCGCCCGGCGCACGTCATCCAGCGCGTCGAACGCGCGGAACACCGCGTCTTCCAACCCATTGTACAGCATGGTGGTAGGCGGCACGGCGCCCGCCGCCAGCAGATCGACCAGCCGGCGCGTCAACACGCCGTTGGTGTGCTCATACGGGCGTAGCAGGTTGTAGACCAGGCGCGTCTTATCGCTGGTCGCCAGCGGCGGCGTCACCAGCACGAACCAGCCCGCCGTGAGCGGGCGCAGCGGCGTCACCTGCTCGCCGCGCCCTTCGGCCAGGGCCGTGCCGCCGTGCAGGAAGAACGCCACGTCGGACCCGAGCAGCGAGGCCAGGTTCTGCAATTCGCGCGGCTGCAAGCCCAGGTTCCAGAGCCGGTCGAGGCCGCGCAAGGTCGCGGCGGCATCGCTGCTGCCGCCACCCAGCCCCGCGGCCACGGGGATGCCTTTCTCCAGCGTGATGCGCACTCCGCCGGTCACGCCGCGAGCCTGCTGCACCAACCGTGCCGCCCGCCAGACGAGGTTGTCCTGCGACCGGCCCGCCAGTGCGGGATCGGCGCAGTCGAGCACAAGTTCCCCGCCCGGCGCGTGCTCGAAGGTCAACGTGTCATAGAGGCTCACCGCCTGCATCACGCTGGCGATGTTATGGTAGCCGTCTGGACGGCGGCCCAGGATTTCGAGCGTGAGGTTGATCTTGGCCGGCGCCTGTAACTCGAAAGAATCGGTGGTGGTCATCGTCAGGTGGTCTCTCCCTCGGAGGTAGCGGGCAGCACCACGCTCAGGGTGGCCCATTCGGCCAGGGTTAGCGTCTCCGCACGGCGCGTGCCCGCGATTCCGGCCTGGGCCAGCCGGTCCAGCACCAGGGCCTTGGGCAGGCGCAAGCCGTCGGCCAGCGAGTTCGCCAGTTGCTTGCGCTTCTGGCCGAACCCGGCGCGGGCCACGGTAAAAAAGCGGGCTTCGTCGGCCACGGCCACGGGCCGCGCGTCGGGCGGGTAGACATCGACGCGCACCACAGCGGACTCGACTTTCGGCGGGGGGTGGAAGGCGCCCGGCGGCACGCGCAGCACGATGCGCGGCACGCCGTAGAACTGCACGCTCACCGCCAGCAGGCTCATTTCGGGCGGCGCGGCCACGATGCGCAACGCCACCTCGCGCTGCACCATGACCACCATCCGGTTCGGGGGGTGGGCCGCTGACAGGAAATGGCGCAGTACCGCCGAGGTGATGTAGTAGGGCAGGTTGGCGACGACGCGGTAGGGCGCATCCGGTGTGCCGCAGGCGTTCAGCAGCGTGGCGGGCGCCAGGTCCAGCACGTCGCCCTGCACGAGGTGAAACTGCGGATAGGCGGCCATGCGCTCGCGCAGCAGCGGCAGGAGGGACTCGTCCAGTTCCACGGCGACCAGGCAACCCTGCTGCGGGTCGAGCCGGCGGGCCAGTTCCTCGGTCAGCACGCCGAGGCCCGGTCCCACCTCCACCACGCGGTCGGCGGGCGCGAGATCGGCGGCGGCGGCGATACGGGCGGGTACGGTGGGATCGACCAGGAAGTTCTGGCCCAGGCCTTTGCGCGGGCGCAGGCCCGCTTCGCGCAAGATCCGCCCGCTATCCACGCGCTAGTAATCGACCTCGGTGGGGTTCTCGAAGCCGAAGCCGCTGTCGGCGGGCGGTTCGTGGCTCTCGTTGCTCCACAGCCCGCCGCGCATGACCAGGCCGGTGTTGCGCAGCTTGAACGACAGCTCCTGGGCGATATTGCGCATGAAGATGTAGCCCAGGCGCGTGTCTTCCTCGCACAGGCGCTCGATATCGGCGCGGGTGATCGACAGCAACACCGAGTGCCCCTCGCTGACCACGGTCGCCGAGCGCACGGCGTCGTCCACCATGGCCTGCTCACCGACATACTGCCCGGCCATCAGCCGGGCGATGGTGTGGCGTTCGCTGGCCGCCTGGGGCGGCGTGGTCGCCTGGGTCTGCGTACTGATCTGCACCAGCAGCATGCCGTCCTTAATGAAGAACATATCGTCGCCGCGCGCATATTCGGTGAAAATGATCTCGCCGGGTTCGCAACGGCGTTCGACACAGACCGCCGCAATCCGGTCCAACTGCTCCCGGCTAAGACCCTCAAACAGCCCCAGGTCTTGCAAAAAATCGCTGGCCGACATAGAGCACTCCTTTGTTCCGTCTTGCGTCACCGTGTCCCAGGTCTGTCCTACTCGTGCCATTATAGCACAGCCCCTGGTGCAAGTAAACGGCGCGAACGGGCGGCGCGCCATGCGGATGGGCACCGCAGAGCCCGGCAGGATCGCAAAATCACCTTGTCCTAATAACCTCTGCATCCTCACCGACTCTGCGGAGAGGCGAAATCGATCTCAGTGCGTGCCTTGCGTGCCGGGGGTGGATAGGGTATAATTTCCTGGTAATGGCACATGCGTTCTTAAATTGCGGAGGCGAGCGTGGGTAAGCTGGATAGTCTGAACCAGCAGGTACGGACCTGCCGCCTCTGCCGGCTCTGCCGCACCCGCCTCAACGGCGTGCCCGGCGACGGCAACGACCACGCCGAGGTCATGTTCATCGGCGAGGGGCCGGGCTTCCACGAGGACCGCGAGGCCCGGCCGTTTGTCGGCCCCGCCGGCCAGTTCCTGGACGAGTTGCTGGAGATCGCCGGGCTGCGCCGGGCCGACGTGTATATTACCAACGTTGTCAAGTGCCGGCCCCCGCAGAACCGCGACCCGCTGCCCGACGAGATCGACGCCTGCGCGCCCTACCTGGAGCGGCAGATCGCCACGATCGACCCGGTGTTGATCGTGACCCTGGGCCGCTTCTCGATGGGCCGGTTCTTCCCGAACGACAAGATCAGCAGTGTGCACGGGCAAGCGCGCCAGGTGGAGGGTCGCATCGTGATGACGATGTGGCACCCGGCCTATGGTCTGCGCGACCCGAAAGGGCGGGAGAGCCTGAAGGACGACTTCCGCACGCTGCCCGCTGTGCTGGAGCAGGCCCGTGCTCTGCGCGCGCAGCGCCCGGCGCCCGCGCCGCGCCGCCAACCCGATTTCAGCGCGCTGGTCGAGGAGCATCTCAACGGCCTGCCCGCGGCGCCGCCCGCCGGCGCGGACGCGGTCGCACCGCCCGCGGAGCCTGCCGATGCCTTTGCGTACCTGGCCGCGGTGAACGGCAAGACCCGCAAAACCGCGGGCCGGCGCAACGGCAGCGCCGCGTCCGAACCGGCCCCCGCCGCGGCAGCGCCGGTCGAGCCGGCGGGCGCGGAAGAACCGGCGACAGTCGTCTACGCGCCGGCCCCGGTGGAGGAAGCGCCCGTGACCGGCGACGGCATGGCGCCCGTGGCGGAGGTGGCCCCGGCGGCATCCAGCGAGGCCGCGCCGCCCGCCCGCCCGCGCCGCTCGCGCGTCGCCAAAGCGAAGCCGGCGGAAGTCGCGCCCAGCGCGGAGGCAGCGGAGACGGCGGAGACCGCCGCCGATACTGTGGCCACGACGGGCGAAACGCCGGAAAGCGAAGCGCCTTCCGCGCCCCCGGCGAAGAGCAGCAAGAAGGCGAAGCCGGAGCCGGAAGTCAAGCAACTCAGCCTCTTCTAGCGCGAGCGACCGGCGCGGCTGCTGCCGGCCCGGACGCAGGGCACGGACTCTGCCATAGCTAAAAGCGCGTAACAGCACGCGCGGCGATAAGGCCAAGAGTGCCGCCGTTTACGTATACTAGCGTGAGTATTGTGGATGAATGAGGTTGTAGACAACACACAACCTGCCGCGACCCGCGAATACCGCCTGGCGCCGGAAGCGCGCCGGACGACGCTCGTCCTCTTGTTGGGCGTGCTGGCGATTGCCATATTCGCGATCTGGAGCTTCGTCGCGCTGCTGACCGGCGGCCTGCAGGGCCCCGAATGGATCAGCGCCCTGCTGATGCTGGCGATCCTGGGCTTGAGCCCGCTGGTCGCCTGGAGCCTGCTGGCCGAATACAACGCAACCATTCTGACAGATGCCGCGGGCCTCACCTACCGGACCCTCGGGGGGATCACTTTGACCTACCCCTGGCCGCAGGTGCAGGGGCTCGCGCCCGCCCCGTTGGGGCTGTTTACTTTTGGTGACAAAGCCCGTGCCGCCGGGCGAAATGCGGCTGAATCAACTTTAGCAATAGAAAGAGAACCAGTTACAGGAAAGGATGTAGAGATACCACCGGCGGTGCCGGAGGGCGGGGCCGCCGAGGCCCTGCCGGAGAGCGAATCCCCCTGGCAGATTGTCGTCGATCCTCCCGCGCCCGAGCGGATAGCGAATCCGCTGGCGCGCCTGCTGTATCAGCAGTCATATGCCGGCGGGCTGCCCCTCCCGATGGGGTTGCAGGACCGCCCGGCGCTGATCGCCGAGATCGCCGCCCACCGCACCGCCGCCGTAACGTCACAACTCTCGGTCTGAGATCGGACCCCGCGCGGGTCCGGCCGGCGCCGATTGCCGTATCTCTCCCCAGCATCCTGGCTGGAGGAGGAGTTTTAGTTTGGATAAGCAATCTGAAAAAGTGCGTATCATCCCCCTCGGAGGTTTGGGGGAGGTAGGCAAAAACATGACCGTCCTCGAATACGGGGACGACATCATCATCGTCGACATCGGCGTCGCCTTCCCGGAAGCCGATCAGTTGGGGGTAGACCTGGTCATCCCCGATATTACCTATCTCAAGGGCAAAGAGCACCGCGTGCGCGGTATCTTCATCACCCATGGGCATGAGGACCATATCGGGTCGATTCCGTTCATCTACCCGCATATCCCCGCGCCGATCTACAGCACGCGACTGGCCCTCGGCCTGATCGAGGTCAAGCTGCGCGAACACGGGCTGATGCAGATGGCTGACCTGCGCGAGGTAAAGTCGGGCGATAAAGTGGACGCGGGCAACTTCATCGTGGAGTTCTTCCACGTCTGCCACAGCATCCCCGACGCCTGCGGCCTGGGCATCCACACGCCCGAAGGCATCATCATCCATACCGGCGACTTCAAGTTCGACCAGACGCCGGTGGACGGCTACCAGACCGACTTCGCCACGCTGACCCGGCTGGGCAGCGAGGGCGTGCTCTGCCTGCTCTCCGACTGCGTGCATGTCGAGACGCCGGGCTTCACGCCGTCCGAGCGCGAAGTGACCCGCGCCCTGGACACGTTGTTCCGCGAGGCGCCGGGCCGGATCATCATCTCGACCTTCGCCTCGCTGATCTCGCGCGTGCAGCAGATCATGGACCTGGCCTACTATCACGGGCGCAAAGTCGCGCTGGCCGGGCGCAGCCTGGACAATAACGTCGCCATGGCCCAGGAACTGGGCTATCTGCAGGCGCCGCCCGACACGCTGATCCCCATCGGCGAGGTGCGCAACCACCCCGACGACCGCGTGGTGCTGATCACGACGGGCGCCCAGGGCGAGCCGATGGCCGCGCTCAGCCGCATCGCCAACGGCGACAACCGCTACATCAACATTGTGCCGGGCGACACGGTCATCCTCTCGGCCACCCCGATTCCGGGCAACGAGACGAGCGTGAATCGCATCATCAATAGCCTGTTCACGCAGGGCGCCGACGTGGTCTATCCGCCGCAGGCGCGAGTTCACGTGTCGGGCCACGCCAGCCAGGAAGAGTTGAAGCTGATGATCAACCTGACCCGGCCCCGCTTCGTTGCTCCGATCCACGGCGAGCGCCGCCACCTGGTGCACTATGCGCGGCTGGCCGAGCAAATGGGCGTGCCGCGCGAGAACATCTTCCTGATGGACAACGGCAGCGTGCTCGAAGTCGACGAACACTCGGCGGAGATCGTGGACCGCGTGCCCGCCGGCGATGTGCTGGTGGACGGCCTGAGCGTGGGCGAGATCGGCCAGGTCGTGCTGCGCGACCGGCAGTTCCTGGCCCGTGACGGCATGCTGGTGGTCATCGTGACCATTGACAAGAGCAGCGGCGCCGTGCTGGCCGGCCCCGACCTGGTGACGCGGGGCTTTGTCTACGCCCGCGAGGCGGAAGACCTGCTGGAACGCACCAAGCTGCGCGTGCGCGACACCCTGAACGGCCATAACGGCAATGGGAACGGCAACGGCAATGGCCGGGGCGACCACACCCATCTGACCGAGTGGAGTTTCTTGAATCGCAAGATCAAGGACACCGTGAGCGATTATCTGTATGAGCAAACTCATCGCCGGCCCATGGTGTTGCCGGTGGTGATGGAACTCTAACCGGCGGATCATCCGCCCTGAAAGGCGGCACCCATGCCTCCCACTTCCGGTACGCGTTCCTCGACCCGCGCCGACACGGCGCCCAAGGTCGCGACTCCGCCAGCCGGCAACGGCAAGAGCCGGAAAGGGGGGGCCGGGGCGCCGCCCGCAGCCACGCCTGCCCGTGCAAAGCGGGAAACCGTGCAAACGACGGCTGCCTCGCGCAGCCGCCAGACCCCGGCGCGGCCCGCTAACCGTTCCTCCGCGAAGAAGAGCACCCCCGCGAAGCGCAAACCGAGCGGGCCGCGCATGAGCCTGAACATTCCCCAGCCCTTACAGCGCGAGATCATCGCGGTGATCGTCTGCCTGTTCGCCATCCTCACCGCTATCAGCCTGAGCGGCGCACAGAGCAGCGGCGTGCTGGGCATCTGGGGGGGCCTGTTGAGCCATGTGTTCGGCTGGGCGGCCTGGATGGTGCCCGTCGCCATCGCCACCGCCGGGGTCATGCTCTTCGTGGCCGGCATGCTCAAGATCGAGCGCCTGCGCTGGGAGATGCCGCTGGGCATCGCCCTCATCGTGCTCGCGCTGGTCGGGCTGCTGCACATGCCGCTGGACGATAAGCTGGGCGCCGCCGACAGCGGCCTGGCCGGGGGGCTAGCCGGCTACTACGTCAGCGATGCGCTCGAAAAGCTGGCCGGGCGCCTCGGCGGCTCGGTCATCCTGGTCGCGCTGGCAATCATCGGGGCCATCATGGGCTTCCACCTGTCGATCGGCGAGATGCTGCGCCTGACGGGGCGCGGGGGGCACGGCCTGCTGCGCCTGTTCGGGTCCGACCCGGCGGCCGCGGCGCCGCCCGCCGGCATCACCGTCACGCCCGCGCAACCGCGCCGCCCGCGCGTGCCCGCTGAGCAGGACGGCCTGCCCGCCGATGTGCTGCCGCGCATCAACCCCAAAGCTGCGCGGGCCGCCTCCGCCCCTACTGAACCGCTGCCCGCCCTGCCGCTCGTCGAGTCGCCCCCGCCGCGCATCCTGGGCGGCCCCACGCCGCCCGCCGCAACCCAACCGGCGGAAGCCGAAAAGCCCGCCAAGAAGGGCAAGGCCGACGGTGCGACCCCGCCTGTGAGCCTGCCCGCCGCCAAGCAACTCTCGTTGCCCGTGGCCGGGCCGACCGGCATGCTCTGGAAGCTGCCCGACGTGAACCTGCTCGAACGCGCCTCTGAGGTCGAGGTCAACGACACCGACCTGATGCAGAAAGCGCGCAAGATCGAGGAAACCCTGGCCACCTTCGGCGTCGAGGCGCGTGTGCGCGAGATCAACTCCGGCCCCGCCGTGACCCAGTTCGCGCTGGAGCCGGGCGAAGGCGTGCGCGTGGCCCGCATCGCCGCTCTCGCCAACGACCTGGCCCTGGCCCTGGCCGCGCCCAGCATCCGTATCGAAGCGCCGGTGCCCGGCATGTCGCGCGTTGGCGTCGAGGTGCCCAACGTCAGCCCGGCCCTCGTCGGCCTGCGCAATATCCTCGAAACCGACAACTTTAAGCACGCTCGCGCCAAACTGCGCTTCCCCATTGGCCGCGACACCCACGGCCAACCCGTCGTCACCGACCTCGCCAAGCTGCCGCACCTGCTCATCGCCGGCGCCACCGGCTCCGGTAAGAGCGTCGCCATCAACGCGCTGATTGTCTCCTTCCTGATGCAGTACACGCCCGACGAACTACGCATGCTGATGATCGACCCTAAGCGCGTCGAACTCAGCAGCTTCAACGGCATCCCGCACCTGCTGCGCCCGGTCGTCACCGAGATGAAGCACGAGAAGGAGCAGACCAAGAAGGGGCCGCGCGAACTGACGGCCATCGAGGTGCTCAAGTGGCTGCTGTGGGAGATGGAGCGCCGCTATAAGATCTTCGCCCGCGGCAGCAAGGACGCCGACGGCATCAGCCGTATCTTCCGCAACATCGAGCAGTACCACAACACAGCGCGCGCCAACCCGGCCATGGAGCCGCTGCCCTACATCGTGCTCCTCATCGACGAGCTGGCCGACCTGATGCTCGTATCGCCGGAGGACGTGGAAACGTCGCTCTGCCGCCTGGCCCAACTGGCGCGCGCGACCGGCATCCACCTGATCATCGCCACGCAGCGGCCCTCGGTCGATGTCGTCACCGGGCTGATCAAGGCCAACTTCCCGGCCCGCATCGCCTTCGCCGTGACCTCGATGATCGACAGCCGCGTCATCCTCGACACGCCCGGTGCCGAAAAGCTGCTGGGTCGCGGCGACGCGCTCTACACCGCATCCGACGAGTCCAAGCCGATCCGTGTGCAGGGCACCTTCCTCTCCGACAAGGAGACCGAGCGCATCGTGCAGTTCTGGCGCAAGCAGTTGCCGGAGATCCACCCATCGCCCGACCACGCAGGTGCGCCCGGCGACGGCCACGCCGGGGGCCTGGCCCTGGCCGGGCAGCAGGTCCAGGTGGGCGCCAACGTGCCCATGCCCGACTGGCTGGCCGACGGCGCCGATAGCGGCGGCGAGGACGAGGACGCCATGCTCCAGCAGGCCATCGACCTGGTCAAGAAGCACCGCTACGCCAGCACCAGCATGCTCCAGCGCCGCCTGCGCATCGGCTACAACCGGGCAGCCCGCCTGGTCGAGCAGATGGAAGAGATGGGCATCGTCGGCCCCGCCGACGGCAGCCGCAGCCGCGAAGTCCTGGTCCCCAAGGACGCGGACGGGGATGCGACTCCCGCCGAGGACGGCGAGTAACGCCCTCCGTGCGGCATGAGTAGCTAGACCGTCCCTGAGCTATTATCCCTACGGATAATCACGGGCTAAGCTGCCGTCCATGTGTAGCTATCTGGCTCTAGGCTCGGTCCGCCCCGGCCCGCCCATTGCACCGGGGTATATGGGGTGTTATAATGAAAATCCTAGCGACCACCGCAACCGTAGGGAGAAACCAGTGCGTGAATGAGCCCCATCCGACCTACCCTAATCCAACAATTGCAGAAGTAATCTGTGATATACACTTCCGCTTAGCGGAGGGAGAAACCTGGCAAGCGGACTTCTTAGGCAAGTTTGTGCGAGCTATCCAAACGGAATACCCTGAGGTGGCGCCTATATCAGAACTAGACATACAGTTTGAAGTTGTTCCTACGGGACTTCGACAAAAATTCGTACCGTCTGCACCCAGAATGCGCTTTACACACGAAACACGCCTATTGCTGCTCGACTTCGCAGAGAACAACATGAGGATCACGATCCTTCCTAAATATCCAACATGGACTTCAGTAAGTCAGCATGTATTGTGGGCATGGGCATGTCTTAAGAAAGTGGTCCACCCAGCGAACCTGACTCGGTTAGGGCTACGCTACATTAATCAGATCGATCGGGAAACACCTGAACAACCCGCTGGAGCGTGGCTACAAGCAGGTGATTATATCCCCCCAAAAGTACTCGAATCCGCGCCAGGATTTGTTTCGCGTACGCAAGTTCAACTGGACGCTCAGAACCGAGTATTAACTACCGTGGCAGATGTAACATTACAAACTCCAGAGCACTCTACCGCTATTATTTTCGATATTGACCGAATCACAGAGCAACTTATGCCTGTAACGGACAAGCGTCTAACTGATGAATTGTGGCGTCTACATGACGATGTGTGGAATATATTCTTTACAGCCCAAACAGAGAAGCTCCGCCTCTTACTAGAGAGGAAAGATCGATGAGCACAATGCCAACTCAGCACCGCAAAAAACTGATTTATACTCTATACAATCCGGTAGAGGCTCCAGGAACGTTGCCGTCCGACACATCAACCATCAGTTCAGGTGAACAGTACATAGATCTAACCCCAGGGACATATTTGTTATGGCAGGCTGTGGTAAGGTTAGGGGATGGCTCTCAGTCTATAGAGGTGCCAATTCAGGTACGAAATGAGGATGCTGAGTGGCACCATCATCTGATTCAGCAGAATCAGGCTGCCATACAGCTCTTGGACTCGTGGCTTAGCGAACCACCAACTCCTGATGCAGCAGCCAATTGGGCTGCTTTTGAGAAGATCGTTGATGAGGATCGGCTATCTGATCGGAAGCTCTTCACGTGAAGCGCGTGGTGGTACTCGATAGCGGCCCATTAAGCTTCATTACCGGCACCCAAGCCAGCACACGAAATACCGATTGTACTCGTTGGTTACGCACCTTACTTGCACAAGGGAACAAGGTTGTAATTCCTGAGATTGCCGATTACGAAGTCAGGCGCGGGTACTTACGTGTGCCCTTATTAGATGGGATCGCAAACTTAAACGCACTCAAAACGGTAATTGATTATATTCCCCTCAATACAGATGTGATGCTCAAAGCGGCTGAGTTTTGGGCACAGGCCCGGCGTTTGGGAAGGAACACAGGGCCGGAAGCCGCACTTGACGGTGATGTAATTTTGGCTGCACAAACAGCATTGCTAACCGATCTTGGTGACACAATTGTTATTGCCACCACAAACGTAAAGCATTTAGAATGGTTTGTTGATGCGCAACTCTGGCATGAAATCACTTGATACACGCATAAGCGTCGGCGATGAAATCGAGATCGCCCTGGCTGACGGCGTGCTGACCATGCGCCCATTGCGTGATGAAGAACGCGCGGCTAAATTCCAAGCTGCCATGGACGATGTCTTTGCCCGGCGGGCCGATGCGTTACGCCGACTGAGCTAACGTGTAGGGGCCGGTTTCAACCCGGCCCGCGCCGCGCAGGATAAAGCAAGAAAGACCCCGGCCAGCGTACTGGCCGGGGTCTTCGTATGAACCGGGCGAGCGCGTTACATAAGGCGGCGCTACTCGCCCGGCGTGTCTACATAGCCGATGTGCCAGAGGCCGCCGTCGGAGATCAGCGTCAGCACGCGCACGTGGCGGCTGCCGTTGACGGTGAGGACCGCGGTCACGGAGGCGCTGGTCGATCCGGTGCTGGTCAGAGCCGGCTCGGTGTGGAAGCTGTCCAGCCGGCCCGCGATCTTCAGAAACTCGATAGCGCCGCCCGCGTACAGGTCGCCCCGCCGGAAGTCGGCAACATAGGGCACCACATCGTCGGTCGCCGCGTTGGCGGCGCAGTCGGTGAGGAAAGCGTCCACGACGCCGCGCGGGTCCGCCGGGTAGGCGTTGCGCGTAGTCGCCGCGGCGCTCGCCGCGCCGCCGGGCGCGGCCTGGGACGGCGCTGGGGCCGCGGCCGGAGGGACGACCGCCATGCCGCATGCGGCGATGATCAGCGCCAGCAGCACGCCCAGCCCGGTGATTATCAGCAGTTTTGTCAATTTCATCCTGTTCCTATATGTTCCTTCACGGAACCCCCAGGCAAGGCCCAGGGTGGTGATGTTCGTATGGTTCCAGTATGCCATGATTCGCGCGCCGGCGCGACGGGCGGATGCCGTGTTGTGGGCAGCGACCAGTAGCGGAACGGGCTCTCCGCCAAGAGGCGGAGACGAATCCGGGGCAAACAACCAGGGCGGAAGGAAAATGAGGAGCCAGGCCTCCCGCGCGGGAGGCTACAGGGAGTTGTTGGAGCGGATGCGCAACAACGGAAACTGGCCGCTCATTCTCAGGCCGCCACCGGATGGCCCCCGGCGGCGCGTTTGCGATCGATTCCTCCGGCATCTGGTGGGGTCGACTCAGCGCTCGCGGGCGAAACTGCCGCACGCCAAGCGAGCAGATGCCCCGCAGGCCGGTGTTACCGGCCTGCAGTGTGATCTACCAGAAATAATAAGGCAGCCGGCAAGCGAAGGTTACGCCCACCGGCAGGGCAATTATGCGAAAGCTAAAAAAAGACCGCCCGGATCGGTCGATCCGGGCGGCGCTGTAGGCGGGGAGGCGCGGCGGCGCTAAGCCTGGGCCTGCCCCCGCCGCCGGGTCAGGAAGGCGAGGCCGAAGATGAGCAGGGCCAGCGGCAGCAAGATCCCGCCGCCGCGGTAGCTGCTGTTCAGCACGTCGTCGAGGCCGGCCAGACCGACGACGGCGCCGGGGATCAGCCACCACCACTGCGTGCGGTCGCGCAGCCAGAGCGCGGCAAAGCCCAGGCCCAGGCCCAGCGCGGCGAAGCCGTCGGGACCGAAGCGGGTCGTGGCGTCGAGCAGCACGCCCGCGCCCAGCCCGGTGAGCAGATAGCCGGGGATCTCCAGGCCGCGCCGGGCACCCGGTCGCGGGTTCTGGCGCGCGGCATACAGGAAGATCAGGCCGATCGCCAGCGGGATCGCCGCGCCCACCGACAGGTGCAGGCTGCCCGAGAAGAAGAACAGCCCCAAACCAAGCAACACAAACGGCCAGATCGAGTCGGGCCGCCGGCGCACCGGCACGCCCACGGGCGGCGCGGGCGCATTATAGCTGTAGGTCTGCCCATAGGTCGCGCCCGGCACCGGCCCGCTGGGCAGCGGCGCATAGGGCGGCGCTCCGGCGGGCGGCGCATAGGCGGGGCCATAGCCCGGCGCGGGCGGCGGGACGTTGTAGTTGTAGTTGTAGGCGTTGCCATAGCCGCCGTTCGCCGCGGGCGGCGCGTAGCCTGGCTGGGCCGGGGCCGATCCGTACGCGGGAGGCGGTGCCTCTTTAGAGGCAGGCGCAGCGTAGGCTGGGTTCGGCGCGGGCGGCGCGTAGCCGGCGTTCATCACGGGTGGCGCATACGCGGGGTTCGCCGCGGGCGGCGCCGCGTAGCCGGGATTCGCCGGGGCGGCAGCAGGCGCCGGCTGCGGCATCGCCGGCAGATAGCTCGTCGGGACGCCGGTCGGCGCGGGCGGCACAGGCGCCGCGGGGGCCGCCGGGGGCGCGGGCGGCGCGCCGGGCACGCGGGCGCCGCGCATATCCAGATGGCGAGTTTCGTTGTCCATTTCGTGTCCTCCGTAGGGTCCACCGCAAGGGGCAGAGCAGACGCCTGCAGGTCGTCCCGGCTGCCGATCTCTTTGGTGATCTGTCATCGGTTACATATACGCGAGCGACCGGATGGAGGTTACAGCGCCGGGGCGATTCCCGCGGATACGGGGCGCAAAAAAGCCGCCCGGATCGCAACGATCCGGGCGGCCATAAGCGGTGCTATGGAGGCGCTTAGCGCCGGGCGCGCCACTGGCGCCCGCTCAGCAGATAGGCACCGAGGGCGATCAGCGCCAGCGGGAAGAACCAGTTGCCGGTCCAGCCGCTGCCGGACCAGACGCTCTGCAAGCCGCCCAGGCCCACGGCGGCGCCGGGGATCAGCCACCACCACTGGGCGCGGTCCAGCACCCAGAGCGCGACGAAGCCCAGCCCCAGGCCCAGCGCCGCGAAACCCCCCGACCCGAAGCCCATGCTGTCAAGCACGATCCCGGCGCCCAGGCCGGTCAGGATGCAGCCGGGAATGCGGAAGCCCAGGCGGCCCGGCCCCTGGTTGCTCACATACAGGAAGATCAGCCCCAGCGCCAGCGGGATGGCCGCACCGAAGACCCAGCGGAACCCGCCGAACAGTGCCAGGATGCCCACGGCGATCAAGGCCAGGGGGATCAGCGACTCCGAACCGCCGCCCCGGCGCGCCTGACCGTTGGCGGCGGGCTGGGGCGGCGTGTAGGCCGGGACCGACCCCGGCGCGGGCGGCGTATGGGTGGGGCCGGCGGCCGGCGGCGCGTAGCTCGGGCGCGGGGCATCGGACCCAGTCGCGGCATTCGTCACCGGCGGCAGATAGGTGGTCGGCGTGCCGCCGTTGCCGGGTGCGGATGGGCCGTCCGCCGGCAGACCAGCCGCGCGCGCGGCCTCGTGATCTAGATGGCGCGTTTCATTATCCATAGTCATGTGTCCTCCACTTCTCCCAGCGCCGGCCAGGGGCCGGCGCGGCCCGGTCCGGTAGCGCGCCCCTGCGCGACATGGGACCGTCACCAGGTGTTCCGCGACTCTATACGCAGGATCGCCGCCGCGGGTTGCAGGCGAGACCCGGCGCGGACTACGCCTCGCCCACCTCGGGCAGATGATCGAGGCCGATAGCGAGCGCGGTCCAGGCCAGGCCCACCGTGATACCGACCGCGCCGCCGATGCCGATGATCCAGGCCGGCAGCACCCAGGCGGGCGCCCAGATCTCGGCCAGGATCGGCACTAGCAGCAGGCCGCCGCCCAGCAACCCCAGCACCGCATCGCCGGCCAGCGAGGCAAGATTGGCCCAGCCGTTGCGCATCTGCTTGGGGTTGTCCCAGTCAAGGCGCGGCCAGCGCATGGCGAAGCCGAGCGACATGGCGAGGACGCCAAAGCCCAGTAGCTCCACGCCGAACCAGCCGTAGAGGAAGCCGAATACGCTGAACTGCTTCCAGATCATCGCCACGATCATCAGCACGCTGCTGAGGACCGCGAAGGGCAGCGCCGCCGCCAGGAACTTGCCGCGCACCAACTCCAGGCTGGAGATCGGCGCGGCCTTGAGCAGCCACCACGATTTGCCCTCCATGCTGATCGCGGTGGCCGAGATCTGCGTCGCCAGCAGCGAGGTCGCCATCAGCACGCCCATGGCGATGAAGATGCCCGTCGGGTCAACGCGCCCGCCCGTCAGGCTGTTCAGTTCCGCCGCGGCGTTAAACGAGCGGCGCCCGCCCCCGCCCAGCAGGTTGAAATAGATCACCGGCAGCATGACCAGCGGGCCGATGATCTGGGCAAAGTTGCGCAGGTCGCGCGGCATCACGCGCCAGTCCTTGAGGGCAATCGCCAGGTAGGCGGGCGCCCGACCCAGCCAGCCGGCGTTGGCGGCATCGCGGGCCACGCGCTTGCGGCTGCGCTGGGCGCTGCCGCTGCTCTGCATGCGCACCCATCCGGACGCGTACATACGATCAGCCACCACCACGCCAAGCGCGAACAGGCCGAAGGTCAGGACCAGGAACCCGGCCATGCCCACCAGCGCGCCCGCCAGGTCGCCGTTGCCCGCCGCCCGCAGGCCGCGCCCCGCCACCAGCGTGGGGATCGGCAGATCGGCAATCGCCGCGATCTGCGCCTTGAAGGCGGTGGGGTCGGCCTGGAACGAGTCCAGTTTCTGCATCCAGAGCCGCGAGGTCTGGCCCAGGATGCTGCAACTGATCCCGAACAGGGCGGCCATCAGCCCCAGCACCTCGCGCACCCGCCGCGCGGGCGCGAACCGCGCCACCACCAGCACCAGCAACGCGCCCAGCGCCGCGGGCAGCAGCGGCGTGCCGATCACGGCGATTATGGCGAACAGATAGTAGAGCGGGCCATAGCCGATGCCGATGCCGTAGGCGACGAGGGCCGGCAGCGCGGTCACGGCCAGGATGCCGTAGTTGGTGCCCATGCCGTCCAGGATCTTGCTCAGGAAGACGGCCCGGCGGTCCACCGGCGCGCTCATCAGCAGTTCGAGGTCGCTGCTCAGGAACAGCGACCCTAGGGCCAGCCCGAAGCTGCTGAGCAACAGGATCACCGCCACGATGGTCAGCAGCACGCCCGGCAGCAGCGCGTCGAGATTGGCGCTGGGGAAGTGGCGCAGGATCTCGCCGAACAGCACACCCACCGCCGCCGAGAAGGACCCCAGGCCCACGGCCACGGCCACCATCGCCAGGATGGTCAGCGCCTGGCGCCAGGCCCGCGCGTGGCGGAACCCGTTCCACGCCGTCTGCCAGCGCAGCCCGAGCAGCAGCCAGGTATCGGCCATCATGCCAGGACCTCGGCCATTTCGGCGTACTCGGCCCCGCCGGTCAGCCGCAGGAAGATATCTTCCAGCGACCCCTCGCCCTGGCGCGCCCGCAACTCGGCCAGCGTGCCCGAGGCGACGATCTCGCCGTTGTTGATGATGACCACCCGGTCGCACATCCGCTCGGCGATTTCGAGGATATGCGTCGAGAAGAAGACCGCCGTGCCCCGGTCGCGCAACTGGCTCAGCAGGTCCTTGATCAGACGGGCCGAGCGGGGGTCGAGGCCGACGGTCGGCTCGTCCAGGAAGAGCACCTGCGGGTCATGGACCAGGGCGCCCGCCAGGGCCATCTTCTGCTGCATGCCGTGGCTGTAGCCTTCGATCAGGTCGCTGGCCGCCGTGTTCAACTCGAACAGGCGCAGCAATTCGCCCGCGCGATGCTCGGCCTGAGCCTGCGGCACGCGGTAGAGCCGGCTCATAAAGCGCAAAAACTCCCACCCGGTGAGTTTGCCGTACAGGTTGGGCGTGTCGGGCACGTAGCCGAAGCAGGCTTTGGCCGCCACCGGCTCGCGCTGGATATCGTGGCCCATGATGCTCGACTGGCCCGCCGTGGGCTTCAACAGCCCGGTCAACATCTTGATCGTGGTCGTCTTGCCCGCGCCGTTCGGCCCCAGGAACCCGACTATTTCGCCCGGTTTGATCAGCAGATCGACGTGCTTGACCGCCTCGTGCGCGCCGTAGACTTTCCGCAAGCCCTGGGCGGCAATGGCCGCGCCCTGGAACGACGCGCCCGCTCCATTCATACTCATCAACAACTTCCCTTCTCCAATGCAAACAGACCGGCGCTCAATCCCGGCAATGCGTACAGCCGGGGTCGAAGCGCCAGGGGCTTTCCGATATACGGCGGGTTGTTTATTCCCGCACATCTATATACATTATACGTCACGCCGGAGTTACATGCCCTCCTACCCAGGGCAGCCCGGCATATCCGACCTTCGATAGGGACGTTCACGGCCGAAAGGCATGGAACCGGCCCGCGGCAAAGTACCGCGCGCCGGTTGTCTTAGCGAACTGACACAATGATACAAAGTTCGCCGCCGGAGGTCAATCCGCCGGAAGTTGGATCAGGGGCCGCCTTTAGCCCAGGGCCGCCGGGCAGGCGCGCATGGCGCGAGAGCGAGGATCGAATTATGCTCAGGATCGCCCCGAATAAGGCACCGGGCAGCCAGGTGAAGCTCCGCCGCCCGGCTGATCCGGCCCGACGTATGCTCATGAACGCGCCGCCGCGCGTCCACATCTCTGGAAGCCTATGACCGACTCGGACCACCCGCCCCGCGACCTGGCCCAATTCGCCCCGGTGCTGGAAGCCGCACGGGACGGTATTGTCGTGGTCGACGAAGACTATCGCTACCTATACGTCAATCCCGCGGCGGCGCGCATGCTCGGCTACCCGCGCACGGCCCTGATCGGGCGCGAGTTGCTGCTCAATTTCCCGCCGCGCGAGCGCCCCGCCATCCGGGCAGAGATCGCGGCCAGCCTGGAAAGCCCCCATGCCCCGGCCATCACGACCATCCTGCGCCCCGACGGCGAGGAGCGGGAGATCAGCTATACCAGCACCCGCGTGACCATCGCCGGGCGCGCCTGCGGCGCGGCCATCCTGCGCGACGTGACCGAGGAAGGCCGCCGGGTGATCCGCGAGCGCGAGGCGCTGATCAAGATCGCTTCGACCGTTGCCATCGACGGTTCGCTGGACGATGTGCTCGATGGGCTGGCGGCCAAGGTGGTGAGCGCCACCGGCGCGCTGGCCTGCGCGGTGCTGCTGCTGGAAGGCGATCCGCCGCGGGCGCGGGTCGCGGGCACCAGCGGCCTGCCGCCCGACTTCCGCGCCGGCATCGACGCGGCCATGCACGCGGGGGCCGAGTTGCCGAGCATGCGCGCGGCGCACGAGCGGCAGTCGGTCATCGTCCGCGATATTCGCGCCTTCCTCCTCGCGCAGCCCGCCTTTGCGCCCATCCACCCCCTCGTGCGGCAGGCGACCTGGGATACGCTGGTCAGCGTGCCCCTGACCTATCGCCACCGCGATGTCGGCATCCTGGCGACCTACTATGCGGCGGGTCAGTATCCCGACGAAACCCAGCTAACCTTCCTGCAAGCCATCGCCGGGCAGGCGGCGGTGGCCGTGGAGAATGCCCGGCTGCTGATCGAGGCCCACGGCAAAGCCGCGCTCGAAGAACGGCAGCGGCTGGCGCGCGACCTGCACGACTCGGTGTCCCAGGCCCTGTTCGGCATCGCCCTCGGGGCGCGCACCGCCCGCACCCTGCTGCAACAGGACCCGCCCGCGGCGGCCGAACCGCTGGACTACGTGCTGTCGCTGGCCGAAGCCGGCATGGCTGAGATGCGCGCCCTGATCTTCGAACTCCGCCCCGAGTCGCTGCAAACCGAGGGGCTGCTCGCCGCGCTGAACAAGGAGATCGCGGCGTTGCGCGCCCGCTACGGCATCACCGTCGATGCGGTGCTGGGCAAGGAGCCCGATCTGCCGCTGGAGGTTAAGGAGGCGCTCTACCGCATCAGCCAGGAGGCGTTGCACAACACCGTGAAGCACGCCCGCGCCACGCATGTGGACTTGCGCCTGGAGCAGTTCCCGGACCGCGTAGCGCTGGACATTCGCGACAACGGCATCGGCTTCGACCCCACCGGCCATTTCCCCGGCCATCTCGGCCTGCGCTCGATGCGCGAGCGCGTGAGCCGCCTGGGCGGCACGCTGGCGGTGGAGAGCGCGCCCGAACAGGGCACGCATATTCGCGCCGAGATCCCCACCAGTCCGCCCGCATCCGCTGCCGCATGACGGCGGGCAAAGAAAGCGCCGAGCCCTGCGCGGGCTCGGCGTGCGATACATCGACCTATTGTGTGTAGCGGCGCGATCCATCGCGCCGTACTCGCTGGCCTTTAGCGTGGGCTCTCCCCAACAGGTGGTTGGCAGCCTAGCGGCGCACCGGCGCCTTTCGCAGGGACAGCGTGCGCACGCCCAATCCTGCCCCGGTCAGCAGGGTCGCGCCGGCCAGCACCAGCCACAGCAGGCTCAGGCCGGTATCCGCCCCGGTGCGCGGCAGCGTCTGCGGCCCGGCGGGCGTGCCCTTGCCCGGCGTCTGCCCGCCCGAATTGCCGCCGATGATCGGCAACACCTGGCTCACCGGGGTGGCCGTGGCCGCAGGCGCGGGCGTGGCCGTGGGCAGCGTCACCGCCGGCGGGACGGGCGTCGCGTCGCTGACCGGCGCGGGCAGCACCACGTCCTTCACCGAGCGGGGGCCGAGGGCAAAGTAGATCTGCGAGACAGTTTCGCCATCCGCCAGGGTGAAAGGCGGCTCATAGCTGTAGCCCCACCAGGTGCCGAAGGTGCGCACATGCACCCAGTACGGCGTGCCCGCGGGCACGCTCAGGCTCCAGGAGCCGTCGGCGGCGGTGGTGGTGTGGGTCAGTTCCTTATCGGTCTCCAGCGGACCAAGCAACGCGGCGACGGTCGCGCCCGCGACGGGGGTGCCGTCCCAGTGAATGACCCGGCCCTGCAAGGTGCCGGCGGGGGCGGCGGCGGCCATCTGGGCACCGGCGGCAAACACCAGCAGACCCAACAGCGCGGCAGTCAGTAGCTTTTTCATAGCGAGGCGCTCCTTCTCGGTTATCCTGCCCAGGGACTGTGTTATAATACAGTGGGACAAGATCGAATACCTGTCCATTGCCGTCATTGTAGATCCAAACCGGGTTGCATTACGTCGGGCTAAGTAGTGTTCCCGGCCCATGACCTTCGCCACAGGCCCGGCTACATCGCAAGGCGGAGGTCCGCAAGTCATTTGCCCTGCCCAGGATGGCGCGCCTCGACGCCGAGGCGGCTATCGCGCCGATCCCGCAGGCGGCAAGGAGGCTCACCATGCCCCGTCGGATCACGCACGGCGTCTCCGCCCTCACGCTCGTCCTCACGCTGGTGCTGATGAACGGCATCGCCCAGGCGACCCCCACGTTGCCCGCCGCACCCGGTGCCCCGGCGGCCGCGGGCGATTGGCCGATGTACGGCCACGACGCCGCCCGCACGAATTATAACCCGGCGGAGACGGCCATCAGCGCCGCCAACGTCGATCAACTGGTGCAGCGCTGGGAATACCAGATCGGCAGCGGCGGCAGCCAGACATCGAGCGCGCCGAGCGTCGCGGGCGGGCGTGTCTACGTCGGCAGCAGCGTGACCTCGGGCGACAATTTCTTCGCGCTCGACGCCGGCACCGGCGCGTTCGCCTGGAGCGCCGACCTGGGCTACACGGACGACTGCTGGCACGTGGGCATCGGCGCCACGCCGGCCATCGCGGGGGATCTCGTCGTGGCGGGTGGGGGCAACGCCACCTATTATGGGCTGGATGCCGCGACGGGCGCGCAGCGCTGGAGCCATCCCCTCGGCGCGGGGGCCAGCGCCTTCGCCTGGGCCTCGCCCTTGCTCGCCAATGGCCGCGCCTACGTCGGCGTGGCGTCCTACTGCGATAATCCCTCGGTCCAGGGCGCCGTCCGCGCGCTTGACCTCGCCACCGGCGGC
>DASSGZ010000622.1:0-7402 GCA_035693165.1 Chloroflexia bacterium | reverse complement strand
CTACGCAGGAGGTGAGTGTATTGCCTGCGTTACGCCTTGATATAGCCGGGATCCGTAGCGGCGCGATTTATCGCGCCTGCCGCCTCACCGGGATGTTGCCGTTGCAGGTTACACATCCACCGCATGGGTAGCGGCGCGATTTATCGCGCCTGCCGCCTTACCCCGATCCCCACACGGAACCCGCAACAATCGCCCGGTGCCCCCGGCCTCACGCCACCGGCGTTTCGGCTAGCGCCTCGGCGACGGCGGCCTCCCAGGACAGGGCGGCGCCTGCGTCCCAGGCGGCAGCGGCCGCTTCCGGGCCGAGGGCGGCTTCCGCCTGCGTGCGTACGGCGTCGAGGCGGCCCTGGTCCTGCTGTTCGAGTTGGGCGCCGATGCGCGCCAGCAGCCCGGCGGCGGCGCCCGCCAGCCGCGCGGCCCGCTGCCCGCTCACGAGGTCGGTGGCCTGCCCGATGGTCGCCGCCGCCACGCCGAGCAGGCCGTAGGCGATGAGGAACTTCTCGCCGAGGGCGCGGGTCCCGGCCAGGCTTTCGGCGAAGAAGGTGTGGGCCGCCGGATAGTCGGCCTGGTCCAGCGCCAGCAGGCCCAGGTTGACTAGGCCCACCGCGATGTTGGAGATATCCCCCAGGTCGCGCAACAGCGCCTGGGCTTCTTCCAGGCGGGCGCGCGCCGTCGCGTAGTCCTTCTGCGCCTGGGCGACCAGGCCGAGGTTGCCCAGGGTGAGGGCGATGAGGTTCGGCTCGCCTAGCTCCCGCGCCACGGTCAGGGCTTCGTCATACAGGGCGCGCGCCCCGGCGTGATCGCCCTGGATATCGAGCACATTGCCCAGGTTATTGAGCATCTGCGCGATGCCGGGGCGCGCGCCCACTTCCCGCTGCAACGCCAGGCTCTCGGCGCGCAGGGCGCGCGAGCGCGCATAGTCGCCCTGGTCGAGGGCGACCGTCGCCAGTTCGGATAAGCAGAGCGCGATGCCGGGCCGGTCGCCCAGGGCGCGGCGGTGCACCATGCTCTCCTCGAACAGCGCGGTCGCCTCGGCGTACTCGCCCTGCTTTTCCCGTAAGACGCCCAGGCGGTGCAGGGCATCCGCCTGCCCATGCAGGTCACCGGCCGCCCGCGCGCGGGCGATGCTCTCGGCTTGCAGGGACCCCGCCCGCTCGTAATCGCCTAGTGCCCGGTACACATCGCCCAGGTCGCTCAAGACGCGGCTCACCGCGCCCGCGTCGCTCGCCGCGTCGTAGGCGGCGCGTGCCCGCTCCAGCCAGGTCTCAGCCTCGGCCCACGCGGCCTGGTAACGCCGGACGCGGCTCAGTCCGTGGGCCGCTTGCCCCACGGCGGCGGTATCCCCGGCGGTCTCGGCTTCGGCCAGCGCGGCGTGGTAGTGCGCGGCCGCAGCCTCCCACCCGCCCCACTCGGTCAGCACCTGGCCCAGCGCCAGCCGGGCGGCGCGTTCCTCGCCGGGCGGGCAGACGGTCAGCAGGCGCTCATAGTAGTCCATGGCCGAGGGTCCGGCGTAGGCCGCGGCGGCGGCATCGCCGGCTTTGCGGTAATACTCGCGCTGCTTGGCGGTGTTGCCGCTTTGCCCATAGTGGTAAGCCAGCAGGTCGAGCGGCGGCGGGCCACCGGCCACGGCGCTGCCCGCTTCCAGCCAGGCGGCGAACTGCTCATGCAGGCGGGCGCGCAGGGCGCGCGGCAGGCTGCTGTAGGTCACTTCGCGGGTCATCTGGTGCTTGAACAGGTAGGCCGGCTCGGGCTCCGGCGTGTCGAGCGGCGTCAGGTCCAGCCGGTCGAGTTCGGCCAGGTCGGCGCTCACCGGCTCCGGCGGGCCGAGATCGGGGTGGACGCCCCAGAGCTCGGGCCGCACGAACCGCCGCCCGACGATGCTGGCGACCTTGAGCACGGTGCGCTGCTGCTCGGTCAACTGGTCGATGCGCGCCAGCAGCAGGCTTTGCAGGCTGGCGGGCCACGCCACCGCCGCCAGCGCCGCCCCGTCGCGCGGGTCGACGCCGGACTCGGCCAGGTAGTTGATCAGTTCTTCCAGGTAGAAGGGGTTGCCGTCGCCGCGGGCGGCGATCTGCGCGATCAGGTCGGGCGGCCAGGCCACCGCGTGGTCGTCGCCGAGCCGGGCGGCCACCAAGCGGCGGGCCTCGTCGGGCGCGAAGGGCGCCAGGCGGATGGCGGTGAAGTGGGGCAGGGTCTCCACCTGCGGCGCCCGCAAGCGCTCCAACTCCGGGGGCCGGTAGGCCAGCAGCACCAGCACGGGCAGCGCGGGGATGGCCCGGCCCACGGCCTCCAGCAGATCATGGGATAGGGGGTCGAGCCATTGGCAATCTTCGAGCACCAGGGCCAGCGGCGTGGCCGCGGCGCGGGCGCGCAGGCAGGCGACCAGCAGCGCCTCCAGCGACGCCTTGCGCAGCGCGGGGTCGAGCGCCGCCGTCAGGGCATTATCGGGCAGGGGCAGGCCCAGCGCCGGGCCGAGCAGCGGCAGGCGTTCGAGCAGCGCCGGGTCGATCTCGGCCAGCTTATCTTCCAGCTCCAGGGCGATCTCGTCGGGCGTGCCGTCGGGATCCAGGTCAAAGAAGGCGTGCCAGACGGTGTGCCAGGCCAGGTAGGGCGTGTTGGTGCCGTAGGACTGGGCCGCGCCCGCGTAGACCGGCAGCCCGGCGGCGCGCGCCCGGCGCGCCGCCTCCTGCACCAGCCGCGATTTGCCCAGCCCGGCCTCGCCGGTGATGCCCACGATCTGGCCGTGCCCGGCGCGCGCCTGGGCCAGCGCGGCGTCGAGTTGGGCCAGTTCCGCCGCCCGGCCCACCAGCGGCGCCCCGGCGCCCGGTTCGCGCAGGGCCTGCTCGGCCTCCGTGCGCTCTGCGACCAGCCCGTAGACCGGCACGGCGGCGGCTTTGCCCTTGACGCGCAGGGCGGGCAGGGCGGCCCAGCCGAAGCGCGGCCCGGCGGCCTGGCGCACCGCCTGCGTCACCAGGATGCCGCCCGGCGCCGCCGACTGCATCAGCCGGGCGGCCAGGTTGACCGCGTCGCCCAGCACGCCGTAGGTGCGCCGGGCCTGCCCGCCATACGCGCCGGTCCACACCTGGCCCTGGCTGATGCCGATCTGCACGCCGCGGATGAAGCTGCAACTGGCCGGAGGCGTGCGTAGCTCCAGGGCCGCCGCCGCGGCGCGGGCCGCCTCGTCGGGGTGGGCCAGCGGCGCACCGAAGGCGGCGTAGAGGTAGCTGCCCTTCTCGCCGATGGTCAGTTGCAGCAGCGTCGCCTCGTAGCGCGCCAGCACCTCTTGCACCCAATGGATAAACGTGTCCAGCCGGGCGCCCGCCGTGGGGCGCGTGTAGTCGATGCCGGTGAAGCGCAGGAACAGCGCGACCACCGGGCGCAGTTCGGCCAGGAAGGCGCCCCGGCCATGCTGCAGCCGGTCCCACACGGCGGGCTGCACCCACGGGCGCACCTGCTCGTCGGGCACGGCCTCCGGCCCCAGCGGTGGCCAGGGCGCGGGCGCGGCGGGCCGGGCCAGCCCCGCCAGCACGTGGAACTCCGCGCCGCTCTCCAGGTCCGTGCATGGGTCGCCGGCGGGGCCGGCGCCGGCCAGGGCCGCCCAGGTGGCGGCATCCACCAGCACCTCGCCCCGCGCGGCCAGTTCCTCGGCCACGCCGAGCCGCTCCAGCGTCGGCCCCGCGGGCGCGTCCAGCACGCCGCGGGCCGGGTCGCCGACCAGGAAGCGCCGCGCCGGCCCGGCGGCCACAGCCACCTTGAGCGCCAGCGCGGCCTGCTCCCCGCCCGGCAGGGGCAGCGTGGCGAAGGGGGCCATGGCCCGCTGCTGGGCCAGCGCGCACGTGGCGGCGCGGCTGCCGTCGTCGCCGTCGAACCAGCAGGTCATGGCGTCGCCGCTGAAGGCGAGCACGCTGCCGCCGTACTGATGCACCTCGGCGATCAGCGCGTCGAACACGGGGATCAGGATCTGGACCAGTTCCTCAGAGCCGTGCTGCGGCCCGAGCGCGGCGGCGAAGGCCTCGGTCAGCGCGGTGAAGCCGGAGATGTCGGCCAGCAGGGCCGCGCCGGTGGTGCGGTCGGGCAGGGGCGCGCCGTGGGCCAGCGCGTGGAGCCGGTCGATGGGTACGAAGCTGCGCAGCGGGTCCATAATGACCTCCGCGACCCAACCCGGCGGGCCGGCGCCGGGCGTTATCAGCCGGTGGGGCAGCGGGCGCCCCCCAGTTCCGTGAACGATACCCTTGGCGAACCGCTACGGACGGATGTTCCGCGACTCGCCAGGGATGGCTGCCTATTTGGGGCGGTAGGTCAGGATCGCCACGCCGCTGCGGGTCGTCTTGTGGCTGACCAACTGTAAGCGTTTCAGATCGCCCACGGTGGGGAACAGGCGTTTGCCCTTGCCTGCGACCACGGGATGAATCGTCAGGGTTAATTCATCGAGCAGATCCTGCTGGAGCAGCGATCGCACCAGGGTGGGGCTCCCCGTCACGGTAATATTTTTGCCCGGTTGCGCTTTCAAGCGGGCGATTTCTTCGGCGAGGTTGCCCTTGAGCAGGGTGGAGTTTTGCCAGTCGACGCTATCCAGCGTCGTCGAGACCACGTATTTCGGCGTGTTGTTAATAAAGCCGGCAAAGGGTTCGTCGGTGGCGGTGGGCCAGTAGTCGGCCCACTCCTGATACGTCACCCGCCCGAGCAGGATCGCGTCCGTGTCCGCGATCATCGCCCCCATTTCGGTCTCCATATCCTGGTCAAAGTTATCGAATTGCCATTCGTTCGGGGCTTCGGTCACGCCATCCAGGGAGATAAACAAACCCGAAACCACTTTGCGCATAGTCCGTCCCCTTTCACACTGGGTAGCCGCAGGGTGGAATAATTGCCCGCCGGGCCGGCCCCGCCCCTGTACAGGCCGGGGATCGCGGCCCGCGGTTCGGCCAATCGGCGACCTCTGCCAGGAGCGTCGCGCCGGACCCGCCGGGCCGCAAGCGAGTGCAACGTAGAGGAGGATGTTTACCGCGCCAGTATAGCAACTTGCCGCCGCCCGCGCAAGCGAACGAGTGGTCAGCGGTCGGTGGTCAGTGGTCAGTCGGATACGTTCGCAAGGCGCGGATCTGTCTCGGTAGCGGCGCGATTCCTCGCGCCTGCCGCCTTACCGAGATCTGTGGGAAGGGGGAAAATTGACGCCCCGCCGCGCGGCGGGGCGAGGCGTCGCACGCGAGAAGGGCGGCGCAATCTCCCCCTTCCCGCCGCGGGAAGGGGGCCGGGGGTTAGGTTCGGCGGGCCGCGTGGCGGGCGCGCTTGGCGACATCCAGGGCATACGCCTCGGCCAGCAAGGGCTGCACCTGGGTCGCGAACGTGGCCGGGTTGGGGTTGAGCACACAGACCCAGTACTGCCGCCCGTACACCGGGTGCGGCATGATCTGATCCAGCGCCGTGAAGTCGTAGCCGCCGTCGCCGTCTGCCGGCGAGGCGCCGAACAGGGCGCGGTAGGTCTGCTTGCTGACGCCGATGTTCAGCCGGTAGACCGACGGGCGGTTCAGGTCGGAGAACTGGTCATTAATGTCGTTGGTCATGAGCGTGGCGAATGGAAAGCGGTGATCCGGCGCCGTGGGATCCGGTTGGTGGAAAAAGAAGATGTTGTCTGACCCGACGACCATATCGACGTTGTCAAAAGTCTCGGTGATGTAACGGGTGAGCTCGGCTTGGTCCATGGGTAGGGGTCCCTCCTCATTAGTGGTCGGCCACCGTCGTTCCGTGGGGTAGGCGCCGGGGTCACACCGGCCTGCCGCCCGGCAGAATGCGTGTGGTGTCGCCTGGGCTTTCAACTACAGTCCTATTGTATAACTCAGACGCAATAGTGGAGGGTTGTGCTGGACCCGGTGGCGCTCAAGCAGGCCGGATACCTGGCAATCAGGCGCGCCGCATGGTATAACGCAGCGTGGGATGATCGCATAACCAGCAGGGAAAGTCTCTTATACCACTTGAGGATTTTACATGATACTTGGCGACGATCTACGGACCAGCGATCTGGCCCGCGCGGGCGGGATCAGCGTCCAGCAGGTACGCAACTACGAAGCGGCCGGCTTTATCCCGCCCGCCGAGCGCAGTCCCAGCGGCTATCGCCGCTACACGCCGAAACACCGGGCGGCGCTGCAAACCGCCCGCAGCCTGGTCGGGGGCTATGGCTGGCCGCGGGCGCGGGCGATCATGGAGGCGGTGCATGGGGGCGACCTAGCCGGCGCGCTGGCGCGGATCGACGAGCGCCACGCGGAACTCGCCGCCAAGCGGCTCCAGGTGGAGCAGACACTGGCCGCCTTGCGCACGCTGGCGGCGCAACCCGCCCCGCCCGGCGGCACCCGCCATGCGACTCGCCTGCGGGTGGGCGCGGCGGCCCGCGAGGTGGACGTGCGCGTCTCGGCGGTGCATTTCTGGGAGCAGCAGGGGCTGTTGCATCCCTTCCGCGCCCCCAGCAGCCGCTATCGCCTGTATGACGAGCAGCAAATGCGGCGCCTGCGCGTCGTGGCCCTGCTGCGCGAGGCGGGCTATGACTTCCCCGCGATCCACACCACCCTGGACGAACTGGCCGCCGGGCAGCCGGCGCCGGCCATCGCGGCGGTGGAGAAGCGCCGCGCCGAACTGGCCCGGACCAGTTGGAGTTGTCTCGCCGCGCTGGCCGCGTTTCAGCAGTATATCAGCGCGTTTTGGCCTGAGCTCGGGACGGCGTTATGAGCGGGCCTACTCCTGAATGGCGGGATTGGCCGCCATGATCGCTTCGGCCACCGCCCACACCTGCGGCAGGAAAGCCGGGAGGGCCGCGCACCGGTGGTCCAGGTCGGCGAAGGTGGCGATCCCCAGGTCGCCCAGCAGGCGCGCGTAGCCGGGGGCGAACCGGTCGCGCAGGGCGGGGGGCGCATCCCGGTCGAGCACCAGCCGGCAGCGCGAATAGGTGGCGACCATCCAGAACACGGCCTCGCGGTGGGCGCCGCGGGCGATCAGCGCCCGGCTGCCGGCGATGGCGATGGGGCGGGCCGCCGGGCGCAGGTCGGCGGCGAACGGGAACGGCGATTGCATGACGGCGCCGGCTACGTCGAAGACCTCGGCCAGCGCGTCCAGGTGCGCTTCCGCCTGCGCCCTGGTCCACTGCATGCAGCCCAGCAGATCCAGCAGGGCCGGGTAAAACGCGGCGTGCCCGTACTCGGCCAGCAGGTCGCGCGCCGCCAGGTAGCGCTGCCGCACCGTGGGATTGCGCAGCCCGGCCACCAGCAGCAGATGTGTGGTCAACCCGGTGGCGAACAGCCAGGGCACTATCTGGTCGGGGAAGGGCGCGGCGGGATCGCACGACTGGAGGTTGTGGAGGATCTTGGCCTGGACGTGCTCGCAGCGCTTGCGGACCCAGTAGCGTTTTGCGTAATCG
>DASSGZ010000621.1:0-12573 GCA_035693165.1 Chloroflexia bacterium | reverse complement strand
CCACCTGCGCCCGCTGGCCGAGCGGCGCAAGGCGGCGGTCAAGGCGGACCGCGCGGCGCACAAAGCCGGGCAAGCTGCGCCCGCCCCGGCGGGCGGTGCGCTCAGCGAGGATACCCTGCCGGCCGCCGAGCCGGTGCATCCGGCGGCCTTCGAAGGGCTGAACGCCCGCGCCGAGAGTGAGACAATCCAGGTCGGCTAACCGGCCCCGGACAGGAGCAGAGCAGATGAACTTTCTATCGCAGGTGAAGGGCCCACGCGATCAAACGCCGGGTCGCTGGGTGCCGCGCGAGGTGGTCAGTAGCTGCCGCCCGCTGTTTGCCCAGTTGCACAGCGAATTGCCGCTGGGCAGCCCGCTGGTCCTCGGCGTGTCGAGTCCCCGCCGGGGCACCGGCCGCTCGACGGTGGCGCTGGGCCTGGCCGCCGCCGCCGCCGCGCAACTGGGCACGGGGCGGCGGGTGTTACTGGTCGATTGCGACCTGGAGAACCCGGCGCTGCACACGCTGTGCGGGGTGGATCCCAGGGCGGGGTTAATCGAAGTGCTGCGCGGCGAGGTCTCGGTGGCCGACGCGATTCTGCCGGTGATGCCGGGCGTCTCGCTGTTACCCACCCGCGAAGCCGTGCCCGACGCCGTCTGGCAGTTCAAGCATATGGAGGAGTCGCAATTCTTCGTCACCCTGAGCGGCTACTTCGACGCGGTGATTATCGACCTGCCGCCGGTGCAGACCCCCAGCCTGGGCACGCTGCCGCCGCTGCTGGTGCCCCAGTTGTGCCTGGTGGCGCGGGCGGCGGTCACGCGGCGCAACGACGTGAAGAACGCCCTGGCCTCGTTCCCGCCCGGCCAGGTGACGGCGGTGCTCTTGAACGAACAGCGCCAGCGGGTCCCCCGCTGGGTCGACCGCTACCTGAGCTAAGGCGGGCAGGGGGCCGGCGATGATCCAAACCGTCCTGGTATTCGCACTGTTAACCGTGGTGGGGTTATGGTACACCGCCCGGCGGGCGCCGGGCGGACGCGCAACCGGCGCGCCGGTGTTGTTTGGTGCGGGCACCTATGTGGCACTCTTGGCTTTGGCCCTGGTGCTCGTATTTCTCTGGCGTTAGGGCAAATCATCTACGGGCCGTTGGGGCTGGACGGCCAGGGAGGCGCAGATTCGGGCATGTCAGCAAAAGCGGTCGTCGTAATCGGTGGTGGCGCCGGTACGGATCTGATGTTACGCGGGCTGAAGCGGTATACGGGCCGCCTCACGGCCCTCCTGTCGACCTTCGACGCGAGCCACCACGGGCCGGAGTGGGCCGCGGACGGCGCCTCGCGCTCCGCCGACGGGGTGCGCAGCAGCTTGCTGGCGTTGGGCGCCGACTCGGCGACCACGCAGATCATGGAGCGCCTCTTTGCCTACCGCGTGCCGGCCATCGAGGAGTCGGTGAGCCGCAGCTTCGGCACGCTATTCCTGAGCGCCCTGACCGACATCACGGGCGCCGCCGACCTGGCGCTGCAAGCCGCGGCCCAGGTGCTCAACGTCCAGGGGCGCGTCTTGCCGCTCACGCTGGCCGCGAGTCCGCTGCTGGCCGAGTTGCAGGACGGCCGGGAAGTACTCGTCCACACGCCCGATGAACTGGTGGCCGCCGTGGGTCAGACCGGGTTGCGCGAGGTGCGCCTGCCCGCGCCCATGCCGGTGCTGGGCACGGCGCTCGATATCATCGCCGATGCCGATATTATCGTGCTCGGCCCCGCCGACCTGTTCTTCAACGTGCTGGCGCCGCTGCAACTGGCGGGCCTGCGCGAGGCCATCGCCGAGTCGTCCGCGGTCAAAATCTTTATCTGCAACCTGATGACTCAGCCGCAGATCACCGACGACTGGCCCGCGTCGCGCTTTATCCGCCGCGCGCTCGAATACCTGGGCGGCCCCGGCAGCATCGACTATGCGATTGTCAGCAGCAGCCCGCTGGATCCCGATGCGCTGGTGCAGGCGGCGGCGGCCGGGGCCTTTCCCGTCCGGCTCGACCTGGAAGAATGCCTCTCGCTGGGCCTCAACATCATCGCGCGCCCGGTGACGGCGCCGGACTCGCTGCGGCACGACAGCGAGAAACTGGCCCGGACCATCCTCTTCCTGGGGGGCGAGCGGGTCCACCGGCGGGCCGAGCGCCCGGCCATGCCCGCCGCGACCCTGGACAGCGTGTTGCCGGCGCGGGCCTGGAGCACGAGCGGAGCCGAACCGTGATCGACCGCGCGTTGCGGCACCGGGCCCTGGCGCTCTGCGCCCTGATCCTCGTGCCCGTCGCCACCCTGGGCTGTAGCGACGATCCGCCCGTGGCGATCTCGCAGGCGGCCCGCACGCCCACGGCGCAGCCGGCGGCCACGGGCACCGCGCGCCCGCCCACCGAGACGCCCGCGCCCGAAGCGACCGCGACCGTGGACGACCCGACCCGCTATGCCGTGGCCGTGAGCCTCGATACGAGCGTCCACCACCCGATCAGCCCGCTCATCTACGGCGTGGCCGATGCCGGGTCCGATCATCTCGACCAACTTGCCTGGCTGGGCGCTACGCTGGTGCGCTGGGGCGGCAACGCCCGCACCCGCCACAACTGGGAGATCAACGCCTCGAACACCGGCATCGATGGCGGCTTCCAGAACATCAGCCAGGGCGACAAGGTGCCCGGTAGCGCCTCGTTGCAGTTCCTGGAGCGCAACGCCAAACTGGGCGCGCACAGCCTGCTGACCATCCCGACGATTGGCTGGGTGGCCCGCGACAGCACCAGCGCCTCGGTCGACGTGCCGGAGCACGGCGGCCCACCGGTCGCGCCCGGCAGCAGCACGGCCTTCACCGCGATCAGCGGCGGCGCCTGGATGGCCCCGTACGACCCGGCGGCCAACCGCAAGCGCACCAGCCTGCCGTCCTTGCCGCGCAAGGACGCGCCGTTCAGCTACCCGCCCGACCTGACCGACGGCAAGGTCTACCAGGACGAGTGGGTGGCCTACCTGCGTGGCGCGCGCCCGGCCGACACGGCCCCGCTGATCTACGCGATGGACAACGAGCCGGAGCTCTGGTCGGACGATACGCAGGTCGATGTCCACCCCGTCCGCCCCGGCTACGACGAGCAGGCGGCGACCTTCCTGGACTACGCCCGCGCGGTCAAGGACGCCGACCCCGGCGCGCTGGTGGCCGGTCCCGAAAGCTGGGGCGTGACCGGCTATCTCTACTCGGCGCTCGACGCGGGCGCGGACAATTTCAAGACCGCCGCCGACCGCGCGGCCCACGGCAATCTGCCCTGGCTGGCCTGGTTCCTTCAGACCGTCCACGACAGCGACCGGCAGGCGGGCCGGCGCTCGCTCAACGTGCTGAGCGTCCATTATTACCCGAACGGCGGCGAGTACGGCGGCGGCAACGACCCGGCCACCCAGGACCGGCGCATGCAGGCGCCGCGCGCCCTGTGGGACGGCCTGTTCGTGGAGCCGAGCTGGGTGGCGCGCACCGACTGGTCGAACCTGGGCCTGCTGCCCCGGCTGCGCAAGCTGATCGCGCAGTATTATCCGGGCACCCGCCTGGCCGTCAGCGAGTGGAACTACGGTGGGGAGACCGACATCAGCGGCGCCATCGCCACCGCCGACGCCCTCGGCATCTATGGCCGGGAAGATGTGTATTACGCGGCCTACTGGCAGGCGCCGCCGGTGAACAGCCCCGGCGGCTGGGCCTTCCGGCTCTTCCGTAACTACGACGGCAACGGCGCGGCCTTCGGCAACGAGTCCGTGCAGACCAGTAGCCTCAATTCGCTGCTCACTGCTTACGGCGCACTCAGCACCGACGGTACGCGCCTGACGGTGCTGCTGATCAACAAGGATCGCGCCCGCACCGCCGACGCGCAACTCGACCTGACCGGCTTCGCCCCGGCCCCGGCGGCCACGGAGTACCGCTACGGCCCGGCGCACCTCGACGGCATCGTCTCCGCGCCGCTGACCGTGACCACCGGCGGGCCGCCGGTGGTCGCCGTGCCGCCCACGAGCATGAGCCTGGTCGTGCTGGACCGCAATCGCTAGGAAGCATCACGATGGCAGTGACCTTCGCCCCAACCGAACAGGCGCCCGCGCCCCGGCGCAACCGGGTCTTCCCGGAGGTGACCGCGCCCCGGTCGCGCTTCGGCCTGGCTTTCCGCCAGTGGACCGCGGCGCTGGTCACGGTCGCCGTGTTCGCCGGGCTGGCCGTGCTGTTTAAGGTGGTGGACGACCGGCCCGAGACGGTGCTCTCGCTCGCGCTGGTGGTGCTGGGCGTGATGGCTGTGCTGCGCTGGCCCATCGTGGGCACCTACCTGGCGGTGCTGTCCACGATCATCCTCGACACCTTCCCGTCGCCGTATGTGCAGACGGTCATTTCCGAGATGGGCTTCTTCCGCAATCTTAATCTGCTCGGCCTGCCCAGCGCGGTGACGTTCAACATGTTCGAGGTGCTGCTCTCGCTGTCGCTCTTGCGCGCGCTGATCGGGCACTTCCACCGCTACCGGGGCATCCGCACCGGGCCGGTCTTCTGGCCGGTGGTGCTGTTCGGCGCGATGGTGGTGCTGGGCACGGTGAACGGTCTGCTGACCGGCGGCGATTTCAAGATCACGCTCTGGGAGATCCGGCCCCTGTTCTACTTCGTGGGGCTGTATATCCTGGCCGTCAACACGGTGGAGGAACCGGCGCACATCCGCGGCCTGCTCTGGATCACGGTCCTGGGCACGGCGTTCCGCACCGTGGACGGCATTTCGCGCTACTTCCAGATCCCGCTCAGCGTGCGGGCCGGCGTACCGACGGTGATCGAGCATGACGACTCGCTCTTCCTGGCGCTGGCGTTCGGGCTGCTTATCGCGGCAACCCTCTGGCGCGCGCGGCTGCCGCGCCGCATGTACCCGCTGCTGGTGCTGATGATCCCCGCCGTGACGCTGATGATGGTACTGAACAAGCGCCGCGCCGTCTTTCTCTGCCTGATCGAGGTCGTGATCATCGCGCTGCCCTATATCTGGCTCAGCTTACAGACGCCCGCCTTGCGGCGCCGCCTGGTGCTGGTCCTCGTCGGACTGGGCGTGCTGGGCAGCCTATATACGGCGGCGTTCTGGAACCGCAGCGGCTCGCTGGCCGAGCCGGCCCAGGCGGTCAAGTCGTACTTCCAGCCCAACGAGCGCGATGCCGCCTCGAACGCCTACCGCGAACAGGAGAACACCAACCTGCGCGCCACCATCGCCCGCAGCCCGATCATCGGGATCGGCTTCGGCAAGCCGATGGACGTGGTGGTGCCGATGGCGAACCTGCAAGACGGCTGGGCGCTGCAACTCTACATGCCCCACAACAATATGCTCTGGCTCTGGGAGCGCATGGGCTTCATCGGCTTCGCCGTCTTCTGGGCCATGATCGCGGCGAGCCTGATCCTCGTCAGCGCCGCCGTGCGCCTGGGGCTGGACCGGATGCGCGCCGCGGTGGGGGTCGAGCAGGAATTGCTGCGCAGTAACCCGCTAGAGAACACCATGCGCGGGCGGCGGCGCCGCTTGAACAGCGCCGACCGGGTGTATGCCCGGCGGCTGCAGGTGGCCCGCAAGCGCGCCCAGGAATGCGCCGAGTTCTTGCTGCTGGCCTTCCTGGTGCTGGCGACGCTGGGCGCGCTGGTCGTGCTGAGCGCCGTCGATCAAGCATTGATGAGTTTCCGTCTGTCGGCGTACGCAGGGGCCATGCTGGGCGCCCTGGCCGCCGGCTGGCAGATGTACCAGGTTCGCGCCCGCCGCCTGCCCGGCGAAGCGGTCGCGGATGCTGCCGGGCAGGAGGAACCGCCGCGTGTACCACGTCGCCGAGTGCGTTTCGTATCGTGACTTGCTGGCCCTGCGCGGCGAGTGGGATGCCCTGGTGGCCGGGGCGGACACCGCGTCGGTGTTCGCCGATTGGGCCTGGACCGCCGCGACCTGGGCGGGCGCCGTGCCGGGCAAGCACCCGCTGGTGCTGACCGTGCGCGACGAGGCAGGCGCGCTGGTGGCCGTGCTGCCGCTGGCGCGGGCGCCCCACCTGCGCGTGCTGGGCGCGCTCGAAGTGCTGGGCTGCGGGCCGGGCGGCTATCCGCTGGCCGACTACTGGGGCCTGGCGACCGCCCGCGGCGCCGAGGGCGCGGTCTGGACGGCGCTGCTTGGCTACCTGGGCCGCCGCCCCGGCTGGAGCATGATCGACTTGCGCAACTGCATGCCCGGCCCGCTGAGCGAGGCGCACTACCGTCAGGCGGCGGCAACGCGCGGCTGGGCGGTGCGCGTGGAGAGCGGCGAACTCTGCCGGCGCCTGTCCCTGGCCCCCACCTTCGACGACTACCTGGCCGGGCTGAGCGCCAACAGTCGCCAGCAGATCCGGCGCAAGCTGCGCAAGCTGCGCGACGACGGCCTGACCATCGTCCCGGTGGACGTGCGCGACCCGGCGGCCCGCGATGCGGCGATGAACCTGCTATTTGACTACCACCAGGCGCGCTGGGCCGCCGACCCGTCGGGCGGCGGGTTCCCGGACGCACGGCGGCAGGCGCTGCACCGCAAGCTCGCCGCTCTGCTGGCCGAGCGCGACAAACTCGATCTGCGCGTGGTCCGCGCCGCCGACGGCACCTGCGGCGGAGTGATCTACAACTTCCACCAGGGCGACGTGACCTATTACTACCAACTGGGCCTGAACCCGGACCCGCGCTTCGCGTCCTACAGCCTGGGCGTCTGCCTGCTGGCCGACACCATCGCCGCCGCCATCGCCGCGGGCCGGCAGAGCGTCGATCTGCTGCGCGGCGATCACGACTACAAGCGCCACTTCGGCGGGCACCTGCGTGCCAACCTGCGCGTCACAATGTATCGCCGGCGCTGGCTGCCGCTGGTCGAAGAGGCCGCGCGGGGGCTGCACCACCGCGCGCGCCTGGTCCGCGCTCGCGCGGGCCGCCAGGCGGCGGCCTGATAATTACGCAGAGACCTGTCATTCTGAGCGCAGCGAAGAATCTCCGTCTCCTGGGCGCACAAGCCGAGACTCTTCACTGCGCTCAGAGTGATAGGTAGGCAGTGATGAACTGCTGAGGAAGAATAGGCAAGAGAGGAGCAATGATCGCAGTGCAACATGTGCGCACCGCTGATCCTAGTTCGTTACCACCCGCGGTCCACACCGTGACCGATCTGCACGGCCCCCTTGTGGCGCCGCATCTCCAGCCCGGTTTCATCCGCGGGCTGCAAGACGCGGTGCTGCGCGACTGGCTGGCGCCCGCCCGCGAGCAGCAGATCCTGGCCCTGACCTCGGGCGTGCCCGCCGGGCTGGAGCAGTTGGAAAAGACAGGCTGCGTGGTCAGCCGGGTGGACCTGCCGCGCAGCCTGCGCCGCACCGTCCGCCTGCCCTTCGCCAACGCCATGTTCCACCAGGTGGTCAGCCTGGCCGCGTTCGAGCACAGCAAGGACCCGGATGCGTTCCTGCAGGAGTTGCGGCGCGTGACCCGCCTGGGCGGGCATTTGCTGTTGTCGGTGCCCAGCCTGTCCTATCGCGAGAGCGCCCCCGAGGTGCGCCGGCTCTACCGCGACACCTATGGGTCGCGCGATTCGCACACGCGGCTGACGCTGGAACAGCACCTGGAGCAGGCGGATTTTCTGCTGGCCGACTCGATTTACGTCTGCTGTTCGCCGCTGTCGCACCGGCTGTTCGCCTGGGCGCTGCGCCGCGAGTGCCGGGGCCGGCTCTATCGCGCCGTCTCGCCGGTGGCCTATGTGCTGTGCAGTCTCAGCGACCGGATCTGGGGGCGGCCCACCGAAGGCCACTTCCTGGTCGTCCGGGCGACGGCGGTTTAGCCGTGGGAGGAGATGGACAGATGAGCCGGATAGCCGTCCTGGTGTCGTCGGCGCCACGCCCCGGCCTGGCCGCGGCCATCGCCGCGGGGGAAGCCCCACGCCGCGACTACTTCGAGTTGCGCGACCGCCTGAACGCGGCCCTGCACACGCCGCCCGCGGCGCCGGGACGCGGTTATCGCCTGGCCCAGCGCGCCGGCGGGCACGCCCTGGCGATGGCGCTGCAGGCGTGGGCGCAGCGCGGCAGCTATGATGTGATCCTGACCGACCAGGAAGCCGCCGGGCTGATCCTGGGCCTGCTGTTCAAGTTTACGGGCACGCGGCGCGGCCATGTGATGATCTCGCACTACCTCAGCCCCGGCAAAAAGCAGCCGTTCTTCCGGGTCCTGCGCGTGCAGACGCATATCGACCGCACCATCTGCTACAGCAGCGCCCAGCAGCAGGTCGCCTTCCACAAACTGGGCTTGCGGCCCGACCAGGTGGCCCTGGTGCTGCACCCGGCGGACAGCGCCTTCTGGCGGCCTGCCCAATCGGCCGAGGAGGCCGCCCGCGACGTGGAATTGCTGTGCGAGGTGGGGCTGGACCTGCCGCCGGATGTGCCGGTCATCGCCAGCGCGGGACTGGAGTTCCGCGACTACCAGACGCTGATTAACGCCGTACCCCACCTGCCGGCGGAGACCCGCGTCGTGATTGCGGCGGCCAGCCCCTGGTCGAAGCGCAAGAACACCGCCGAGGACGTGCCGCTGCCGGCCAACGTGCAGCGCGTGTCGCTGAAGCCGTTGCAACTGCGCGCCCTCTACCGCCGGGCGCGCGCCGTGGCCCTGCCGCTGTTCGACGTGGATTTCCAGGCTGGCTCGCTGGTGGCCTACGAGGCGCTGGCCTGCGGCACCCCGGTGGTGATCACCCGCACGCGCGGGCAGCTTGATATTGTGGAAGAGGGCGTCACCGGCCTCTACGTGCCGCCGGGCGACACGCCGGCGATGGCCGCCGCGCTGAACCGCCTGCTGGCCGACCCGGCCCTGGCGGCGCGCCTGGGCGGGCGGGCGCGCGCCGTGGTCGAGGATCACCTGAACCTGGACACCTACCTGCGCGAGATGGTGCAGGTGGTCGAGGATGTGCGGGCCGCGCGGAGCCAGGGCGCCCCCGCCGGCAGCGCCCGCAACCCGGCCACGCCGCCCCAACGGAGGACTGGATGACTTTCACCGCCATCGTACTCTGGGCCACGGGCCTGCTGCAGGCGCCGCTGCTGGCGATCTGGCTGCTGCTGGCCGCGTACCTCGTGTTTATGACGGGCAGCGCACTGCTGGCCCGGCTGCGCGAGGTCCCGCGCATCCCGCCCGCCGAGCCGCGCACCCGCTTCACGATCCTGGTGCCCGCCCACAACGAGGCGCTGGTCATTGGCGAGTGCCTGCGCAGCCTGACTGCCTTCGACTACCCGCGCGATCAGATGCGCGTGCTCGTGATCGCCGACAACTGCACCGACGATACGGCGGACCTCGTTCGCGCGGCGGGGGCCGGCGTCTACGAGCGCACCGACGCCGAGCAGCGCGGCAAGGGCTACGCGCTGGAGTGGGCGCTGGGCCGGTTGCTGGCCGAGGACGCGGGATGGACCGATGCCGTCGTCGTGTTCGACGCCGATACGCTGGCCGACCCGGCGTTTTTGCGCCAGATGGATGCCCGGTTGCAAGCCGGGAGCCTGGCGCTGCAAGGCCAGTACAACGTGCTCGATCCCTTCCACAACTGGCGCACGGCGCTGCTCTATTGCGCGCTGCTGCTGTTCAACCGCCTGCGTCCGCTGGCCCGGCAGACCTGGGGCGCCACGACGCTGCTCAAGGGCAACGGCATGTGCTTCGCCCGCCGGGTCGTCGAGCAATTCGGGTGGAGCGCCTATTCGCTGGCCGAGGACATCGAGTTCACGACCACGTTGCTGCGGGCGGGCATCCGCGTCGAGCCGGTGCCGGGCGCGGTGCTCTACGCCCAGGTGCCGCAAACCGCCGAGCAGGCGCGCTCGCAGCGGATGCGTTGGGAGGGGGGCCGCTTTGCCCTGGTGCGCCGCGACGGCCCGCGCCTGCTGCGCGAGTTCCTGCGCGAGCGCTCCGTCGCCAAGCTCGACTGGGCCATGGATTTGTTCACCCCGCCGCTGGCGATCCTGGTCGGGGTGCCGCTCGGCCTGCTGCTGCTGAACGCGGCGCTGGGTTGGCTCGTGGGCGGCTGGCCCGGCCTGGTGCTGACCGGCTGGGCGCTGTCGCTCGCCGGCGCGGCGATCTACGTGGTGGCGGGCCTGCTGATCAGCGGCGCCGACCGGCGCGCTTATCTCTACTTGCTGGCCACCCCGCTGTTCATGATCTGGAAATTGCGCATCTATGGAGCCATGTTGCTTGGGCGCGGGCCGCGTGGCTGGGTCCGCACCGAGCGGACGACCATCACCGGAACCAAATAGCGAACAGCGGTGCGCCGCTGTCTCTGGATCAGGAGCCATCATGCAGGACCTCAGCGTTATCGTGCCGACCCATAACCGCCGCGCCTATCTGCCCGCGCTGCTGGCGAGCCTGGCCGCGCAAAACTACCCCGCGGACCGCTGGGAGTTGATCATCGTGGACGACGGCTCGTCCGACGGCACCCGCGAATACCTGGAAACCGGCAGCGGGCCGCGCCCGCGCCAGATGCGCTGCCTCTTCCAGCGGCAGAACGGCGCGGCGACCGCGCGCAACAACGGCGCCCAGGTGGCGACCGGGCGCGCCCTGCTGTTTCTCGACGACGATATGATCGCCGCGCCCGAACTGATCGCCGAGCACGCGCTGGTGCATCAGCGCGACCCCGACGCCGTGGTCATCGGCCACCTGACCGTGCCGGGCCGGCGCGCCGAACCCTGGGTGGCCTGGGAAGACGCGCAGATGGCCCGCCACTACGCCCAACTCGACAGCGGCGCGCGCATGCCGGGGCCGCGCGACTTCTTCAGCGGCAATTGCTCGGTCTCGCTGGGCCTCTTCCACGCCATCGGCGGCTACAACACCACGCTGGTGCGCACCGAGGACGTGGAGCTGGGCTACCGGCTGGCCGCGGCGGGGGCCAGCTTCTACTACCGCGTGCACGCCGACAGCCTGCACCTGGGGCGGCACCAGTTCGGCGGCTGGGTGCGCAACGCGCGCATCTACGGCCAGGCCGATGTGAAGCTGGGCTGGGAGCAGGGCCACCACCAGTTGCGCAGCGATGTGTTTCGCTGGTTCCATAACCGCCGCCGGCCCAACCGGACGCTGGTGCGGCTCTGCAGCGCCTACCCCTGGCTGGAGATCCCGCTCATCGGCCTGCTGCACGGGTTCGGGCAGGCAGCCTATCGTGCGGGCAAGCAGCGCCCCGCCTTCGCCGCCTACAGCGCCATCTACAACCTTGTCTACTGGCTCGCGCTCAGCCGGACGCTGGGCCGCGAGCAGTTCTGGACCGGGGTGCGCGAGGCCGCGCCGGTGGCCACCGGGGCCGGCGCCACCCACCCCGCCGCCTGATGGGAGCGCCGATGCCGACCTGGGACCAGATCCGCGGATGGACGCCCATCCTGATGTTCCACGAGGTGCTGCCCGACGACACGGCGGCCCTGCCGCCCTACGCCGTCACACAGAGCCGGCTGCGCGCGGTGCTGGCCGATTTCACGCGGCGCGGCTACCGGCCCGGCACGCTGCACGATGTCGTGGCCGGGCTCGACGGCGGCAGCGCGCCGCACGGGCGGCGCCTCGTGCTCACCTTCGACGACGGCACCCGCGACTTCGTTGACTACGCCCTGCCGGTCTTGCAGGAGTTCGACTTCACGGCCACCCTGTTCATCGTGGCCGGGCTGGTGGGCCGCACGCGCTCGTGGCACATGCCGGGCGCCGGCGGGGCGCTGCCGCCCGTGCGCCTGCTCAACGCCGGGCAACTGCGCGACCTGGCCGCGGCGGGCTTTGTCGTCGGCGCGCATACCCTGACCCACCCGGTGCTGCCCACCCTGCCGCCCGACCAGGCCCAGCGCGAGATCGCCGGATCGCGGGCCACGCTGCAGAGTATGCTGGGCCGCCCGGTGGAGTGGTTCGCCTATCCCTACGTGGCCCTGACCCCCGCCATCCAGGCCCAGGTGCGCGAGGCGGGCTACTGGGGCGCCTGCGGCGGCTACCACCACCCGCACAGCCGTTACCACCTGGCGCGCATCGACGGCTCGGTGTTCACGGTGCCGCAGTTGCGCCTGCGCACCAGCGGGCTGTTCTACTGGACCCGCCGGTTCGTGCGCCGGGCCCGCCTGCGCGCCCCCGCCCGCGCCGCGTGACCCGCGGCATCCGTTTATTTGCACCGCAGAGATCATTGAAATGAGTGCGCTCGGTGATCTTTCTTCCTGTGTGTCCTGCGTTGCAGGTATGGATCGGCGCGCTACCCCGCTGGTATCTATCTCCGACTCCTGATTACAACCCATAAAATTCTCTGCGTTCTCTGCGTCTCTGCGGTGTGCATCCTCGTCCGACTCACCGGTCAGGTCCGGTTGCCTTGCCCATATAAATCCGGTAGAATCGGTCATACGTTTTAGATAGGGGTATTGCGCCTGCCGGCGGCCCGCCTGGGGCCGGCGTCCTGGCGCTCGTGGAGAATAAAGGTATATGAATATCGAAGTCTTGTGGGGGCTGTTGGCGGTGTTTGCCCTGGTGGCGGCCAACGGCTTTTTTGTGGCCGGGGAGTTCTCGCTGGTCAAGGTGCGCGCGACGCGCATCGACCAGTTGGTGGCGGAAGGTAAGGGGGCGGCGCGCGTCGTACAGAGCG
>DASSGZ010000620.1:0-22082 GCA_035693165.1 Chloroflexia bacterium | reverse complement strand
GAATCGGCAACATATCAGATGCGTATCGGCGGTGAGTGGCGCGGCGCCGGCGACGGGCGCACGCGCCCGGTCTTGAACCCGGCCACCGGGGACGCCTTCGACGTGGTGCCGGAAGGCACGCGCGAGGATGCCCGCGCGGCGTTGGAGGCCGCGCAAGCCGCGCAGCCCGCCTGGGAAGCGTTGACCGGCGTCGAGCGCGCCGCCTATGTGCGGCGGATCGTGGAGCGGATCACCGCCGGCTCCGAGCGCCTGGCCCGGCTGGTGGTGCAGGAGCAGGGCAAGCCGCTGGTCGAGGCGCGCGGCGAGATCGCCGGCACGGCGGGCTTCTTCGAGTACTTCACCACTTTCGCCCGTGCCCCGCTCGGCGAGATCGTCGCCTCCGACAACCGGGACGAGGACATCTGGATCCGCAATGTGCCCTTCGGCGTGGTGGTGGGCATTATCCCCTGGAACTATCCCGCGGCGCTGTTCGCCCGCAAGGTTGCGCCCGCGCTCATGGCGGGCAATACCATCGTCGTCAAGCCCCACGAGGACACGCCGCTTAGCGCGCTGGCGCTGGCGAAGATCTGTGAGGAGGCGGGGGTGCCGCCAGGCGTGGTCAACGTCGTCACCGGGGCGGGCACGGTGGTGGGCGAGGCGCTGGTGCGCGACGAGATCACGCAGCTCGTCACCGTCACCGGCTCGGTGCGCGCGGGCCGGCAGATCCTGGCCGCCGCCGCCGAGAATATCACCGTCGTCTCGCTGGAACTGGGCGGCAAGGCGCCGTTCATCGTCATGGACGACGCGAACCTGGACCTCGCGGTGCGCAATGCGCTACATGCCCGCTTCGTCAACTGCGGCCAGGTCTGCACCTGCAATGAGCGCACTTATGTCCATCGCCGGGTGTATGACCAGTTCGTGGAGCGCTACGTCGCCGCCGCCGGGAAGCTGCGGCTCGGCGATCCCATGCGCACCGACATCGACCTCGGACCCAAGGTCAATCTGGCGGAACTGGAAAAGCTGGAACGCATGGTGGCCCGCGCGCAGGAGCAGGGCGCGCAGGTCGCCCTGGGCGGCAAACGTCCCGACGGAGCCGAGTTCCAGCGCGGCTTCTGGTACGCCCCGACGGTGCTGACGAACGTGCGCAATGATATGGATATTATGCAGCAGGAGATCTTCGGACCGATCTCGCCGATCATGGCCTTTGACGATTTCGAGGAGGCGATTGCACTCGCCAACGACAGCAAGTACGGCCTGACCGCCTACCTGTTCACCGACGACCTCAAGCGCATGATGCGCGCGGTGCAGGCCATCCGCTTCGGCGAAGTCTATATCAACCGCATCGGGCCGGAGCAGTTCCAGGGCTTCCATACCGGCTACCGGCTGAGCGGCATGGGCGGCGACGACGGCCGGCACGGGTTCGAGCACTATTTTCGCAAGAAGACGGTCTACGTGAACTACGGCACGCCGCCCACCGCCGGTCTGATGCCGTATACCACCGCGGAGACCGAGTTACCCCCACAGTGAGGAACCTATGGCTGAACTACCCGCTGCGCTGATTGCCCTGAACCCCTATGAAGCGCGCACGGCAGCGGCGATCTTCGAGCGGATGTTTCCCGCCGACGACGACGGGCCGGGCGCGACGGCCATCGGGGTCGTCCACTATGTTGACCGGGCACTGGCCGGGGCTTACCGTGACAAGGCCCCCGCCTATCGTGTGGGACTGGCGACCCTGGATGGGGTTGCTTGCAGGCGCTATGGCGGGCCGTTCGCGGACTGTGCGCCGGGACAGCAGGACACGTTGCTGGGCGAACTGGAGCGGGGCGCCATCCCCGATTTTCATGTGCCGCCGCCCCGCGAGTTCTTCCAGACGCTGCGCGCCCACCTCCAGGAAGGACTCTTTGCCGACCCGGTCTACGGCGGCAACCGCGACAAGCAGGGCTGGCGGTTCCTGGGCCATCCCGGTTTCTGGTCTGAGAACTCGGCGGAGGAAAACCTGGCCGCCGAGCCGGTGCTGAAGGGCGGCGTGATCCAATCGCTGGCCGATGTGGGCTACTCGCTGGACGGTGGCCCGCGGGAACCGGTGGCGATCCCCGGCTACGATCCGCAGCGGGGCGGCCAACCGCCCGCCGGTCCCGCCGATGTCGTACTGGTGGGCGTGGGCGCCGCAGGGGCATTGGCCGCGGCGATCCTGGCCGGCGGCGGTCTCCGCGTGGTCGGCCTGGAGGCAGGGCCGTGGCGCACCAACCGGGACTTCGTGCCGGATGAACTGGCTTCCGCCTACTACTGCCGGGGGGAGATGGGTCTCAAGTTCCTGAGCGAGACGCCGCGCTGGCGGCTTAACGCAGACTCGCCGGACCAGGAAGCGCGCTTCACACTGGGCCGCATGATGAACGGGATCGGCGGCTCAGTCATCCACTGGGGCGGCGCCCTGCGCCGCCTCCATCCCCACCACTTCAAATATCGTACATATGTCCGCGAACGCTGGGGCGAGGCTGTGCTGCCCGAAGGGCAGACGCTGGCCGACTGGCCGCTCACGTACGACGACCTGGAACCGTACTACACGCTCGCCGAGGATCATATCGGCGTGGCCGGCGACGGCAGCCGCAACCCGTTCGTCCCGCGCCGCACGCCCTATCCGTTGCCGCCCATGCGCCCTTTCACCATGGGCGAGACCTTCCGCAAAGCGACCGAGTCGCTGGGGCTGCATCCCTATCCCACGCCGGTCGCCGTGAACACCGAACCCTACAACGGGTTTCCGGCCACCACCTATTGCGCCTGGAGCGGCGGGTTCGGCCCCTTCAACAACGAGCGCTGGTATCCGGGGCTGACCTGGGTGCCGCAGGCCCTGGCGACCGGCAATTTCGATCTGCGCACGCACTGTCGCGTCGTTCGTGTGCTGACCGATGCCGCCGGGCATGCCGCCGGGGTCGAATACGTGGACGCCAACGGCAACCGGCAGGTACAGGAGGCGCGCATCGTCATCCTGTGCAGCTACACGTTTGAGAACGTGCGACTGCTGCTGCTGTCCGGCGACGGGCGGCACCCGCAAGGGCTGGGCAACAACACCGGCCAGGTCGGCAAGCACCTGATGACGAAACTTTGGGCCGATGTGTCGGGCCTGTTGCCGGATGTCGTCTTCAACGCCCACACCGGCCCGGCGGCGCAGATGTGGAGCCTGGACGACTTTATCTCCGTGGATTTCGACTCGGTGGCGCACGGGTTTGTCGGGGGGGCGACGCCCAACATCGAGAACCAGCGCCTGCCCATCCAGATCAGCCGCGAGGCGCTGCCGCCCACCGTGCGGTCGTGGGGCCGGCCGTATAAAGACCATCTGCGCCAGTGGCAGCATATCACCGCCGTGCGCCTGCAACCCGACTCGCTCTCCTACCACGCGAACTACCTCGACCTCGACCCGCGCCACCATGACCGCAGCGGTCTGGGCCTGCCGCTCCTGCGGATGACCTACGATATGCAGCCCAACGAGCATCGCCTGGCTGAGTTTATGGAGGGCCAGGCCGAGGAGATCCTGCGGGCGATGGGCGCCACGACGACCTGGCGTGGTCCGCGCTTCAACGGCGTCGTCAGCAGCCATGACCTGGGCGGCTGCCGCATGGGAGAGGATCCGGCGACTTCGGTAGTCGACGCCGATCTGCGGGTGCATGACACGCCGGGGCTGTACGTCTTCAGCACGGCGGTGTTCCCCACCTGCCATGGTGTTAATCCGACGCTGACCATGTGGGCCGTATGCTGGCGCGCGGCGGAGCGACTGGCGGCGCACTTGGGGACCGGAGCGCGGGGTGAGGTGCCGGGCCGGCGCGCGACCCGGCACGATCATGGAGCGGCGTAGCGGGAGCCGCCGTCTTCCGTCACGTGGGGCGATTGCCGAATCGGAGGAGGTGCGGCGCCCGCGATTGGCGTGTAATGCAGCCGCTGCCGCATCGTCCAGTAGCCCTGACGCCGGACCGCTACGGTCATCCCGGCGAGGGCTAAAACCCGCCGGCCGCGGTCAGCAAGGGAATCACCAGCAACAGGCTGACGATGGTCAGAAAGGCCCGCAGTTTCGTGCCGGTGCTAAACAGCACCGGCAGGAAGTAGGCTAAGACGTAGAGGTTGGGCGCACTGACCGCCACGATCAGGATACGGGCTACCTGGACGAGTAGCGGGGGCGGGCCGAGAAGTGCCTCCGCGTGCCGCGAGGCGGCGCACCCAGCCCAGCGGGCCGCGCCGGCGGTCCGCCGATGGCGCGTTTCCCGGCTGCGCGGAGCCTAGCCGGCCTCCTCTGGGTCGGGAGGCACGGGCCGCAGCGGGGTGGCCGCCTGGGCGCCCACAACGGTGGTCCAGGCCCGTACCTGCCAGCGCGTGACCAATCCGTGCCGCACATAGGGATCCGCCGCCGCAAACGCTTCCGCCGCCGCTGGCGAGTCCCCCTGGAAGAGCAGGATGGCCGTGTCTACCGGGTCGGTCAGCGCGCCCCCGAGTACCAGCTCACCCCGGTCGTGCGCCGCCCAGGCCAGCGTCAAGTGCTCGGCGCGGTGCGCTCCCCGCCGCTCCAGATAATCGGTGACCAGGTCGTACATAAGCAAGTAGTGCATGCAGCCTCCCTGCCGGTTGGATTCACCAGGGCGGGGGCCAGCGGCGGCGGTCGCGATCCGCCCCGGCCAGCCGCCCCCGGTGCGGCTCTGCGGACGAGGGAATCATAGCGCAGGGGCAGACCGCTGTCAACTGGGCACGGCCGCTGCCCGTGTCCGGGATGGGCAGCCGGTGGCCGCCGTGCCCCCGCCGGCTGCTCAGGCCCGGAGTGTGCTATACTCACGCTACGGTCCCGGTCCTGGTTCGACCGGTTCGAGATCGAGCATGACAACTTCCGCTTGATCCACAGTCCCTAGCACCCCGTCCATGATTGTCCACATCCGTCTATCTCATGCCTAAAATCACTAGCGGTATTCCATAGTCGTCTGTTGTTACTGGCTGTCATCCGGGGCCGTGGCTGTCAAGGTAGCTGTCAAAGTAGCGGAAGTTTGCTTCATTTGTCGCCCGCCTTGAACCAGCACCCTCTTTGGTGGGGCAGAGAGCCTTGTCCTAGACGGGGTGTAGCATCTATCCCAAGGGGACCGCCCTTCCCAACGGCCAACCAATATGAGTAGCCGCGCATCGCCCACCTACTGCATGCTAGTCCGCGCGCTTGCCGACGGGTCCGTACTGGCTGCCTGGCGTGTCGGCAGTTGAATACACGCAATTTCGATGCTACGACAGAGCCGCATTATTAGCACAGAATAGATTTGGGCTGAATTCTAGACTCATCACAGTTGCGCGAAGGCGACAAACGCCGGGTTTGGCACAGACGCCTCCGCCAGCGGGGTGAGGCCACCGTCCTGGCGGTTGACGGTATACGAGCGCAGCAGGTCCGCCGGGCGGTCGGCGACGAGTACGAATGATCCGCTGGGATCGAAGGTGAAGTTACGGGCGGCAAGACCAGGATGGATCGACTTGGCGAGGGGTACGTGACCCAGCCGAGCAAGCTCACCGGCGGCGCCGATGCGGAACCAGGCCACGGAGTCCTCGCCGCGATTGTTCACATAGACGAAGTTGCCGGCGGGGTGGACGCGCACTTCCGCCGGCTCGTTGGGTCCGGCGTAGGTAGGCGCGACCGTCGACTGCTTGTCGAGGAGGCGCAGTTCGCCGGAGGCGTCATCGAAAGCGAACGCCGCGAGTTCGGACGAGAACTCGCACGTCACGAAGGCGCGCCCCGCTGCCCCATCGAACGCCACATGCCGCGGCCCCGTCTCCTCCGGCAGGTGGTAGGTCGCGGTAAGCTCCAGCTTTGTTCTCAGGCGAAACACCAGGATCTGATCCGTGGCTTTATCGCAAACCACGAGATAGCGACCGGACGGGTCAATCACCGCACAGTGTGCATGGGCGCTGGCCTGGCCGTGCCCCCTGGCCTGCGGCGAATTGTTGGGGTCCTTGCCGTGGCCGCTCAGCACCTGCACATCGCGGATCTGGCCGAGGCGTCCGTCCGAGTCCACCTCATACAGGATCACGGTGGAATCGTCGTAGAGGTACTCGGTGGTCCACTCACCGTCAGCCGTTTGCACCACACGCTCGACGTGGTCGAAACTGCCGTGGTTAGCCGAAACGACACCGCGCTGTGCTTCAGCGACAGACAGGAACGTCGGGAATGGCCCCGGCGCCAATTGCGAATTCAACCAGGTCAGGCTGCCGTCACGCTGGTCGACGGCGAAAGCATGCACCCGCGCCGCCGGCTGGCCGGGCCCGCGACCGTCGGTTTTGCGCTCGTCCACGGCGTACAACGTCTCCCAGGCGGGGGCATAGGCGAGGTAACCCGCCTGCTTCGGTTCGGCGACCTGGCTCAGCAATGCCAACTGACTGCCATCCGCCCTCACGTCGAACACATAGATACCGCCGCCGCCAGGGTTGGGACTGTTTTCATACGAGCCAACATGGGCTACCAAGCGCGTTTGATCTGCAGGGCGCCCGGCCATTGGTTTCGCTAATGTCTCGCTCATAGCTGCGTGAGCCTCCGCAACATTTCTTGATGGCGCCGGACCTGCTCCACCTCGTCCATCATGTCTGCGCGCCGGCGGTCCTGGTAGTAGCGCTGTCCTTCGTACTCCGAATTGATGTAGCCGTTATAGCCGCCCTGCACGAGCGCCGCGATCCCCGCTTCGTAATCGATGGCGATATCCTGGAACTGGCCGGGCTTGTCTGGCACGGGCGACATGTTGTTGAACTTGCCATGCACGCTCACCACGTGACCCGCGATCTGCCGCAGTGTGTCGGGGGAGGTGCGCGAGAGCATCAGCGCTTCGGCGACCACGATGTAGTCGAGGTTCTGCGCGTGGGCGACGCGCTCGTCCGTGAAGCGCTTCACCCCGTTGAAGGCCGCGGCGAACTCCGGTTCGCAGTCGCCCGTCAGCAGGAAGCGGTTGAAGTCGGCGCGCAGGTTACCGGCAGTGTGGTAGGCGATGTCGCCGGCGCCGAACGGCGCCGCACCGCGTTGGATCAGGGCCGCCAGTTCGACCGCCGCCGCACCCGCCGCCGCCTGCGCGCCCCGCCGCTCGAACGATTGCAGCAGCGCTTCAGAGGGCCGGGTTCCAAAGATCCCGAAATCGGGCACGATCCCCAGGTGCGCCGTTCCGGTGCGCTCGACAAAATCGATGATCTCCGTCACCTGGCGCCCCTCCAGCGGCATCGGCTGGTGGACCTCCCGCCCCAACCTGATGTCCAGTTCTTCCGCCACAGGCAGGGCACCGAGCATCACCTCCAAAGGGGTGGTCGACAAGACGCGCACGTTGCGGAAGCCGAGCGACTGCGCCAGGCGGATGTCGTGGCGCAACCGCGCGGCGCATTCCGCGATGCTCATCACGTGATCGCGGAACTGCAAGACATCCATCGAGACGTCCATCGTCACCGGCACCGTGCCGTAGCGCTCCATCCAGCCGAACCACTGCTGCAAGAAGGCCACGCCGGGATCCGGGTAGTGCAGCGACATCTCGTCGATCAGCTCGATGCCGTCGGCGCCCGGAAGGTGTTCGCCGACCTCGCGGATCTGCGCTTCAAGGTCCAGCTCCTTGAAGAATTGCGACTGCTGGTAGCTGTACAGCGACACACCCAGCTTGATGCCCTCCGGCGAGCGCTCACCTCTGGGCGTTGCCTGCGGATGGGACACCTGGGCGACAGTGATCTGATCCCAGGTCCAGCGCGCCGGGCCGGAGTCCTGTTGGCGAACCCGCGAGTGCGCGGATGTGGCCGCGGCCTGATCGTTCAAAGTCAGCTCATAGGTAACGATGCGCGGCGTTTTGTCCGACCCTGCGCCTGTGCCGGGCCTCGGGGGGTTGCGTACCCACTCGTCGTCCGCCGGCTGGTAGCCGTATGCGGCCAGCACGGACTGCTGGAAGCGGACGGTATGCACACCCGGCGCCAGACCGCCGGGAGCGACGACGTGCAGGATCCCTTCGTCGTCATAGTCCCAGTGTTCCCACACCGCCGTGCGGATCTCGTCGAAGGAGCGCGGCGGCCGGCCGTTGATCTCGAACGTCTGCACACTGGTCGGATACTCGACGCCGTCGACCTCTAAATAATAGCCGTTATGCAACGAGAGGAACACGCCGCGATAGTTCGCGTTGCGGACGGCGAGCGAAAAGCCGACGGTCTTCCCTTCGCGCTCCTCGTTCCGCAAGCTATCGGAGCGGATAAGATAATTGTCAAACACTGTCTAACTCCTCCGGCTTAAAGCTGACCGCCCAGGTCACGTGCGCCCAGCACAGCCAGGGCGACGTTGGTCAGGGTCGGGTTGCAGGCCGCCGGCGTGGGGATGACGCCGTTTGCACCTACGTAGACATTGTCATAGCCCCACACGCGCAACGCCGGGTCCACGACGCTCGTCGTGTCGTCGGTGCCGAGCCGCACTGATCCCTGGTAGTGCAACGACGCGCCGTGCGGCAGTACTACGGGCTCTAAGCCGTTGATGGGTTCCCCGAGCAGGGCGCCCATACGCGCAGCCTCGGCAACGGCTTGCGCGAGCCGCTCCTGGTCATGCGCGGTGAAGGCGTAATGGATCTTGATCGCCGGCATACCGAAAAAGTCGAGCTTGCTCTCGTCAAACTCCAGATAGTCCTCGAACCGGACGCCGGCCTTGCCCATAAAGATCGAGCACTCCACGACGGAGCCCGGCCACGCTTCGAAGCTGGCGTCGACGGGGATCGGCGACGCGTCCCACTGCGTGACCTGCCCGTGGAACGGGAACGTAGGCTCGTAATACGGCACCCAGCTCACCCCCGCCAGCAGATCGACCGCGCCCTCGCTCGCCCGGCGGGTACCCGTAGCGGCGGCGCGCAGCGAGGGATCTAGCTGAATCGTGCTCGTTGTCATCGTGTGTTCGTTGAGGTAGTGACCGAGCGCCGCAGGCCGGATGCCCGAGGCATACAACAGTTGGGGCGAACGCAGGGAGTCCGCCGCGACGACGACGAACCGCGCGCCGACCTCATACGCGCGATCCGCGCGGCGGTCGTGCAGCAAGACGCCGCCGGCCCGCCCATCGCGAGTAATGATCCTCTTTGCCACCGTCTCAGCGCGCAGTTCGAAGTCATCGCGCGTAGTATCGAGCAGATCCCCCAGCATTACCCCTGGCGCCGTCCAGTAGCGCTCGTTGTTGCCACGGATCTCCATCGCCAGCGGCATCGGCTGCACCTGACGGTCGGTGGGGCGTCCGGGGTTATAGTGCGCCCCCAGCAGGCGCCGCACCTCGGCGCCAAGCGGTGCGCCCTCGAAGGCCTGCTGTGTGACGAGCAGCAGGCGCCGCGCCTCAGCGAGCCCAGCGGCGAATGCCTCCGGGTCTAGGTCGGGGCTCACCTCGCCCTGCGCAGGCCACGGGCAGGCGCCGGACCAGTGGGCGCCCATGCCGCCGACATTGCTCGACAGCCCCACGGCGGGCATGGGGTTCTCCGGGTTGCTTGCGGCGTTTGGGTCGAGCAACCAGGTGCCGGGGCGGGCGGCTACCCTGGTGGACCTGCCACGCGAGGGCGAAAGGGCGCGGGCGACTCGTTCCTCATAGTCCGGGGGATTCGCGTCCGGCCCCTGCGACGCGAACTGGGCCGCCACCCGTTCGCGGGGGTCCTTGATCGTCCGCACATGCCGTGCGGGCGGGTTGGACACGCCCGGTCCGGCCTCCACCATGAGTACCCGTGCGCGCGGCTGGATCTCCTTCACAATCCGGGCGTAGGTCGCCCCTGCCGGGCCGCTGCCGGCAATAACCACGTCATACTTGTCATCCATTTGCTTCCATTCTTTTCTTTTCTTCTCTTTTCTTCGTTAAATTGGGCGGCGCCCCGGCCCCCTTGCCGTACAAGGGGCGGATCGCAGGCCCCCTGTTAACGCCGCGCCTGGAGCGAGTAACACTTGTTGACCGGACTGGGGCCATGGTGGCGGACACATGTCCCGTCTCCAGCATCGCACGTGCCTCACGCGGCCCCCGTCGAGGCGGTTTCGAAGCGGGCGAGATCCTGCTGGCTCGAATAGCGGAAGAAGAAAGTCCACAAGATCGTGGTAAGGATCGCGGTGCCGATCGGGACGCGCCAGAGCGGGGTCCAGCCGGCAGGGGCGCGGGCTTCGGCGCTACCCGGCTCTCCTCCCAGCAGGCCGGCGACGGTGCCCGGAAGTGCGCCCGGCCCGCGGGCTTCGCGGTGGGCTGCTGCCCGGCATAACGTGCCGGGCGGGGTGGCGTTGTCCTCAGGGGAGGACAACGCGTGAGCCAACCGGACGCGCAGCCGAGCGCATTCGCGCCAACCTGGGAGTCGCTGCGCCAGTATCGGGTGCCGCAGTGGTACGCGGATGCCAAATTCGGCATCTTCATCCACTGGGGCGTGTACGCCGTCCCGGCGTTCGGCTCGGAATGGTATCCACGTAATATGTACCAGCCGGGCACGCCGGAATGCGCCCATCATCGGGCCACCTATGGTCCGCAGACGACGTTCGGGTACAAAGACTTCATTCCGCACCTGACGGCCGCGCGGTGGGACCCGGCGGCCTGGGCGCAGCTCTTCCGCGCAGCGGGCGCACGCTATGTCGTGCCGGTGGCCGAACACCATGACGGCTTCGCCATGTCCGCCAGCCCCCACACGATGTGGAACGCGGCGCGCATGGGGCCGCGGCGCGATGTTATCGGGGATCTGGCCGCCGCTGTGCGCCGGGAGGGGCTCGTGTTCGGGCTGTCATACCACCGGGCCGAGCACTGGTTCTTCTTCGACGGCGGGCGGCGCTTCCCATCCGACGTCCAGGATGAGCGCTACCGGGATCTCTACGGCCCCGCGCGGCCGGCGCCGACCGACTTCATGGACCGCCACGCCCCCGGCGGCCCCGACGCCGGGTTTCTCGCCGAGTGGTTGCTCCGGGCCCGCACGCTGGTGGATCAATACCGCCCGCAACTAGTCTATTTCGATTGGTGGATCCGCCAGGATGCCTTCCAATCGGTGCTGCCGCACTTCGCCGCGGACTATTACAATCAGGCGCGCACCTGGGGCCCGGACTGGGACCAGAGCGGGGCGGCGATCAACTATAAGGTGGAGGCCATGCCGGAAGGCACGGGCGTGCTGTCGGTGGAGCGCGGCCAACTGGCCCAGATCCGGCCCCTGTTCTGGCAGAGCGATACGGCGGTGGCGAAGAACTCGTGGGGCTACGTGGCAACCCAGGAGTACAAGACGGTGGATTCGCTCATTGCCGACCTCGTGGACGTCGTCAGTAAGAACGGGACGTTACTACTTAACATTGGGCCGCGGCCGGACGGCACCATCCCCGAGCCGGAAGAGGCGATCCTGCGCGCGATGGGCCGCTGGCTGGCCGTCAACGGCGCGGCGATTTACGGGGCGCGGCCCTGGCGGACGTTCGGCGAGGGGCCCACCGCGGTAGCGGGCGGCGGGTTCACCGATGCGACGCGCCCACAGTTCACAAGCCGGGATTTTCGCTTCACGACCCGTGACGGTGCGCTGTACGCGATTTGTCTCGGCTGGCCGGAGGAGATCTGGACAATCCGTGCGCTGGCCGGCGTCCCGGTGCGCGCTGTCCGGCTGTTGGGCAGCGGGGCGACGCTGGATTGGGCGCAAGAACCCGCCGGGCTGACGGTGCACCCGCCGCCCGACCGGCCCTGCGCCCACGCCTACACCCTGCAGATCACCATGGCGAGTTAAGGGCATGTAACTGTCCTTCGTCGAATAAGGTTATCCACTCACGTGCGGCGATCCACCTCCAGATCCGCCCGCCTGCCGCCGCATCCGTTGCCCCTGCGGTCCTCTTATTACATACCATCCAATAAACGCGCCGTCCTACTCGTGGTGCGCAGCGTAGTGCTGTGCCAGGACATCGAGCCCCCAGTCATTCTTGAAGTCACGCCAGACCGAGTGGATGTGATTGGCATCATCCTGCGAGTTGTCATACTCAATGAGAAACGTTGGCCCTTTGACGGCATAGTAGTGGGCCTGCCCGCGAGTCTCGCTGCCCGCCCAGGCGAAGGTAATCGTGTCCAGTCCCGCACCCTCGATGCGTCGCCAGACGTTCGCGGCGACCTCGTTGGCGACCCGGCTCGTATAGTGTTGGAGCAGCGCGACCAGCCGTGCGCGCTGCTGCCCGGAGAGGGCAGCATATCCGATTCCGTCCGGAACTTGTGCCGGATCTACCCGCCGGTAGTTCCGGGTTAGAATATCGCCAGGTGCCGTAACGCCGGCCGTCGCGATGATCTTCTGCTCTGGTGCTAGTGTTGCAAGCAGTGCCCGTGCTAAATCCTCCTCCTCTTTCAGCGTCCGCTGACCCGTGGCGGGCCCGTGTCGCACCTCGGCCGGGTTGGCACCGAAGAAGAGGGGAGTCGACGAAATCACGTTCCCACCGGCGATGGTGAAGTGGAGAGCCAGGTGATGGCCGTTGGCGCGCCACCGCCACGCGTCTGTGCCGAGTGGGTCGCCGAAGATGCTGAAGTAGTAGAGCTCAGGATCGCGATCATGGCCGCTAAGCTGGCCGGTGATCCTTTCTGTTTCGTGGAGGATCGTTTCAAGTGTGATGATCTCTCTGGCCTGGCGTGCCCCCCGCATGCTGAGGCCGGCGTCGAATAACTCCAATGCGGCGGCTTGCTGTTCGCCGGTCATATCCTTTAGGCGTAGTCCCGCGCGCGGGCCGGGGGTGTAGTGCCACTGGAAGCTCTCATCGCCGGCAAAGGGGAAGCAGGCCACTCTGCGTTGGGCGGTTGAGAGCATCCCAACCCATTTGGCTGCGGTGTCCACCAGGCGCTGGGCAGTGGCGAGCGCAGGATGATTCTGTGGTGTCTCAGCTCCCATGCTTATCCCTTTCATGGTTGGCGATCCTGAAGGCGCCCGGCTGCCAATTCCCGACCGAATCGCCACTGGCCGGGGTATCTGCCGTGAAGTCCTGTAGCCGCATGCCGGTGCCGATGTTGCACAAAAAGTGAGCAGAATTTCATTTCACCGCTGGACCCGCCCGGTGGTATTCCCTTCCGCCAGGCTGCGGACTTCGGCCAGCGCCGCCAGGTTGAGATCGCCGGGGATCGTGTGCTTCAGGGCCGAGGCGGCTACCGCGAAGTTCAGGGCCGCGGGCACCTCCATCTGCGTTGCCAGCCCGTAAATCAGGCCGGCCGCGAAGGCATCCCCGGCCCCTACTCGATCCACGATGTCGGTAATTTCGTAGCGCGTGCTGCTGAGGAAGCGCGCGCCGTCGAACAGACATGCCGACCAGCTATTGTGGCTCGCGCTGTGGCTCTCGCGCAACGTGATCGCTTGATACTTAAGGTTGGGAAAGGCCGCGAACACCCGGCGGCACAACGCCTCATAGTGCGCAAGATTCAATCCCGCAGTCGGCTCCTCCGAATCCCCGCTATCTTCGTCGACGGTGATGCCGAGCGATTGCTGGCAATCCTCCTCATTGGCGATGCCGACATCGACGTAGCGGACCAGCTCGGCCATCACGTCCGGCGCGCGCTTGCCGTACTTCCAGAGTTTACCGCGGTAGTTGTAGTCGCAGGAAACGATCAGGCCGCGTTCCCTGGCCGCGCGCACCGCCGCGATGGACAGGTCTGCCGCCGGCCGGCTCAGGGCCGGAGTGATACCGGTGATATGGAACCAGCTTGCGTCCTTAAAGACTACGTCCCAATCAAAAATATCCGGCCCCGCCTCGGCCATCGCGGAATGGCTACGATCGTAGATAACCAGGGCGGGCCGCTGGTTGGCGCCGTTCTCAAAGAAGTAAATGCCCACCCGCTCGCCCCCGCGGACGATCAGCGACGTGTCTACGCCGTGCCGCCGCAACTCGCCGATGGCGGCGTCCCCAATGGGATTAGGCGCCAGCACCGTTGCGTATGCCGAGTCGAGGCCAAACCGGGCGAGCGAGACCGCCACGTTGGCTTCGCCGCCGCCGAAGGTCGCTTCGAGCAGCGGCGATTGAAACAGGCGCTCCATCTGCGGCGCCTTCAGCCGGAGCATGATCTCGCCCAGGGTGACAATTCGGGTCATGGCGCGACCGCTCCTTCCTGGCCCACCTGGCGCACGATCCGCCTGGCCTCGGCGGCCAGGCGGGCGATCTCCTGGAACTCGCCGGCGGCGATCAGCCGGGGGGCGACCATCCAGCTACCGCCCGCGGCGAACACGTTGGGCAGACGCAAATACTCGGCGAGTGTGGCCGCCGTGATGCCGCCCGTCGGGATAAAGCGCACGTTGGAAAACGGCCCGGCCAGCGCCTTGAGCATGCGCACCCCGCCTAGCTCCTCGGCGGGGAAGAATTTCATAATCGCCAGCCCCTTGCCCAGCACGGCCATGATCTCGGTCGGGGTCGCCACGCCGGGGACAACTGCTATCCCATGCGCCACACACCAGTCGACGATCCCGGCATGAAAACCGGGCGACACAACGTAACGCGCGCCCGCGTCCACCGCCTCTTGCGCCTGCTCCAGGGTCAGCACGGTACCCGCGCCGAGGACAACCGCCGGCACCTCGCGGGCAATCCGCCCGATTGCCTCCCTGGCCGCCGCCGTGCGGAAGGTAATCTCCATCACCGGCAAGCCGGACCCGACCAGCGCCTCGGCGAGCGGTACCGCGTCCTGCGGCCTGTCGATCTTGATCACCGGAACCAGGCCCGCCTGGCCTAGTTCGCTGAGCACAGGATTCACTTCATCCCTCCATCCCTGAGCATGCCTGATGTTCGAGTGGCCGCCCGCAGCCGGTGTTCGTGTTCAAAGGCGCTCTGCCTCCGCGTGCGGTCCGAAGTGCTTGAGCATCACCAGCGGTTCTGCCTGACTGGCGTTCGTGATGCGCACCCCCGCCAGGGCGGCGGGCGCTGAGACAAAGTATTCGTCATGGGTCAACTGGCCGAAGCGAATCAGCGTCGGGGTTTCAATCGGCCACCTCCCCATCGTGCCGTGTCCCTGCACCAGGATCATCCCATACGGCTCGGCGTCGCGAATCGTCACGGTACAGCCCGGCAGCACGGTCAATTCTTTGGCGGCAAAGTATGGATTGCGGTAGCTGATCCAGTACTCGCGGTATCCCGCGCTCGCCATTGCCGCTTCCGGCTGAACCGGTACGGCGAGGCGAAAGAAGCGTTGCTTGAAGTTCGGATCGCGGTTTGTTGCAAAGTCGATCAGCGACACGATATAGTCCAGGTCCTGGTGCCTCTCGGGCGGCACGCTCTTGACCAGCAAATCCCAGGGAATCGGTATGCCGCCGACGACCGATTGAAACATGGCGCCGACATCGCTGGCCCATTGCGGTTCATAAGTACACAGACTCCCCGGCGCGTGCAGCACCGCCGGGGGAACATACCAGCCGGTGCCCAGCGTTAGGGGATAGGCGTTGGAGAGGCCGGTGATATGGTTGTCGCCGCGGTCCCAGATTTCCAGGCAGTGCCGCACCTGGTCGGGGGTCGTGTCCGGCTGGAGACCGAAGAAGGTACAGGGGAAATCGCCGTTGTAATTGTTCATCTGCGGCGGGAAGAAGTAGCTTTCCGGCTTGGGCTGCTGCCCGACCAGCGCCGCATGCTCCGGCGTCTGATGCAGGTGGTGCGGCAGCGGCCCCTTGTTGTCGAAGAACTTGGCGAAGACCGGCCAGCGGTGATACTGCTCCCACAACGCGGAGCCCAGCAGCGCGGCGCCCAATTCGGCGATCAATTCGCTAAACCGGATTTTCCCGAGCTTGCCGTTGTCTTCATAGACCACATAGCTCAAGCCTTCGTCGGGCGTCGTCTCCGGCCCGTTGTCAGCCTTAACCGTGGACGCGAGCCAGCGCTCGTCAATGCCGCCGCGGTGGGCGCCGAAAGCGTATAGATCGTCCGGGTGCAGTTTGAGCCGGCGGCCGGGGGTCCAGAACGTGCGGGGCACCCATGTGGGGGCCAGGTGGAGAATGCCTTCGCCCTGCTCCAGGATATGGTTGTTCATGGCTACCTCTACGGATGCATCTGCATCATAACGCTCAAATGATTCATTACCGAGGAAGTGCAACGCGATCCACGATGCGCTAGCCCAGCGAGAAACATGCCTGCATCGCAAATTACGCGATCTCTTTTTTAGTATAGCGCAATTTGCGGCAATGATTCTGCACCTGATGGGGTGAGAGATCCGGCTATAGCGGTTTGGCGGCGGGTTCCGTTCAGTAGGGCCGGCGTATCGCCGCCCACCGGACACTAGAACCTTGCCGGCGTACTGCCGCCCGGCAGACCAGCAGGATCTCACAGCCGGGCTTGCGTGGAGATGCTGCTCCGGTTACAGTAGATGAGCAGTGAGGGGACACACATATGATCGAAATCGCCGAGTATCTGGCGCCTACTCCATCGCCGGTCTGGAAGCTGGCCAAACAGGCGGGGGTGGATTGGGCCGTGGGTGGATTGCCGTTCGACGAACCGTTCAACGGCAGCGACGCGCCGTGGGATTATCTGCCACTGCTGCGGATGAAGCAGCGCTACGAAAGCGGCGGCTTCCGGCTGGCCGTAATCGAGGCCCGGCCCCCGCTGAACAAGGCCAAGCGCGGCCTGCCGGGCCGCGACGAAGAGATCGCCACCGTGTGCACGCTGATCGAGAACATGGGCCGGCTGCGTATTCCCGTGTGGTGCTATGAGTGGATGACCGACTTCAACTGGTTGCGCACCAACACGAGCGCCCTCTCGCGGGGCGGGTCGATCGTCACCAGCTTTGACGGCGCGCTCTTGCGTGACGCCCCGCCGGTCGAACTCGGCCCAATCGGCGAGGACGCGCTGTGGCAAAACCTCCAATACTTTCTGCAGCGGGTGATCCCGGTTGCCGAGCAATGGAACGTCAAGCTGGCAATGCACCCGGACGACCCGCCGGTCTCCCCCCTCCGCGGCGTGGCCCGGATCATGCGCAGCGTGGAGAACTTTCAGCGCTTGCTCGATCTGGTACCCAGTCCCATGAACGGCATCACGCTCTGCCAGGGCAACTTCACGCTGATGACGGATGACCTGCCCGGCGTGATTCGCCGGTTTGGGCGGCTGGGCAAGATCTTCTTCGTGCATTTCCGCGACGTGCGCGGCACGGCGGACTGCTTTGAAGAGACGTGGCATGACGACGGTATGACCGATATGCCGGCCTGCATGAAAGCGTACCGCGATATCGGCTTTGCAGGGGTGATGCGGCCCGATCACGTCCCCACGGTGGAAGGTGACAGTAACGCGGACGCCGGTTATTCGTCGTTCGGGCGCCTGTACGCGATCGGCTACATCCGTGGCTTGCGTGAGGCCGTTTATGCCGCCTGATCAATTGATCTCGAACCCATTTTCGCGGAGTCCCGACTACCTATGACACGAATCGCCGTTACCGGGGCCACCGGTCTGGTGGGCCGCGCGGTAGTTGCACTGGCGCTGGCGCAAGGGCACAGCGTCGTGAGCATCGAACACGCACCTCCGGCAGAGGCCGCAGCGCAACCGGGTCTCACCCATCTCCAGGTGGAGATGATGGATTACCCGGCCGTCGAACACGCGTTGCGCGGGTGTGATGCGCTGGTGCATTTAGCGGCCATACCGTCGCCGCGCCGCCACCCTGACTATGTTGTGCATAACAACAATGTCGTGAGCAGTTACAACGCGCTGAGCGCCGCCGCCCGGCTGGGTATCACCCGCGTGTGCATGGCGTCGAGCGTTAACGCCACCGGGGGCGTGTATAGCCGCCGGCCCCGCTACGACTACTTTCCGCTGGACGAAGCCCACCCAACCTACAACGAAGACCCCTACAGTCTCTCCAAGTGGATCGCCGAACAGCAGAGCGATTCGTTCGCCCGGCGCTATGAATCGTTAACTATTGCCGGCCTGCGCTTTCATGCCGTCATGCCCAGCCCGGTGATCGCCGCGGACGGCAACGGCGAGCCGGCGCGGCGTCGCGCCGGCGATCTGTGGGGTTATACCAGCCTCGATGCCACCGCGCGGGCCTGCTTGCTTGCGCTCACCGCCAATTTTCGGGGCCACGAGGTGTTCTACATTGTGGCGCCGCGGACCGCGCTGGAGACGCCTTCGCTCGAACTAAAGGCGCGTTTCTTTCCCGAGGTGCCCCTGCGTGGCGACCTCAGCGGTAATCGCGGCTTCTATAACTGCGCGAAGGCGGAACAACTGCTCGGCTGGACACACGATGCGCTACCGGATCGCTGACTATCGAACTCATGAATGGACGGAGCCGAATCCATGCGCGTGCAACCATCTCGCGAAGATCTGATCGAACTGACCCGACTCAATCCCTTTGAGCGCTTTCCCGACGGGCGCCCGCGCGTACCCGCCGACCTGCTGGAACGCATGAAGCTGGTTACTACCGAAGAAGCCTGGTCGGTCCTGCGTAACAATGGGTACGACCGCCAGTTCGAGGGTAACTGGCGCGAGACCCATCCCGGTAAGATCACCGTGGGCCGGGCGGTCACGGCGCAATTTCTGCCCCATCGTCCCGATTACCATGCGGCGGTGCAGCAGACCGGCCTGGGCGAAGGGCGCGGCGCCGTCGGCGGCCAGAACTCCTGGATAATCGAGACCTTGCAATTGGGCGACGTGATGGTGGTGGATATCTTCGGCAAGATCAAGGATGGGACGGTAGTGGGCGACAACCTCGGCACCGCCGTCCGCCGCCGGACCCGCGCCGGTGCGGTGATCGACGGCGGCATCCGCGATTATCAGGGGCTGATCCGGCTGGACGATGTGAACTTCTACATCCGCGGTGTCGATCCCACTGCCATCGCGGACGTGACGCTGGCGGGGATCAATATCCCGATCCGCATTGGCGGCGCTACGGTGCTGCCGGGCGATGTCGTGCTCGGCACGCCGACCGGTGTCATCTTCATTCCCCCGCATCTGGCCCAGGCCGTCGTCGAGCGCAGCGAGGAGATTCGGGTGCGCGACGAGTTCGGCAAGTTGCGGCTCACCGAGGGCACCTATACCAGCGGAGAGATCGATGTGCCGAACTGGCGCGAGGACATCCAGGCCGATTTTGCCCAATGGAAGCGGGCAAACAACAAATAGCGAAACCGAGGAACTGTGATGGCTCGATCACAAGAGGACGCCCTGCGCCCCGAAGACCACGTACGCACTGCTGCGCGGCCCAGCGACTTGCGGATCACCGACCTGCGCACGGCCACGGTGGGCTGGGACCGCTGGCGCTTTACCCTCATCCGTATCGACACGAACCAGGGGTTATGCGGCTATGGCGAGGTTCGCGATTTCGCCAGCAAGACCTTCGCGCTCATGCTGAAGAACCGTATTATGGGCGAGAACCCGTGCAACGTGGACAAGATCTTCCGCAAGATCAAGCAATTCGGCCACCACGGGCGGCAGGGCGGCGGCGTCTGTGCCGTGGAGATGGCCTTGATGGATCTGGCGGGCAAGGCCTACGGCGTCCCGGCCTATATGCTGGCCGGAGGCAAGTTCCGCAGCCACATCCGGATGTACTGCGACACGCCTAATGAGCCGACGGGCGAGGCGATGGGCCGCAAACTGGCGGGTCGCCTCGAACGCGGCTACACCATGCTCAAGATGGACCTGGGGGTGCAGCCGCTCATCGGCGTGAAAGGCGCGCTATCCTGGCCGCGCGGCATGTTACCGGGCGACCAGGTGGAAGCTGTCGAACAGCTAGACAACATCCAGCAGGTCATGCACCCGTTCACTCACGTGCGCCTCACGCCCAAAGGCATCCGCTTGATCTGTGAGTATGTCGAGCAGGTGCGCGCGAGCGTGGGCGACGAGGTGCCCATCGCCGCCGACCATTTCGGCCACATCGGCATCGACGACTGCATCCGGCTCGGTCAGGCCCTGGAGCCGTATAACCTGGCGTGGCTGGAGGATCTGGTGCCGTGGCAGTTCACGGACAAATGGGTCCAGATCGAGCGCGCGCTGCACACCCCCGTGGCGACCGGGGAAGATATCTACCTGAAGGAAGGCTTCCTGCCCTTGCTGCAAGCCCGCGCCGTCAACATCATTCACCCTGACCTCGCCACCAGCGGCGGCATTCTGGAAACGAAGAAGATCGGCGATCTGGCGCAACAGTATGGCATCAGCATGGCGATGCACATGGCCGGCACGCCCATCAGCACGCTGGCCAGCGTGCAGTGCGCGGCGGCGACCGAGAATTTTATCGCTCTGGAGCATCACTTTACCGAGTTGCCCTTCTGGGACGACTTGATCGATGGGGTGCCCAAGCCAATCATCCAGCAAGGCTACATCCGCGTACCGGAAGGACCGGGCCTGGGGTTCTCGCTGAACGAAGACGCCGTCAAAGAGCATCTCGTGCCTGACGATCCCGACTTCTTCGCGCCCACCCCGGAGTGGGACGCCGAGCGGAGTTGGGACAGGCTCTGGTCTTAGGTTCGGTCAGGACACAGCGTGCATACTGGCAGGAAGCGCGGCGCTTGTGTATCCTCAGGATCATAGTCCTACATCCCCAATCAGATCCAAGAGGAATATGCGATGAATTGTCCGCGTTGCGGTTGCGCCCAGAGCAACGAAACATGCCACAAAATAGCGTTAGGCTACCGTAGGGGTGCCGGCTACTCAAGCACTACACGGCGAGTGGCATAAGAACTTAAAGAATGCGCCCTTGGTTGTTGGCTGTCGGGGTGGCTGTCAACCAGCGTGGCAATGGGCCGGCAGAAACTCTGCCGGCCCATTATTTTCACCTATGTCTAGGCCGTATTATGGGGGTGGCCTATGGGGCTCGAACCCACAACCCCTTGATCCACAGTCAAGTGCTCTGCCATTGAGCTAAGGCCACCATTGATGGGGGTCGGCCGCACCGGCGCGAGTGAGTAAGCCGAGTTCTGTTCTAGACGGTCATCTCTCTCGCGATCCTTGCGGGCCGCGGGTGCCGCGTCGCCTTGGCACCGGCTCTCGACTTTCGCCCGACTCGGCAAGCAGCCGACTTGTGCGGGCGGGCCGGAGATTGCTGCAGGGAGGATTGCCCTTTTCACTCCACGCCCCGAAGGTCGTGGTTTTGGTCTCTGTTGCTCTCGTCCGCCCCGGTTGCCCGGTTGGGACGCCGATCTGGACTGTCAGGCCCGGCGCGTGCCCCGGACCTGCCCCCGCTTACGCGAGGCACCCTGCTGTGCGCAGCTCGGACTTTCCTCTACCCCTGGCGGGGCAGCGACCATCCTACTCACACCGGCGCGTCCTCGCCCCACACGCGCCATCATATTATACGGAAAGCAGCTCTCTCTGTCAAGGCGGCGCTAGCCTGCCGCAGGCGCGGCCCGCCGGGTCATCATGTACCGGATAACGGCTTGCGGTATGTGATCTTGCGTTAGTGACCTTGACGCGATCGCGCGGCGCAGAGTATAATTGCTGGCACGGATCGAACCGAGGGATCGATGCGGCGGGGTGTAGCTCAGCCCGGTGGAGCGCCTGCTTTGGGAGCAGGAGGTCATGGGTTCGAATCCCGTCACCCCGACCCTTCCTCGGAAGACACCGGCACCCGCGGGGGTAACTCAATTGGCAGAGTGTCTGCCTTCCAAGCAGAATGTTGCGGGTTCGAGCCCCGTCCCCCGCTCCCTGAACCTTTGTTTAGCCTTATATTAGTGTGAATTGGCACTTCGCTACGGTGGCGACCTCCAGCCAGAGGAGGTCAAACTGTGAGCGAACACATTCTGACTAGCAACCACCCGGCCCCGGATACTCTCCAATACTACATTGACGCCTTCCTGCTGAAGCACCGCGCGGAACGGCACAGCCTGAAGACGCTCAAATACTACGAGACCAACCTCAGCCGCTTCCAATGGTTCCTGGCGCAGCACGGCTACTCGACCCAGCTTGCGGATATTACGCCGACTCACATTCGCGCGTTCCTGCTATACGCCCAGGAAGCAGAGGCGGGGCGATGGGGCACAGATGCCGGCCGCCACGCCGACAAGCTCTCCCCCTTCTCAGTCCATGCGTTTGCACGTTGCTTGCGGGCCTTCTGGCGGTGGGCGAGCGATGAGGCCGACCTGTCCCGCAACCCTTTCAGCAACGTCGCCATGCCGAAGATTCCCAACCAATGGAAGGTGGAAGCCTTTACCGATGCTGAAATCAAGGAGTTGTTTCGCGCTATCGAACGGATGGAGAGTCCGTTTATGGTAGCA
>DASSGZ010000619.1:0-8012 GCA_035693165.1 Chloroflexia bacterium | reverse complement strand
GCAGGTGCAACTGCCGGGACGTGCGCGCGATGTTGCGCGGGTCGAAGTTGGCCGACTCCAGCAAGATATTGACCGTCTCCGGCCCAATCTCGCTGTCGGCGCCGCCCATGACGCCGGCCAGGCCCACCGCCTCTTGCGGGTCGGCGATGACCAGCGTGTTCGAGTCGAGCACGCGGTTCTCGTGGTCAATCGTCGTGAGGTGCTCGCCCTCGCGCGCCCGCCGCACGATGATGCGGTGCTCGTGCACCTTGTCGTAGTCGAAGGCGTGCAGCGGCTGGCCCATCTCCAGCATCACGTAGTTGGTGATGTCCACCACGTTGCTGATCGGGCGCATCCCGGCCAGGGTGAGCCGCCGCTGCATCCAGTCGGGCGACGGGCCGATCTGCACGTTGCGGATCACCGCCGCGCTGTAGCGCGAGCAGAGGTCCGGGTCTTCGATCTCCACGCTCAGCAGGTCGTCGATAGGCGGGCCATCCGGCTGCCAACTGGTGTCGGGCTGGCGCACTTCGCCGCCGAACAGCGCCTTGATCTCGCGCGCCACGCCGATGAGGCTCAGGATGCGCCCCAGGTTGGGCGTCACGGCGATCTCCAGCACGATGTCGCCCAGCACCTCTTGCAGCGGCACGCCCAGCGGCGCGCTGTCGGGCAAGATCATGATGCCCTCGTGCTCGTCGGAGATGCCCAGTTCCAGTTCCGAACAGACCATCCCGATGGACTCGATGCCGCGCAGCTTGCCCGGCTTGAGCGTGATCTTTTCGTGGGCGTCGCTATGCCCGTCGATCAGCACGGCGCCAGGGAACGCCAGCGGCACCATAGCGCCCACATGCAGGTTCGGCGCCCCAGTGACCACCTGCTGCCGGGCCTCGCCGCCGTAGTCTACCTGCGTCACCCAGAGGCGGTCGGCGTTGGGGTGGCGCTCCAGCGTGGCGATCCGCCCGACCACCACCTTGTCCCACTCGCTGCCGATGGTGTCGATCCGTTCCACTTCCAGGCCGGCCAGGATTAGGCGGTTCGCCAGTTCCTGGGGCGGCACCTGGATATCGATGTACTCTCGCAGCCACGAGAGCGGTACTCTTGTAGCCATCGCTGCTTCTCCCTAGCTGAACTGGCGCAACAGGCGCAGGTCGTTTGTGTAGTACAGGCGAATATCGTCCACCGCGTGGCGCAGGTTCGCGATGCGCTCCACGCCCATGCCGAAGGCAAATCCGCTGTAGACATCCGGGTCGATGCCGCCGTTGCGCAAGACCTGCGGATGGACCATGCCCGCGCCCATGATCTCCAGGAACCCGGTGAACTTGCAGGACCGGCAGCCCGTCCCGCCGCAGATCAGGCAGTCGATCGACAGGTCCACGCCCGGCTCCACGTAGGAGAAGTAGTCGCAGCGGAAGCGCACCTTGCGCTCGCTGCCGAACAGAGCCCGCGCCAGCGCGGCCAGGGTGCCCTTCAGGTCGGCCATGGTGATGTTCTTATCCACGGCCAGGCCCTCGATCTGGTGGAAGTAGGCTTCGTGCGAGGCATCGGTGGCCTCGGCGCGGAAGCACTTGCCGGGCACCACCACGCGAATCGGCGGCGGCTGGCGCAGCATCGTGCGGATCTGGTTAGGCGATGTGTGCGTGCGCAGCACCAGGTCGTCGCTGCCCGCGACGTAGAACGTGTCTTGCATCGAGCGGGCGGGGTGGCCGGGCGGGATGTTGAGCAGGGTGAAGTTGTAATAGTCCAACTCGATCTCCGGCCCCTCGACCACCGTGAAGCCCATCTGCGCGAAAGTATCGACGACGGTGCGCATGGTCTGGGTTACGATGTGCAGATTGCCGACGGCGCGCGGGCGGCCCGGCAGCGTGACATCGACGCGCTCCGACTCCAGCATGCTGTCGAGGCTGGCGGCGCGCAGCCGCTCGGTCGTCTCGGCCAGCCGCGACTCCAGCGCGCGCTTGGCCGCGTTGATGGCCTGGCCCGCCGCCGGGCGCTCGTCCTTGGGCAACTGCCCGATGCCGCGCAGCAGCGCCGTCAGCGCGCCCTTGTCGCCCAGGTAGTGCGCCTTCCACTCGCCCAGCGCGGCCAGGTCGCTCACCGCGGCGAGCGCGCCTTCGGCCTCCTCGCGCAACCCGGTTACTTGTTCGTCCATTGTGGTAACCTCCACCGAGAATCAAAAAGCCGCGCCTCTCGCAGGGACGAGGCGCGGCCACGTGGTACCACCCTGATTTCGCCCGCGCCGGGCATGAGGCCGGGCACGCACGCTTGTGGGCGCCGCTAACGGGGCGCAACCGGAGTGGACTACCAGGGCGGCGCTGTTGTCGCCCGTTCACCCATCGGCTCGGAAGGGAACTTCAACCGGGTGCCCCGGCGCGGACTCACAGTCGCTGGTCCGCGCTCCCTGGACGGTTTCGCCGGTCTACTCGCTTCGTCGTAGCCTGTACGTTTCTATTCTTGCCTGTGTTTATACCAGACGCAGCCCGCCCGCGTCAAGATCCGGGCGACGGACCTCCGGCTCCATCGCTGGATGGAGCCGTCTCCCTCCCGAGGCTGCGCTGGCGCAACGCCTCGAAGATGACCACGGTGGCCGCCATGGCCGCGTTGAGCGACTCGGTGCCGCCGCGCATGGGGATGGCGACGCGGACCGTCGCCGCCTGGCGCGCGCCGGGGCTGAGGCCGTGCGCCTCGTTGCCCACGATGAGCGCGGCGGGCTGCCGCCAATCCACGGCGTAATAGGGCACCTCGCCGCGGGCGTCGAGCGCGGCCAGTTGGGCGACTCCCAGCCGTTCCATCTCCGCGCGGATAGTGGGCCACTCTTGATCCAGATAGCAGGGCAGGCGGAAGTGGACCCCCGCGCCCGCGCGCACCACCTTGGGGTTGTAGAGATCCACGCAGTCGGGCGTGAGCCGGCAGGCGGTGACGCCCGCCGCCTCGGCCCCGCGCAGGATCGTGCCCAGGTTGCCGGGGTCGCGGATGCCGTCCAGGATGAGGTAGAGCGGCGCGGCTTCGGGCGCGGCGGCGGGCCAGTCCACGAACGGGAAGACGGCCAGCACGCCCTGCGGCTGCACCGTCTCGGTGGCCGCGGCCAGCGCGCTCCGGCTGGTTTCCTGCGCTTCCGGCAGCCGGGCGATGCGCCCCAGCAACTGCGTGCCGCGCGGAGTCTGGCGCAGCGCCTCGGCGTCGTACAGCAGCAGGCCGGGCCGGGCGCCCTCGTTCAGCGCCTCCTCGACCGCGCGCACGCCCTCGACGACGAAAGCGCGCTCGGCGCGGCGGTGCTGCGGATTGGGCGCGCCCAGGCCGCGCACCCGCTTGATCGTCGGATTGCTCGCGCTGCTAATCATAGTCGGTTCCACAAACAAAAATGTGGCGAGGGGCTAACCCTCGCCACATCGGGGATCACATCGGCGTTAGCGCGACTCGCTCTGCTGCGGGTCGCCGTGCTCGGGCCGCTCGTCCTGCTCCGCCGGCTGCTCCTCGGGGACGCCCGCGGCCTCCAGGTCCTTTTCCTCTTCGGTCTGCACCTCGCCCTGCGCCACCGGAGCGACGACAGTGGTCTCGGCGGCGGACGCCGTGGCGCTTGCGGTGGTTTCGGTGGCCGGCGCGGCGGCCGCGGGGGCCGGGGCGGCTGTCCGCACGGGTTCCGGCTCGCCCTTGATGCGGGCGGCCAGCACGGCGAAGCCATGCGGGTCGTTCACGGCCATCTCGGCCAGCATCTTGCGGTCCAGCTCCAGGCCCAGGCCATTGATGCCGGCGATGAAGCGGTTGTAGGGCAGCCCGTTCTGGCGGGCCGCGGCGTTGATGCGCACAATCCAGAGCGCGCGCATATCGCGCTTCCGAGTGCGGCGGTCGCGGTACGCGTACATCAGCGACCGCATCATTTCCTGATTTGCTGTCCTGAACAAATGACCGCGGCTTGTCTGGTGGCCCTTGACCATCCCCAGAACTTTATTGTGCCGCCGGTGGCGAGTAAACCCACGTTTTACGCGAGGCATGTTAGTTCCTTCTCCTTAACAAAAACGCTACCAGTTAACCATAACTGCGCACGCAGCCGGGCCGGTGATAGCTTAATCCAAACCGTAAGGCAGCAACCGCTTAACGCGCGGCACTTGCGTGGGGTCCAGGGGGGTCATGCGGTCGAATTGCTGCTTCACGCGGCTCGACTTGCGCCGGCGGAAGTGGCCTTTCATGCCCTTCGTGCGCATGATGATGCCCGTGCCGGTGATCTTAAACCGGCGCGCCGACCCCTTGTGGGTCTTCATTTTCGGCATGGGGACCGTGCTCCTTTCGAGCGCTCATAGCCACTGCTATGAGTAATAGCTGGGGCGGGCCGGGACGGTCGCGAACGACCAGGTTGATAACTCCACGGCAGCCCATTAACGGTAATATGTGTGATCCCTTAGCGCGGGTCACAAGAAGTGATTATACCCGATCCGGCGCGAACCTGCAAGCTGGGCATACAGGATGATTCTCGGACTAGTGTTTGACCTAGGAAGCATCTATCCAGTATGATACTTCTAACCGTAGTACGATTTTACGCCTGCCCCGTGCGCCGCCATCGAAGCTAACTGCTACCCCAACTTACAGTCCAGCGCCGGTAACGCCGTGAGTCATGCAATGCGCTCCCGTGCCTCGGCACACAATCCCGTTTGCGGCCATCCGGTAATCGTTGATCGTCCAAAGTGCATGGAACCATTGGAAAGGATGCTGTTGTGAGCAAAAACTTCGAATCTACATCGGCTGAGGCTAAGACCCCGTTGACTTATCTCGCCGTGGATCCGACTGCGGACCGGGATCGGCTCTACGCACAATATGAACTGTTTCGCGATGATTTCAATGCTTGGTTTGATCGCGCGCTCCAGTTAAGCAATCTTTCAACTGACCCGGAGAATGCTACCTGGCGCGTATTGGATGTCGGCTGTGGGGAGGGATTATTCGCCAGGGAGATTCACGTGCGTTATCCCCATGCCCAGGTCGTCGGCTTTGACAAGGATCGCGAGGCCATTGCCACGGCGTATACGGCTTTCGGTCGCCGGGGTAATCCACGATTCTATGCGCATGATGCCCTTGCACCGCTGCCCGCTGAATTCGAGCCGGACGTGCCTGGCGCCGGTGGGTTCGACATCGTTTTTGCCCACGTCGTGCTGATGCATTTGCGCGACCCGGCTAAGGCGTTGCGATATCTGGCCGCCGCGCTAAAACCGGGCGGCGCGATCTACTTGCGTGACTGCCCGACAGACCCGGTGCCGTTCCCGCAGCCCGGACTGGCCCCGCTCTATGCCGCGGCGATGGAAGGGTTGTGCCGCACTGCGGTCCCCAATTTTGCGCGGCAGCACACGGAATATCTGACTGCGGCGGGATTCACGCAAATCGAGAGCGGAACCACCGTCTACGCTGTCGGTGGTTCGACGGCGGCCGGCCAGCAGATGTTGCGCAACGTCGTTTCCGGTCTTCAGGCCGCGCGGGCGGGGCTGGTTGAACATCTCCGGTTGCTCAACGAGGTGGAGTTTGACGGATATATGCAGCGTTGCATCACGGAATCGACGGCGGAGATGCCTGGCGAGATCGAAGAGGTGAACACCATTGCCCGCAAGCCGGCGCAGGAGTAAGTAGTCTGAGAGCCAGCCTAATTCTAGAAGGGAAGATCCGGCAATGTCGCCGATTACCGTCTTATTGCTCTCGGCCCACGACCTGTGGGTGCAGGTGTGTACGCGGACTTTAGAGAGCCTACCCCGCCCGATACAGGTGGTACCCGCGGTGCTCGCCGAGAACCTGGACGCGAGCCTATCGGGGTTAGAAGCCATTGCTCCTGATGCGGTTTTGGTGTCTTTAGACTTTCCTACCTGGGTTTCCGAGATGGTGCCCGCACTTCGCGCCATCGGTGTTTCCGCGCCGGTGCTGTTCCTCTGCTCGTATTACGCATTTTACGCATTCCCCGAGCTGGACGACCTGGTAGCCGGCGGGGTAGCGGGTGTCGTTTCCTCTCAATCCACACTGGAAGAACTGGCCGGGTCGCTCTACGCCCTGGCCGATGACCATCCCGATCCGCTGTCCCTACAATACCTGCGCGCCGCGCGATCAGAGACTCACCGCAGTAGCAGGATCATCCTGAGCGACCGCGAACGGGACATCCTCCAACTGGTCGCCGAAGATTTGACCGATCGAGAGATCGGGCAGCGCTTGGATGTGAGCCCGCACACGGTACATAATCATCTACGTCACATATATGCCAAACTGGGCGTGCAGGGCCGAGGAGGTGCTGTCTTTGCTGGTATCAGGCAGGGCATTCTTCGCGTTCCTCGCTAGGACAGTTCCCGCTTCGCCTCCGGCAAATTGGGCAATTTTATTGGGCAATTTTCGTCATCCCAATTAGTTGAACTTTTGCTATTCTGGTTGGGACACGAGAATCCCCTTGGCCCCGCCCTGATTTCTCATCCGGCCAGGGTGGCGCTACTCCCCACAATGAGGTCGCACGCTGGGGTTTCTTGTGTCTCGTCCACGGCTCTTCATTAAAATGGGAGGAGATCTGCTCATGTTGGTATCAGAACGGACAACAAGGAGACCAACCTTACGATTCGTAGTACCGCTCTTTCTGTCCCTCGTTGTAATATCAACTGTCGTCGTAGCTGTACCAACGGCCAGGGCATATACAGTATTTTCAGCAAAATGGGCGAGTCCAAGTGCTAGTTATGTCCAAGACGGTAGCTTCAGTCAGTGGCTTGGTTGGTTCTTTGAGCTTTAGTGTGCTTGAGTAGGAAACACTCAAGGCTTAGGCCGAGCGCGAGAGGCCAATCCCCGACCGAATCCTTGCTCGTCGGGTCACCTAGACGCCTCGCTAGCTTGTGAGATTGCGGAAACATCTTGAGTATTCGGGACTCAAGCACACTAAAGCTCAAAGAGCCGCTTGGTTTTGCTCCTACTTTCTCCGGCGCGGCGAGCGACTGGAACAGTACAGGCCGGTTCAATTTCTACAGTTCGGTCTCTAGCGCGAACCACATCAAAGCAGACGAGTACATTGGGACCGATCTAGCAGGCACACGACGCACGGTTACTGGCTCCTATATCACGCAATTCAACCTCATAGTCAACACGTACTCAGGCTTTCGCTGGTACATCGGCTCTCCGCCGGTACCAAGCGGTTACTATGATCTAAGAACGGTGCTCCGCCACGAGTTAGGCCATGCATTAGGACTTTGCCACAGCCACAGCACGTCTACCTTAATGTATACAACAGTGTACCAGGCTCAGAGCAAGCCAGTGGATAATGACGCCATATACGGTGCTGATTATCTATATCACTTTAATCAATACGAACCAGGACCCGAAGGAGGTTGCTTCTAATGAGACCACCCAGTACATCATATACCTTGAACGTCGGTAACGGACTCGTGTGGCCCATCGGAAGGACTGTGATCCTCGGCCTGCTGCTGATGGGTTTACTGGCGGGTTGTGGTTCCCCAGGCGGTCCTGCAACAGAACCCAAGGCAACGACCCCCGGCACGCAAACCATCCCCAACACCTCAGAGACTGAGGCGCCAGCGCCCGCCACCGCGACATCCTATACCGATTTGCAGACGCTCAGTCCAGGGCCGGAGTTTGGCATCACGGTCGATCCCAACCTCAAGGTCGTTGACATCGTGCCGGGCGAGGGGGCTGACAAAGCCGGCGTCGAGGTCGGGGATGTCCTGGCGGCGCTGAACGGCACTGCGCTCACCTCCACGACTCAGGCGCAGCAGATCGTCTTAAACCACATCGCCACTGCGGTAGACAGCGGGCAGGCGTTGACTCTCACCGTGAACCGCAACGGCAAGGCGGTCAATCTGCCAATCCGCGCTACTCCACCGATAGATCGGGGCGGGAGGCCGGATAAACCGCTGCCCACCTTCACGCCGTTGCCTGCTGGTTACGGCTATTACTAACCATTCCAAGCTTAGCTTTAAGGAAATGTGCGGAACCCGGCTATGGCCGGGTTCCGTTTTGTTGCGCCCTGGGCGCCGCACCAAGAGACTCACCACGCTGGCAAGATGCTCCTGAGCGACCAG
>DASSGZ010000618.1:0-2868 GCA_035693165.1 Chloroflexia bacterium | reverse complement strand
AGAAGCCGCCGTCTTGGCCGGGCTCCGCTTCCGGCGCGCCTGGTCATACGTCGTCCAGAAGTGGCGCGTCCCGCCGATCGGGTGGACGATCAGCACCACGGTCTGCTGAGGCCGGGCAACGGGGCACGCCACCCAGTCGTTTAGCCCCGCCGGCACGTGGCTGGGGTGCAAGATCGGAGCAGCGCGCGCCGCATCGTCGGGAGCGTTTTCCATGTGCTGTTGGAAGTGATACGCCACGGCCCGGTAGACCGCCTGATATTGCGGCGTGGCGTCGGGCTTGGGGTGACTGGGATTGTAGTGGACCGGCCGCACCCAGGTCCAGCCCAGGCCGCGCAGCGTCATGGTCAACTGAAGGCTGAGGGCCTTCGCCGCCAGTTGGCTGATCGTGGGGCAGCGATAGCGGGCTTCGCCGTGGACCGGCGTGCAACCCAACGCGCGGCTGCCGTCATAATGCAGCACCCAGCAGCGCTCCTGCTGGACCAGTTGGCTGCGGATCAGCCCGCCGGCCTGGAGCTGGGTCAGCGCCCGATGGAGCCGGCTTTTGGACAGGTCGGCGGCCACATATTGGGCGAGCAGCGCGGTGCTGAGGCCGCCTTCGTCGTACAGCGCGCGCAGCAGACGCTGCTGGCTGGGCGTCGGGGTGCAATCGCTCTGCATACTCATTCCTGACGCCGTGCGTTAGCAAGGTCCAGGGCGAGGATCTGGATATTCGGGTACGGCTGGATCGCCCGTGCGATGCGCGCTGCGCGATGCGTCCGGCAGGCCCAGATGACCTTGTGCGGCTGGGCGCCGTACTGCGCCACCTTCCGCGCCAGCATCTTGCCGTGATAGTGGCCGCCGTCAATTTCGATCTGGTAGGTTTCAACCCTTTGCCGAGGACCAAAGCATAGTTTGGCCTGTATATCTGGGATATGTTCCTGGGTTCCGGTAGGCGGGTAGAGATGCCGCAGGAGATAATCCGAGCGCCAGGCAAGGATGGCGCCGCCAGCAGAGTTGGCGAGTTGCTGTTCCAGGTACAGGCGGGTCTCCTGGGCCAGGGCCAGATGCTCATATTCGGCGGGCGGGGGCCAGTCGATCCGCACGAACGGCGGATCGATTTGCAACGCCGTGCTCGCCGCAGCCGTCAACACATAGAGCGGTTGCACGCGCCCCAGCACCTGATGCCGGCGGGAGCGGATGTAGCCCTGTTGTTCCAGGCGATGGAGGTACACATAGGGGCTGCGGGCGTGCCCATCCGGCGGCCAGAAGCGGCGCGCAAGCTGATCACCCGTCGCTAGTCCGCCGTCTCCGATCCAGCGGAGCAGGGAGCGGCTCAAGGGCGGGAGCGGCGGCAGGGTCTGCGCCATTAGCTTTGGTCCTTTCGGGAACCGGCGTTCCCCGTGCGCCCTCCCCTATCGGGGTTGGCGGCCAACAACAGGGAGACTAATCCGCCGGGTCTGCCGGGTTCGTGTCGGGCAGAGGCGCGTTCACGGTCAGGCGCACGAAGAGACCGGCGCGCGCCTGCGCATCGTCAGCGGCTGTCGCCCCCGTCTGGGCAACCAACTCCCGCAATGCTTCCGTCGTGTAGCCGCTTTGCCTGGCTTTACGGACCAGGAACACCGCATCGTTGCTGTTGAAGTCCAATTGCTCGACGAGTTCCTGAGCCAGGGCAGGAACACACAGCGGCGGTATGCTCTTCTCCGGTGCGGCGGGGACGGGTCGTGCCGGCGCCTCACTTGCGGGTGAGGCATCGTTTCGGGGCGCCATGCCGGCGTTGCCCACCGTCTCGGCAAGCGGCAGCGGTGTCTGAGTCGAGATCGAGGTCGACGCCGCGCGCAGCCGGCGGGCACTCGTGCGGGAGCGGCCGCGGGTGGTCGGGGCGCCGGGTTCCGGCGGAAGCGGTCCTGATGGAACGGGAGCCGGGAAGCTATCTGCGGGCGTAGTGCCGCCACCGGCAGCGGTGGCCGCGCCGCGGCGCTGCTCGGTGCTGCCGGGGGCCGCCACAAGACTATCAGCCGGCCGCGAGTCTGTCGGCGGATCGGATGGGCGCGCGCTCATTGTAATGCGTACCGGGTTGGGTGAAGCTGGCGCATCTGCGGCGCGAGTTGGTGCGGTGGGCGGCATCTCTTGAGTGGCCGCGGAAGCAACAGGGGTGCCGCTGGCGACGGATGGCCGTGCCTCCGCCATGCGGCGATCCGCCGGCAACGGCCCGGCCGGTGACACTTGCGTTGCGGTGCTGCCCCGATAGACAGAGGAGTCAGAGTTCGACAACCCTCGCGTAGCGGGCGCATCAGGTGCCGGCGCGGCGGGAGCATCCTCCTCGGAAAGAGATGGGATCGCGGATTCGGGTGGGCCACCGGCGAGCGGCAGGAGCGGGCGGAGGTGGTTCAATGGCTCGGCATCGGAGCCGAGCCGCTCGCGCCGCTGGCGTTCCGTGAGGGTGCGCGTGAGCGTAGCATCGAAATGAATCAGCAGCGCCGGGGTCAGGTGGCCGCGGTTGTCGCGCCGCTCGACGACGGCGTGGTGGTCGCGAAGCTGGCGCAGTTCGGTCGGCGTGAAGTCGGGCCGGCTGCGGGGGATCAGCCCCCAGCCCACGCTCTGCTGCCGGCTCTCCGTCGCCCCGCGGTGGCTGCTGCCGCTGTTCTGGCTGTGCCCGCTGCTCTGGTTATGGCCCTGGCCGCGCCCGCTGCTGGCGGTCTGCGAGCGGAAGAGCCGTTCATGGGTGCCGAAGAGCTTGCTGAAGCGGGTACTGTCGGTGTCGCCGATGCCGCCCAGGACGATCTTCAGGCCCGAGTTGGTCAGCAGATCCTGGATCAGCGCTTCGTCGCGCACCTGGGCGAGATCTTGAAAGACCAGCACATAGGCCGCGTGGTGGCTGCTGGCCTGGGC
>DASSGZ010000617.1:0-3189 GCA_035693165.1 Chloroflexia bacterium | reverse complement strand
AGTGCTGAGTACTTGTAGGAGTTGAGTGTGTAGACAGATCTGACGGCTCGCCACTACCGGCCACTGACCACTGACCACTGACCACCCGTCGCCGGCCCGCCACAGCGAGGTTCGCGTACTGGACCGTCCAGGGCCAGGCGGCGGTGCCCAGGACGGCGACGGTGCGGCGCTCGCGCCAGAGGATGCGGTCGAGGGCGGGCGCGGCGGGCGGGCTGCCGGGGGTGAGCAGGGCGCGCGCCAGCAGGGCGGCCAGGCCGTTGGCCTCGGTCCAGGCGTGCCAGGCGGCGGGCGTGGCGGGCAGCGCCGCCGGGTCGGCCAGGGGCGGCGCGCCGAGGGCCGCGCAGAGGTCGGGCCAGTCGCGCCCGTGGCCGCCGTCACCGGGCAACAAGGCGAGGCAAGCTGCGCTGGGGTCGGCCCCGGCGTAGTGGGCGACCAGCAGCGCGGGCACGGCGAGATCGCGCGCCAGGGCCGCCAGGGCCGCCAGCGTCACAGCATCGCCCCCGCCCAGCAGCAGGTCGGGTGGGGCGGCGCGCCAGGCAGCGGCCAGCATCGCCTGCGTGGCCGGGGTCAGGGCGGGGTAGTGGCGGAACTCCCAGCCCGTCTCCCAGGCGTTATGGGCCTGCAACCCGGCGGCCAGCGCCGGCCCGGCGAGCGCGCCCGCGGCCGCGCCGCTGCCCCGCACCAGCGGATGCGCGGGCGTCAGGGGCGCGTCGTCGGCGATCCACCAGCGGACGGCGCGGCATCCCGCCAGCCGCTCTACCGCATCCGCCATCGCGGCCACGCCGCAGACGGCGATGCGCGCATGGCGCAACCCGGCCCCCAGCACCGGAACGATCCGCGCATAGTACGCCGCCTGCCGGTCATCGGCAACCCTGTCGAGGAGTGCGTCTTCCCGTGACCCGTCGCGCGGCGCCGCGCGATCTATCGCGCCGTCCTCGTTGGTCTTTAGCGCGGGCTGTTCCTCATACGTGGGTAGACCCGGCATCAGGACACCTCCTGCATGAGCGGATAGGGACACCAGTCATAGCCATCCCTGCGCGGCCGGGCGGCCCGCACGGCTGCGCCGGTCCAGCCGCCGGCAGCGGGCCGCAGCAACCGGGGTGCGGCGGTGGGATAGCCGGGCGGCAGCGCCAGCAGGCGAGCCGAACGCCCCGGCGGGCGCAGGACCAGCCCGTACCAGCCGCGGTGCAGCGGTAGCGCCGTCACCGCCACCCCGCGCGCCGTGAGCGCGGCGACCTGCCGATCCAGCCGCCGCGCGCCGGTGGGGGTCGCCCAACCGGGTCGGGCCAGCACCTGTCGCACGCGCGGATCGGCGTCGCGCACCAAGCGCACCGGTCCCAGGTCGGTGATCGCGCCGCCCGCGCCCAGGGCGTGGGCCGCGATGGGCCACGCCGCCGCCCCGGCACCCGGCGCAGCGGCGATCAGGCCGAGCGCCCAGGGCAACCCGGCGGCGCGGTTCGCGTCGAGCGCGCCGGTCAGGTGCTCGGCGCAGTCGGTGCCCGATGGGCGCGGCTGCCGGTGCGGCCAGGGATGCGAGTGCATCCGCCCGTAGCAGTCGAGCCGCGGATGCTGAGCGCGGACGGTGTCAAGCCGGGCCTGCAACCGGGCCGCTCCAGCGGGGTCGCGGGCCGCGGCGGGGCGCGCCCAGGTGGCGCCGTAATGGGCCAGTTCGGGCGGGGGCAGCACCACCCGCGGGACCACCAGCGCCGCACACGCGGCCAGCGGCGTCGCCTCCAGCGGGCTGCGCGCCATGCCGGGCCGGGCGACGATCCCGACCAGGGGATAGACCACCGCCTCCCAGGCCGCGCCGCCCATCCGGCGCCCGTGCGCGGCCCAGCGCGCGAACTCGGCACAAGCCGCCGCGTAGGCGCTCGCGCTCATCAAGACGACGAGGTTCGTCATCGTAGGCTCCTTCTCGGGTCTTCAGCCGGCGCGGGCCGGTTTGAAACCGGCCCCTACACCGCACCCGTCCTGTCGGGCGATGTGTTTCGGCACGGGCCGGTTTGAAACCGGCCCCTACAGCGGCGGGATACGCGCGACCGGACGTATCCTGTGCCGAGCCGGTTTGAAACCGGCCCCTACAGCGGTAGGATGCGTATTGTGTAGGAGCAGGTTTGCGACAGGCCGCGCCAATGGTCGTATATGCGCGACGGGTTGCGGTGTAGGGGCCGGTTTCAAACCGGCCCGCACCGGCTAGCGCCAGTCATCCCGGTCCTGGTAGATGTGTTGCTTCCCGGCGAAGGCCGCGACCGGCGCCTGCCCGTCGCCGATCTTGAGCAGGCTGGCGACGTGGTTGACCACGCGCTGTTGCAGCACCACGCGCATTGTCACCGCGCGCCACTGGTCCCAGCCGTAAAGGCACATCGCGCTGCCGGAGACAATGTGGTGGCGCGCGTCCGGCACCGGGATGCCCAGGATGCGAAAGATCTCCGCGTCGTAGCGCACTGTTGGGGGCGTGCGCGGCCAGTCCGCCGGGTAGCAGGCCAGCAGCGGCACGAGCCAGAGCAGCGTGGCGCCCAGGCGCACCAGCGGGTAGCCGGGGTGCGGGTGCGCGTGGATGCGTTCGAGCGCGCCCGGCAGCCCGGCCACCGGCACCGGCAGGTGGCCGGTCCAGGCCAGGTGCTTGCCCTGCCCGGCCCGCCCGCAGCGCAGGCAGCGCAGCTTGCCCTCGCGGAAGACCAGCAGATCGGCGCAGCGGGCGCAGCGGGTGAGCGCCGTGCCGTCGCTGACGCTGAGCACCCAGCGCGGGAAGTAGGTGCCCATCTCGGCCACCTCCTGGGCCAGCAGGGCGGGATTGCCGCGCGCCCATTGCGCCGTCCGCCCGGCGGCGGCCAGATCCACCGTCCAGCGCACTTCCATCGCCTCGTCGCCGGTGCCCGGCAGGACGATTGCCTGTTCCATGGCCGGGGCCCTCCTAGGCGTAGCTTTCCTTGCTCAGGTCGATGCGCACACCGGGCACGATGGCCGGGCGGGCATCGCCGCCGGTCCAGCCGCCGTCGCCGGCGCCCCAGCCCACGGGCGAGGGCGCCGGGGCGGGCACGATGGCCCCCTCGCGCGGGACGGCGGTGGCGACAAAGCGCCCGTCGCGCGCCTCGTACCAGGCACCGGTCGCCAGGCAGACGGCCCAGCGCCCCGGCTCGCCCAGATCGTCGCGCGGGATCAGGATCTGCGCCGGTGTGCAGCAGGTGC
>DASSGZ010000616.1:0-5766 GCA_035693165.1 Chloroflexia bacterium | reverse complement strand
GTGCAACAGGCCACCGCCGCGATCGAGAGCGCGGGCGCCGCCGTTACCTACCGCGTGGCCCGGCCCATCGCCGTGCCCGCCGACGGCTCGCCGCACCGCACCACCATCACGACGTTCGACTTGCCCGCCGAGCTCGATTACATCACCGTGCCCAAGCTGGCCGAGGAAGCCTATCTGCGCGCCACCATCACCAACAACTCGGACTTCAGCCTGCTGCCCGGCTCGGCGGCCATCTTCCACGACGCCGACTTTGTCGGCACCACCGCCCTGGAGACCATCGCCCCCGGCGCCACCTTCGAGGTCCAGTTGGGCGTGGACGACCGGCTGACCGTCGAGCGCAAGCTGACCGAGCAGAGCACGGCCAAGGCCCTGGTCGGCAACACCAAGCGCACGCTCTACGCTTACCAGATCACGCTGACCAGCCACCTGGCCGTGCCCGCGCGAGTCACCGTCTACGACCAGGTGCCGCTGTCGCGCCACGAAGAGATCAAGGCCAAGCTGCAGGACGCCACCCCGCGCCCCACCGAGCAAACCGGCCTCAACGTGCTGCAATGGGACCTGGTGCTGGAGCCGCAGGCCAAGCGGGAACTCCAGTTCAGCTTCCTGCTCGAACACCCGCGCAACCTGCGCCTGGTCGGCATCGCGTAACCCCGCCGCGCCGCCACCCATGCATAAATGCCCCGCGAAGGACGTGAAGAATACGACTGATACCAACAATCTTCGCGTCCTTCACGCCTTCGTGGGGCAAAAGCGTCACGCAGTTTGACAAGGCGACAATGCCTGTGCTAAGATCGGGCGATCTGAAATCGGTCGGACGCATTGATGCACAGGAGGTAGCAACGTGGCAGATTTAAAAGGACGGGTGGCGCTCGTGACCGGGGCGGGGCGCGGCATCGGGCGGGCGACGGCCCTGCGGCTGGCCCAGGACGGCGCCACGGTGGCCGTGAACTATAACGCCAGCGAGGCCCCCGCCCAGGAAGTGGTCGGCCTGATCGAGTCGGCGGGCGGCAAAGCCATCGCCGTCAAAGCCGATGTGAGCAACCCGGCGGAGGTCGACGCCCTCGTCACCCGCGTGACCAAGGAACTGGGCGCGCTGCACATCCTGGTCAGCAACGCCGGCATCACCCGCGACAACCTGTTGATGCGCATGAGCCAGGCCGAGTGGGACGACGTGCTCAACACCAACCTGCGCGCTACCTACTTCCTGGTCAAGGCCGCCAGCCGCCAGATGGTGCGCCAGCGCTACGGCCGCATCGTCACCGTGTCCTCGGTGGTGGGCGTCACCGGCAACGCCGGGCAGGCCAACTATGCCGCCGCCAAGGCCGGCCTCATCGCCTTCACCAAGTCCGTCGCCGCCGAGTTTGCCGCGCGCAGCATCACCGCCAACGCCGTGGCGCCCGGCTTCATCGAGACCGACATCACCGCCGTGTTGCCCGACGACGTGAAGAAGGCCCTCCTCGCCCGCATCCCCATGGAGCGCTACGGCCAGCCCGACGAGGTCGCCAACGCCATTGCTTTCCTCGCCAGCGACGATGCCGCCTACATCACCGGCCAGGTGCTGCACGTCAACGGCGGCCTGGCGATGGTCTAGCCCCTTGGATGATGCCGCCCCGGTATGGTATACTCGGATGGCCTTTTTTAACCGACCGGATAGTGAATGTAGTGAATCAGGAAGTGAGCCACAGGAAGCAGAAGCATGCGCAGAGTCGTCGTGACGGGGATGGGTGCACTCACCCCGGTGGGCAATAATCTCGAAGAGACCTGGACCGCGTTCAAGGAGGGCAAGCCCGGCGTGGCGCGGATCACGCTGTTCGACCCCAGCCCCTACGAGATCCAGATTGGCGGCGAAGTCAAGAACTTCGACAACGCCGGCATCAATCCCAAGGAACTGCGGCATATGGACCGCAGCGTCCAGTTCGCGGTGGTGGCCGCGCAGGAAGCTCTGCGCGATGCCGGGTACCAGATTACGCCGGAGAATGCCGACCGGACGGGCATCATCATCGGTTCGGCGGCGGGCGGACTGGGCATCATCTTGAACCAGCAGAAGGTGCTGGAGGAGCGCGGCCCGCGCCGGCTCAGCCCCTTCTTTCTCGCCAACATGTTGCCCGACAGCGCGTCGGGCCAGGTAGCCATCGCCGTGGGGGCGCGCGGGCCGAACATGGCCGTGGCCTCGGCCTGCGCCACCGGCAGCCACGCCATCGGGGAAGCCTGGGAGACGATCCGCCGCGGTGATGCCGACGCCATCCTGGCGGGCGGCACCGATGCCGTGATTGTGCCGCTGGTGCTGGCCGGCTTCGTCGTCATGCGCGGCCTGGGCAACGATCCCGACCCGGCGCGCGCCTGCAAGCCGTTCGACAAAAACCGCAACGGCTTCGTCCTCTCCGAGGGCTGCGGTATCCTGCTGCTGGAAGACCTGGAACATGCCCAGGCCCGCGGCGCGCGCATCTACGCGGAAGTGATCGGCTATGGGTCGAGCAACGACGCTTTCGACATGTTCGGCCAGTCGGAGTCCGGCGGCGCCGCGATTCGCATGATGCGCATGGCCCTGCACAAGGCCGGGATCGCGCCGGAGGATGTCGATTACATCGTGGCCCACGGCACCGGCACCCCGCTCAACGACCGTGTCGAGACCCTGGCGATCAAGCAGACCTTCGGCGAGCACGCCCGCGACCTGGTCGTGTCGTCGTTCAAGTCGATGACCGGTCACATGATGGGCGCGTCGGGCGCCATCGGCGCGATTAATGCCGTGAAGGCGGTCCAGGAGGGCGTGATCCCGCCCACCACCAACTATTCCACCCCCGACCCGGATTGCGATCTCGACTACAACACCGGGGGCGGGGTGCGCGAAAAAGACATTGATGTGGCGATTAGCAACGCGATTGGGCTGGGCGGCCACAACGCGTGCGTCGTGGTCCGCAAGTACCAGGGCACGTAAAGAGAGGGACCTGCATGTATAGCAACGCACGCCGCGTTGTCGTCACCGGGATGGGCGCGGTCACGCCCATCGGCCATACCGCCGCCGAGTACTGGCGCAACCTCTGTGCGGGGGTCTCCGGCGCGGGGCCGATCACCCGCTTCGACGTGAGCAACTACCCCGTCAAGATCGCCTGCGAGGTCAAGGACTTCGACCCGACCAAGTACATGGACGCTCGCGACGTGCGCCGCACCGGCCGCTTCGTCCACTTCGCCCTGGCCGCCGCGGCCCAGGCCCTGGCCGACGCGGAGTTCAGCATCACCGAGGCCAACGCCGAGATGGTGGCCGTGGCCTTCAACACCGGCGGCGGCGGCCTGGTCGATATGCAGAACGAGATCGAGGTCATGGAGAAGAAGGGCATGGGCCGGGTCAGCCCGTTCTTCATCCCCTCGATCATCCCCAACATGGCCGCCGGGCAGGTCTCGCTGGAATTCGGCGCCAAAGGCCCCGTCATTACCTCGGTGGCCGCCTGCGCCAGCAGCGTCTATTCGTTCATCGACGGCTACCACCTGATCGGGCGCGGCGAAGCTGATGTGGTCATCGCCGGGGGCACCGAGGCGGGCCTCACGCCGATCGCCGTCGCCGGGCTTGGCAACATGCAGGCGCTCTCGCGCAACACCACGCGCCAACCGCAAGAAGTCAGCCGGCCCTTCGACGCCAAGCGCGACGGCTTCGTCTTCGGCGAGGGCGCGGGCGCGGTGATCCTGGAGTCGCTGGAGCACGCCCAGGCCCGCGGGGCGCGCATCTACGCCGAGGTGCTGGGCGGCGCGCAAACCGGCGACGCCTACCACATCACCGCCCCGGCGCCGGGCGGCGCGGGCGCGGCCCTGGCCATGTCCCGCGCCATCCGCTATGCGGGCCTGCAACCCACCGATGTCGATTACGTGGTGGCCCACGGCACCAGCACGCCGCTCAACGACGTGGCCGAGACCGCCGCCATCAAACGCGCCTTCGGCGAGCACGCCGCGAAGCTGGCGATCAGCTCGAACAAGTCGATGATCGGTCACCTGCTCGGCGCCGCGGGCGTCATGTCGGGCATCGCGGCCACGCTGGCCCTGCGCGACCAGGTCGCCCCGCCCACCATCAACTACGAATACCCGGATCCCGAATGCGACCTGGACTACGTGCCCAACACCGCGCGGCCCATGCCCATGAACGTCGTGCTCGTCAACGGGTTCGGCTTCGGCGGGCAGAACGGCGTGGCCGTGTTCAAGCGCTTCACGCCCTAGTCGCCGGCCTGGTTCGTCCCATGCTGTAGGGGCCGGTTTCAAACCGGCCCGCCGCCTCGGTGCAGTGTAGGGGCCGGTTTCAAACCGGCCCGCGGCGCAGCGCCACGGTAGATCTGGCGTCCCTGGTGCTGGCCGTCGATGTAGGGGCCGGTTTCAAACCGGCCCGCGGCGCAGCACGACCCCGCCCGGTTGCTCTCGCTGCTGCCCCATACGTAACAGGCAGTACTACCGAGCGGTAAGGGAGAGCGGCGGCGCGATCCCGCTTCCACCTAAAATTACTCCTTGCCGCAGGCGCGTTGGTAAGTTGGCCGCGCGAATTATTGCGGCTCTGTAAGCCCCTGGTAAGCTGTTTACAGCGATCTGTAAGCGCTTCGTGCTAAAGTAGAGTGGGGATGGTGCGCGCGACATAACGATCCGCCCACCGATCTCACCTCTTCGCTAGCCCCACGCCAGGAGAGCAATGGATACAATGGCTAAAGCAGAAAAACCAACGAGTTCCGCGCCCGGCAGCGCCCAGAATGCCCCGCGCCCGCCTGCCCAGACCGCCGCTCGCCCGCAGGGGGGGCGGCTCTTGCTTGCCAGCAACGACCCCGACCTGATCACCGCCGCCGAGCCGGTCTTGCGGGCCGCCGGCTACGAGCTCACCGTGGTCGGCAACGGCCCGGAAGTGCTGTTGCACATCGAGGACCGCGCCCCGGACCTGTACCTGCTCGATCATGCCTTGCCCGCCATGAACGGCTTGCGCGTGGCCCGGCACCTCCGCCAGGGCTACAACGTGCCCCGCGAGCGCATCATCGTCCTTTACCCGGCCCAACTCCCGGCCAGTTATCAGGCCGAGATCCAGGCCAGCGAGGTGCTGATCACGCCGTTTACCGGCGTCGAGCTCCTGCTCAGCGTGATGCGCCACCTCGAACAGTGCTGACGGCCGCGCCGTCGACCCCCGCCGCAAAAGTATCGCCCCGGCACCCTGCCGGGGCGATACGCTTTTCTGCTGTTACGCATCCTATCTCTGTAGGGGCCGGTTTCAAACCGGCACGGCGCTAGACGATGTCGCCGCCGCCGGTGTCGCCACCGCCGCCGAAGTCGGCCCCGCCGCCACCGGCGTCTGCGCCGCCGCCGAAGCTGGCGCCGCCACCGAAGTCCGCGCCGCTGCCGCCGAAGTCTGCGCCACTACCGCCGCTGGCCGAGTCGATGATGCCGCCGCCCCCGCCGCCGAAGTCGGGCGCGTAGCCGGGCTGCACCCCGGCCTGGCCGCCCTGGTTCTCCCCGGCGTGCCGGCCAAGTTCGTAGCCGATGGCTCCACCGGCTAGCGCGCCCAGGCCACCGGACGCGATGTTGCCGCCAATGCCGCCGCCCTGCTGCGGCGGGTAATACCCGCCCTGCTGCGGCGGATAACCACCCTGCTGCGGCGGATAGCCGCCCTGCTGCGGCGGATAGCCGCCCTGCTGCGGCGGGACGTACGGCTGGTTCGGCGCAATGGCCGGGGTCGCCCGATTGCCGCCCATGCGGTTGCGCAGGAAGAAGAACGCCAGCACGATCAGCACGATCGGGATCAGGCAGGCC
>DASSGZ010000615.1:0-8149 GCA_035693165.1 Chloroflexia bacterium | reverse complement strand
GGCTCGACTACCTCATCGCCCTGGGCACCCACCCGCCGATGTCCGACGATGCCATCGCCCGGCTGGTGGGCGTGCCCACCGCCGAGCGCGCGACGCGCTACCCCAACGTGACGGTGTTCAACCATCACTGGGACACGCCGGCGGCGCTGCAAACCATCGGCACGATCTCGCGCGAGGAAGCGGCGCGCCTGAGCGACGGCCTGCTGTCCGCCGAGGTGCCGGTGGTGCTCAACCGGCTGATTTTCGACTACGACCAGTTGATCATCTGCGGGCCGGTGTTTCCGCACGAGGTGGTGGGGTTCTCCGGCGGGGCCAAGTACTTTTTCCCCGGCATCGCCGGCGGCGAGATCGTCAACTTCACGCACTGGCTGGGTGCCCTGGTCACCAGCATGAGCCTGATCGGCGTGAAGGATACGCCGGTGCGCCGGGTGATCCACCGGGCGGCGGAGTTCGTGCCCAAGCCCGCGGTTTGCGCCGCGATGGTGATGCAGGGGGCCGATCTGCATGGCCTGTATGTGGGGCCGGTCTATGACGCCTGGAGTGCCGCCGCCGATCTCTCCGCGCAACTCAATATCCGCTATATGCCGCGCCCGTTCCGGCGCGTGCTGTCGATGCCGTCGGAGATCTACGACGACCTCTGGACGGCGGCCAAGGGCATGTACAAGACCGAGCCGGTGGTGGCCGACGGGGGCGAGGTGATTATCTACGCGCCGCACATCACCGAGATCTCATACACGCACGGCGCGCTGATCGACTCCGTGGGTTACCATGTGCGCGATTACTTCGTCAAGCAGTGGGATCGCTTCAAGGACGTGCCGGGGGGCATCCTGGCGCATAGCACCCACGTCAAGGGCACCGGCACCTACGACGCCGCCACGGGCATCGAAAGCCCGCGCATCCAGGTGACGCTGGCGACCGGCATCCCCGAAGAGCGCTGCCGCCTTGTCAACCTGGGCTACGCCGATTACCGGACCATCGACCCGCACGAATGGGCCGGGCGCGAGGCGGAGGGCCTGCTGCTGGTGCCCCACGCGGGCGAGATGCTGTACCGCCTGGAAGCGCCGGTCGGCGCGGGCGCGGCCCGCTGACCCGGTATTTCGCGTTGTGGGGGCCGGTTTCAAACCGGCCCGCAGCCCTCTTGCGTTGTAGGGGCCGGTTGCAAACCGGCCCGTCGCCTATCTGTGTATACCCAATTTCAACTACGATAGGATGATTCCGCATTCCCATGTGGTATAATGAGGCGCCGGCATGTTCCTGCACAGCAGCCCATCACCTGGAGGACGCGGATATCGATGCGTTTGATACGCGGGCTAATCGTTCTCATTAGCGCACTGGCGCTGGCGGGCCTAAGTGGTTGTGGAGGTCCGTCTGAGGTGGTGCTCACGCCGACGCCTGTCGCGCCGACCGTGGTTCCGGCTACACCGACTGTGCACGCTCTCCCACCCACGCCGACCACCACCCCGGATCCTCGCCCCAGTCCTGGGCTGCGGCATCTCAATCGCGCAGTAGACCTTGACATGCGCGGCGCCTTCGATCAAGCGCTGGATGAGGTGAATCAAGCGCTTGAGGCGCAGCCGGGCTATGCCGAAGCCTACTTTTTGCGCGGACGGATTTACGCGGAAAAGAGCGAGGCAGAACACGCCCTTAGCGATCTGGACAAAGCAATCGCGCTCCAACCGGACATGACCGCAGCCTATTACATCCGGGGCCGGGTATACCAAGCGAACCACGACTATGATCACGCCTTGGACGACTATGGGCGGGTCATCCACTTGAAGTCTGACTTTGCCGATGTGTATTACTATCGGGGCCTGATCTATCAGGAGCGCGAGGACTATGATCGGGCCATCGCCGACTTTAATCGCGCGATTACGCTCAACTCCGACTCGCTGCCGATGTATCTAGCCCGCGCGGAAACGTATGCGGAGCGCGGCGATTACCCGCAAGCCCTGGCTGATTACAATCACGTCATAGAGAACCAGCCGGATAGCGGGGATGCCTATTATGGGCGTGGTCTGACGTATATGGATGCCGGCGACCTTAAAGCAGCGCGCGCCGACTTTCAGAAGGTGTTGGACCTGAACCCCAGCGCGGCGCTGCGCGATCAGGTGGAGCGGCGCCTGCAGGCGCTAGACGCGCCTTGATCCGTCCCCGCCAAGCGCGGCGGGCGCGCGGTTCGTGGCGCGGCGGGCGCGGGGCGCGCGGGGTTGCAGGGCGGCGAGTTCGGCCTGAATGAGCGATTCTTCCTCGCGGGTGGCGGCCCAGAAGGCGTCGGTGCCGCTGCTGCGGCGGCGGCGCAGGACCAGGGGCGCCACGGCGCGCACGTCGGCTACCGTGGCCTCGGCGCGCTCGTCGATGGCGGCATAGGCGCGGGCGGCCTCGAAGAGCACGATCTCGCTGCGGTTCGACTCGATGCCCAGGCGCGTGATCAGGCGGATGGCCGCTTCCTCGGCGGCGGGGCTGACGCGCACGGCGGGCAGCGCGGCGCGGGCGCGGGCAATACTGGCCGCCGCTGCCGCCGTGAGCCCGGCATACTGCGCGGCGAAGGCTTCGGGGTCGTCGCCGAAAGCATGGACGTGGCGGGCGATAGTCAGCCGCTCCACCGGGTCGGTCAGCGCGCCCACGATCACCCGCAGCCCGATGCGGTCGATGATCTGCGGGCGCAGGAAGCCTTCCTCCGGGTTCATCGAGCCGATCAGCACGAAGCGCGACGGATAGGACGCCGCCAGCCGTCCCCGGCGCACCACACAATAGCCGGTGGCCGCCGCATCGAGGATGGCATCGAGCACCTCTTGCGCCACCAGGTTGATCTCGTCGATATAGAGGATGTTCTGGTGGGCGTGGGCCAGGATACCGGGGTCGAAGCGCAGGTGCTGCTGCTCCAGGCTGAGCCGGACGTTGGCGCCGCCCACCACGTCGTCCAGCGTAGCGTTGAGCGGTAGCTCGACCACGGCCTGGCGGGCGATATAGGAGATCGGTTCGCCGCGGTTGAGCTTGTCGCGGCAGTCGGGGCAGAGCCGCTCGGGGTCCTGCAAGGCCCAGGCCGGTTCGCAGCCGTTGGGGCAGAGGCTGTGGGTGATCTCCGGCAGCAGATCGGCCAGCCCGCGCACGGCGGTCGTCTTGCCGGTGCCCTTCGGCCCGATCAGCAGCACGCCCTGGACCCGTGGATTGACCGCGGCCAGGATCAGGGCATCCTTCACTTCGTCCTGGCCCACGAGGGCCGTGAAGGGAAATGCGGCGTGCGGAGGCATGGCGCCAGTGTAGCATAAAGCCGGGGACCTGTCTAGCCGTTTGACTCCATGCGGGGCCTGTGGTAGATTCGTATGGAACATTCGTTCATTGTTCGGATCCCCAAAGGCTTCGTAACGTGGGCCAAAATCTTGCGTATGTAATGGGTGGAACCAGCCAGGAATGGTGTGGCCGGATTCCGGGGCCGGTGGGGTGCGCCCCCAGGCGGGCAGTGCGCCTTGCGCCGGGCACGACCGGCCCCTTGCTCGGTTGAGCACGATATGGATGCGATAAGGAAGTACCGGATTGACGTTAGGCACGCAACAAACGGAGGTGGCGCCGGTTCCCCCTGCACCCACGCCCTCCAGTCTGCGCGAGCACCTGAACGGCTCGCTGATTACCGCCATCGTGGTCGGCTTCCTGCTGCGCTGCGCGAGCGGGGCGACGGGCGTGCTGCTCGGCTTCTATCTGAATCGGGTAGTCAGCGGCGCCGACCAGGCGATTAACCCCGGCGTCATTGCCGGGCTGACCACGGCCTTCTTCGTGGTCGAACTGTTACTGGCGCCCGTCTTCGGCAGTTGGAGCGACAGCATCGGGCGCAAGCCCTTCTTGCTGGCCGGGCCGATCATCGCCGGGCTGGCCGTGCAGCTCCACCCGCTGACCACCTTCCTCTGGGTCATCACCATCGGGCGCCTGCTGGAGGGGCTCGCGACCTCGGCCACCACGCCCGGCACCCTTGGCTTCCTGTCCGACATGACCAGCGGCCACCCGGCGTTGCGCGGGCGGGTCATGGGCCTGTACGAACTGGGGTCGCTGGTGGGCATCGGGCTGGGGCCGGTCGTGGGGGGCCGGCTGTGGGACTTCCTGAAGGAAGACGGGTTGCACTGGATCGCGTTGCTCGATTTCCTGGCCGCCGTGCTGGTCCTCTTATTCATCCGCGAGAGCCGCCCGGCCCACGCCGCCACGGCGCCCGCGGCGGAGGCGGGCACCGTGACGGAGGCGGCGACAGTCACGCGCACACCGGGGTGGGGTGAGCGCCTGCGGTCCTATCGCAGCCTGCTGGGGTTGCGGCGGCTGTGGCAGTTCGCCCCCGCCTGGATCGCCATCAACGGCGTGGTGGGCCTCTGGTTCAACCATGTCACGCCCCTGCTGAGCCGCGGCTATCGCAGCCCGACCCAGTTGTTGCAAGGCGGGTGGACCGGGGCCGAGGTGAGCAACCTGTTCATCATCTTCGGCCTGTCGCTGATGGTCGGTATCTACTTCTGGAGCCACTTCTACGCCCGGCTGCGCAAAACCAACATCATGCTGATGTCGATCGGCGGGGCGCTGGCGCTGTGCGTGGTATTGTTCGTCATCAACATGCAATTGCTGCCCGCGCCGCTGGGCACCTGGGGCCTGGTGCCGCTGGTGGTCGTGGCGATCTTCTTCGAGAGCGCCTTCACTCCCGTGGCCCTGGCCTACCTGGCCGATGTCACCGAGGGCCAGGTACGCAACCGCGGCGCGGTGATGGGCCTCTACTCAGTGTTCCTGGCGCTGGGCCAGGTGCTGGGCGCCACGATTGGCGTGCCCTTCATCGACCTGTTCGGCTTCAACGGCCTGCTGCTGGCGACGGTGCTGCTGGTGGTGGTGGCGGGCGGGGCCGTCCTCCATCTGCGTCGCGCCACCGGCGACTGACCGGCATACGGCATTACACCTTGGGACGTGTCAGCTAAAGGCAAGGATTTACCCAATCAGAAGCGCAAGCAGTATGAGAGGGTAGAATGGTGGTTCGAGCCCGCCCACGTCCCACCTTCATGCGACAGCGTCCGATTGGGGACGCCCACGTTAGGTAATCAGGCCCCGGACCAGCGCGATCTCATCCTCCCGGCTTTGGACGCGTCCGTCCAGGCGGGCGTCGCGCAGGGCGGCGAGGATCGTGCGGTAGCGCGGCCCCGGCGGGATACCCAGGGCGCGCAGATCGTCGCCGGTGAGCAGCGGGCGGACGTGCCGCCAGGTGTCCAGGTAGCGGGCGAGGATGGCGGCGACCGGGGCGGGCGCGCGGCAGCGGTAGAGGTCCAGCGTGGCCGGGGCGAAGGGCCGCAGGCGGGCGGCGACCGCTGCGGGACTGGCCCCGACTAACTCCATCTGCTGATCGGCCAGCGCGGCCAGTTCCTCCAGCGGGCGCGGGTCGACTCCCAGCCGCGCAGCGATGCGCAGGCGGGCCGCGGGCGGCTGGCGGTCGAGCAGCAAGAGCAGCCGCCCCGCCGGGTCGCCCGTGCAGGCGAAGTCCACCGCCCAGGCGGCATCCCAGGTGAAGGCCGGGTCCACGGCCGCCAGCGCGCCCATCCCGGCCAGCAGGTCGAGCGCGGGCGCGGGTGCCTCTTTAGAGGCAGGCTCGGCCAGCGTGCGCAGCAGTTCCTGGCGGATGCGGGCCGGGCTGAGCCGGTCCATCATGCCCGCGTCCAGCGCGGCGGCGATCCAGCCCGCCGTCTGCGGCTCGATGGTGAAGCCGAAGCGGGCGGCGTAGCGGGCGGCACGGAAGATGCGCGTGGGATCGTCGCGGAAGCTGGCGGGGTGCAGCGCACGGATCCGGCCCGCCGCCAGGTCGGCCTGCCCGCCGTGCGGGTCGAGCAGCGGCCCGCCGTCCGGTCCCAGGGGCAGCGCCATGGCGTGGATGGTGAAATCGCGCCGCGCCAGGTCGGCGTTCATGCCCGCCGGGGTGACTTCGGGCAGCAGGCCCGGCGCGGGGTAGCGTTCGCGGCGGGCGGTGATGAAGTCGAGCGCGGGCTTGGCCGGTGGGGGCGGGGCCAGGTCCGGCGCGAGTTCGACCGTCGCCGTGCCGAAGGCGTCGTGCTGGGTCGCGCGCAGGCCGTGGGCGGCGGCCAGGGCGCGCGCCACGCGGGGCGCGTCGCCGGGCAGCACCAGGTCGATGTCGAGCGGCGTCCGGCCCAGCAGCAGATCGCGCACGGCGCCGCCGACGAGGTAGAGCGGGGCGCCTTGCCGCCGGGCCCGTTCCGCCGCCTCGCGGATCAGGGCGGCCAGGGTGGGCGGCAGGCCCGCGTCGAAGGCGGCTCGTAACGCCTCGGCATCCGCGCTCATGGTGCTGCGCGCCTCCAGGCGACCGGCCGGATAGTTCGCGGGAGGGGCCGATCCTCGTTGTCATACCATGCCCCCGGCGGGCTGTCAAGCCCCGGCCTTGCTATTGCACCGCAAAGGCGCAGAGGACGCAGAGGATTTTATGGGATTAAGGAGATGCCTTATGCATGAAGGATAGCAAAATGAATGTCCGTGCTTTCTGCGCCTCTGCACTGCGATACCAAGGTATCTCGGGTATCTCGCTGCCATGCAGAATCCAAAAAGGATCTCTGCGTCCTCTGCGTCTCCGCGGTGAGCATGAACGGGTGCCGTTGGGATCACCCCTCCGCGACCACGATAGGAGATACCAATGACCCAGCGGCTGCGTCCCTGGATGATCCTGATCGCCGTGGCGGCGCCGGTGGTCGTCGCCGGGTGCGTCCTGCCGCCGGTGCCCACGGCCCCGCCCGCCACCCCGACCGCCGGCCCGTGGGATGCGTTGCGCCGCCCGCTGCAGATGCCGGCTCTGGCCCCCGGCGCGCCCTGCCCCGTCAGCCCGGCGGCGAGCGTGGCGCCGGCCTTTGGGCCCGCGCTCGGCCCCGGCCCGGTCTATCCGGTGTTCGACGCGGACAGCACGTTCACCGCGACGCCGGACCTCTTCCCGGCGCCCTGGCTGGGCCGCAAAGTGCTCTGGATCGCCGCGCCGGCCTATAGCGGGCCGGTGCTGGTGCGCGGGCGGCAACTCGCCGGCCCGGACGAGGTGCGCTTCGGGACCGGCCCCGCGCCCGTCGCCGAGTTGCAACTGGACACTGCTGCCGGCAGCGGCAGCGCCGCGCCCTGGCGCGACTGGCCGGGCTACACGCGCGTCCGCGGCCCTGGCTGCTATGCCTACCAGGTGGACGGCAGTACTTTCAGCATCGTGATCGTCTTCGAGGCGCACACGGCGCCCGGTTCGTGACGCCCCCGGCTTGCCCACTGCGCCCGCGTTGCATGCTATAATAGGCCGCACGATAGGCCAACTGAACCGCCGGCCCGCAAACGGCGTACTGATAGCAGTACGATCCGCGGGAGGCGGGGTCCAGCGGGCACCCCGCCTTGCCCTTGCCGTTGCCCGGCGGATCGTTTATAGTGAAACACGACCCCTGCTTGGACTAGCGGCGTGGGAGTAGGCGATGAACGTACTGGCCGAAGACGGGAACGCCTGGCGGCGCGAGTTCGCGAACCGTGCCCGGCCGTTCAGCGTGCGCTGGCGGCGGCGGCGCTTCCTGGCCCGCGCCCTGACCACGCTGCCGCTGCTGCTCCTCGCCACCGGCGCCCTGCTGGCCCTCTACCGCTTCACGCTGATCGATCTCCCCGAGCCCGCCGGCGAACTCTGGTTCCCGCTGGTGGGCTGGCTGGTCCTGCTGCTCGGCAGCTACCTCGTGGATCGGCCCCCGCTGGGGCGGCTGGCGCGGGCGATTGACCAGCATCTCGACCTCGACGAACGGCTGGGCACGGCGGTGGCCCTGTCGCATAAGCCCCTGCCGGCAGGCGGGGCGGCGCGCCTGATCGGGCGCCAGCGGGTCGATGCGCTCGATATTCTGGCCGACCGCGGCGGCGACGGCGCGAAGGATTTCCGCCCGGCCATGCCCCGCCCGCGCGTGGCCCTGGTGCTGGCGGGCGTGCTGGCACTGGCGCTGATCTCCTTGAGCCTCGTGCCCAGCCCGGTGGCTGGGCAGCGCGATGAGCGCGCCGCCGTGCGGGCCGCCGCCGCCGCCCAGGCCGACCGGCTGAACCGCGTGCGCCGCGAGACCGTGCCCCGCCCGGAACTCCCGGCGGCGGCGCGTGACGTGGTCGATACCCAACTGACGGCCGCCGAGACGGCGTT